>NZ_JBZWBG010000008.1:0-303891 GCF_058680555.1 Pseudomonas sp. YA1
GGCCGCGGCCTCTCGTTTGAACTCGGCGGAAAACGTACGTCGTTGCTTGCTCATCAGACACCTCTCTCACGGCGAGGATTCTCGCCTAAATCGGTGTCCGGGATCAGTAGACCACTACAGGGTTGAAAAACGAATGGCATACGCATTTCCTCAATGGAATACACCGCTACTTTCGGGAGCGGTTTGCCGCTGGGTGGTATGCGTTCTTAGCGCCGAGGAATGATTATGGAGTGCACCGATAGCGGTCAACGGTAGGGCGAATAACTGCAAAGCAGTTATCCGCCGATTCTCTGAAGCCATTGCTTGTACATCGGTTTGACGAAGTTCCTCCAATCCCCCGATGCCCGGGCGTTACAGGAAAATCCTGTGTAGTTGCGGATAACGCGTCGCGTTATTCGCCCTACCTCTTCCAGAGAAATATCCGATGCTCTGGTCTGCGCCGTGAAGAGGTCGAGTGGAATTGTCGTGTAGGAGGCCGAATGCAGGGGCAAGCGCTTTGGTTACTTTCTCGGGGCCGGCCATCCTGCGAGGCTGAGAAAAAGACTTGGTAGCCGGGGTAGGGCGAATAACGGCATAGCCGTTATTCGCCAGCAGACTCAAACCCGCTCGGCCGCCCGGACCTCCAAGGAAGGATCACCGGCCCAATCCTCGGGATAAAGCCCTTCAGCCACGGCCCGGTGGAAGGTGGAGAAGGGCCAATCCTTGACCGCCGTAACCAGCCCGTGTTTCACAGGGTTGAGATGGATGTAGTCGAAATGGCGCCGGTAGTCCGTGTCATTGCGAATCAGGTGTTCCCAGTAGCGCTGTTGCCAGATGGCGCGTTGTCCTCGCCGCCGTTGCGCGAGGGTACGTGATTCGTGGCAGGGGATGCGTCGTGCGAAGCCGGACTTGATGACCTTCCAGCGGGTGGCGAAATCGGCGTCGTCGGGCGGCAGGGTCCAGAGGCAATGCATGTGCTCCGGCAGCACGACCCAGGCATCGATGCGGAAGGGATGCCGGCGCCTGGTCTGTGCGACCACGCGGCGCAGCAGGTCGATTTCGCGGGTCAGCAGCTTGGAGCGGCGGTCATGCAGGGTGACGGTGAAGAAATAGGTGCCGCCGGGGACCCAGGTGCGTCGGTAGCTTGGCATTGGGGATCGTCCGTGTATCCAGAAGGATTTCGGAGCGTACCGTGGCCAGCCGGCGGATAACGCTGCGCGTTATTCGCCCTACGGAGATTTCAGATTGAGCGAATGGTTGGGCATGTTTTTATTTCTTGTTTTCTAGGGCTGTTTGAAAGTCCTCAAATAGTCTGTCGATGGTGTCTTGGGGATAGTGAGCTTGGCACATATCTTCTATTTGATTTGGTGGATTAACTTGCTGAACACCTTGGGTTTTTATTTCTCTTTAATGAAGAACCCCGCACAAGGCGGGGCTCTTTATCTCTACCACTGTCCCGAAATCCCTTTCCGGCGACAGCGTCTAACGGTCTTGACCTAAATCGAGAATCTCAATCCCAGCTCAGCGCTCCGCCCGTCTGGTACTCGATAACCCGCGTCTCGAAGAAGTTCTTCTCCTTCTTCAGGTCCATGATCTCCGACATCCACGGGAACGGGTTGGTGGTCCCCGGATACTCTTCCTTCAGGCCGATCTGGGTCAGGCGCCGGTTGGCGATGAACTTCAGGTAGTCCTCCATCATCGCCGCGTTCATGCCCAGCACCCCGCGCGGCATGGTGTCGCGCGCGTATTCGATCTCCAGCTGGGTGCCCTGGAGGATCATCTGGGTCGCCTCGTCCTTCATCTGGGCGTCCCACAGGTGCGGGTTCTCGATCTTGATCTGGTTGATCACGTCGATACCGAAGTTCAGGTGCATCGACTCGTCGCGGAGGATGTACTGGAACTGCTCGGCGGTGCCGGTCATCTTGTTGCGGCGGCCCATGGAGAGGATCTGGGTGAAGCCGCAGTAGAAGAAGATGCCTTCCAGCACGCAGTAGTAGGCGATCAGGTTGCGCAGGAACTGGCGGTCGGTTTCCGGGGTGCCGGTCTGGAACATCGGGTCGGAGATCGAGCGGGTGTACTTCAGGCCCCACGAGGCCTTCTTCGCCACGCTGGGGATCTCGTGGTACATGTTGAAGATCTCGCCCTCGTCCATGCCCAGCGACTCGATGCAGTACTGGTAGGCGTGGGTGTGGATCGCCTCTTCGAAGGCCTGGCGCAGGATGTACTGGCGGCACTCGGGGTTGGTGATCAGGCGGTACACGGCCAGCACCAGGTTGTTGGCGACCAGGGAGTCGGCGGTGGAGAAGAAGCCGAGGTTGCGCATGACGATGCGCCGCTCGTCTTCGCTGAGGCCGTCCTTGCTCTTCCACAGGGCGATGTCGGCGTTCATGTTGACTTCCTGCGGCATCCAGTGGTTGGCGCAACCATCCAGATACTTCTGCCAGGCCCAGTCGTACTTGAAGGGGACGAGCTGGTTGAGGTCGGCGCGGGCGTTGATCATCTGCTTGTCGCCGACCTGCACGCGCGCGGCGGAGCCTTCGAGGTCGTCCAGGCCTTCCTGGATGTCGAGGTCGTTCAGGGCCTTCTTGGCGCGGGCGACGGCGTCGGAGTCGTCGGCGGAAACGGCGCGCGCTTCTTCCACCGAGCCGGCGGCTTCGTCGTCCAGCTTGTCATGGCCCTGGGCAACGGCCTGGGCGGCGGCGGGCGCGGCCTTGGCTTCGGTCGGGTCTTCTTTGTCGAATTCGTCCCAGCTCAGCATCTTGCTCTCTCCTGGTCTGGCGGCCGTCTCGGCGGCCTGGATATGGGGCGTGAGGTGCACGCGAAAGCGGTGGTCCGGCACGGTCTGGCCGGGCCGTCCTTCTCCCCCGGAGGGAAGAAGGGGATTGTTCCTGGCCCTGGCGAGGGGCCTTGCGCTGCCAGCGTGGCGCTGGACGAGCGACCGTCAGGCGCCGGGCAGGCCGAACCCACGCGAGGAGTCCGGCTTGCCCGGCCGCGACACGGACGCCGTTCAGCGACGCGCGATCACTGGCAGGCTTCGCAGTCGGGGTTGTCGATGCTGCATGCCTGCGGCACCGGCGCCGGCTTCGGCTCGGCGGCCGGGGCGGCTTGCAGGCCGTCGTTGCCACCGGCCGACACGGCGTTGAGCTTGCCGGTGTTGATGGTGGACTTCTCGGTGCTGGTGGCGGCCAGGGCACGGAGGTAGTAGGTGGTCTTCAGGCCGCGGAACCAGGCCATGCGGTAGGTCACGTCGAGCTTCTTGCCCGAGGCGCCGGCGATGTACAGGTTCAGCGACTGGGCCTGGTCGATCCACTTCTGGCGACGGCTGGCGGCTTCGACGATCCAGCGGGTCTCGACTTCGAACGCGGTGGCGTAGAGGTCCTTGAGGTCCTGCGGGATGCGCTCGATCTGCTGCACGGAACCGTCGTAGTACTTCAGGTCGTTGACCATGACCGGGTCCCACAGGCCGCGGGCCTTGAGGTCGCGCACCAGGTAGGGGTTGATCACGGTGAACTCGCCGGAGAGGTTCGACTTCACGTACAGGTTCTGGTAGGTCGGCTCGATCGACTGCGAGACGCCGGTGATGTTGGCGATGGTCGCGGTCGGCGCGATGGCCATGATGTTCGAGTTGCGGATGCCTTTCTGTACGCGCTCGCGCAGCGGTGCCCAGTCGAGGGTTTCCGACAGGTCGACTTCGATGTACTTGGCGCCGCGCTCTTCGATCAGCTTCTTCTCCGAGTCGATCGGCAGGATGCCTTGCGACCACAGCGAGCCCTGGAAGGTCTGGTAGGCGCCGCGCTCGTCGGCCAGGTCGCAGGAAGCCTGGATCGCGTAGTAGCTGATGGCTTCCATGGACTGGTCGGCGAAGGCGATGGCCGCGTCCGAACCGTAGGGGATGTGCTGCAGGTACAGGGCGTCCTGGAAGCCCATGATGCCCAGGCCGACCGGACGGTGCTTGAAGTTGGAGTTCTGCGCCTGCGGGACCGAGTAGTAGTTGATGTCGATGACGTTATCGAGCATGCGTACCGCGGTCTTGACGGTCTTCTCCAGCTTGGCGGTGTCCAGCTTGCCGTCGACGATGTGGTTGACCAGGTTGATCGAGCCCAGGTTGCAGACGGCGATCTCGTCCTTGTTGGTGTTCAGGGTGATCTCGGTGCAGAGGTTCGAGCTGTGCACCACGCCCACGTGCTGCTGCGGGCTGCGCAGGTTGCACGGGTCCTTGAAGGTCAGCCACGGGTGGCCGGTCTCGAACAGCATGGAGAGCATCTTGCGCCACAGGTCCTTGGCCTGGACGACCTTGTGCAGCTTCAGCTTGCCGTAGCTGGCCAGGGCCTCGTAGTACTCGTAGCGCTCCTCGAAGGCCTTGCCGTAGAGGTCGTGCAGGTCGGGGACGTCGGACGGCGAGAAGAGGGTCCAGGAGCCGTCGTCGAAGACGCGCTTCATGAACAGGTCGGGGATCCAGTTGGCGGTGTTCATGTCATGGGTACGACGACGGTCGTCACCGGTGTTCTTGCGCAGCTCGAGGAATTCCTCGATGTCCAGGTGCCAGGTCTCCAGGTAGGCGCAGACCGCGCCCTTGCGCTTGCCGCCCTGGTTGACCGCGACCGCGGTGTCGTTGACCACTTTCAGGAAGGGCACGACGCCCTGGGACTTGCCGTTGGTGCCCTTGATGTAGGAGCCCAGCGCGCGCACCGGGGTCCAGTCGTTGCCCAGGCCGCCGGCGAATTTCGACAGCATGGCGTTGTCGTGGATGGCGCCGTAGATGCCCGACAGGTCGTCCGGCACGGTGGTCAGGTAGCAGCTGGAGAGCTGCGGACGCAGGGTGCCGGCGTTGAACAGGGTGGGGGTGGAACTCATGTAGTCGAAGGACGACAGCAGGTTGTAGAACTCGATGGCGCGTGCCTCGCGGTCCTTCTCCTCGATGGCCAGGCCCATGGCCACGCGCATGAAGAAGATCTGCGGCAGTTCGAAGCGGATGCCGTCCTTGTGGATGAAGTAGCGGTCGTACAGGGTCTGCAGGCCGAGGTAGGTGAACTGCTGGTCGCGCTCGTGATCGATGGCCTTGCCCAGTTTCTCCAGGTCGAATTCCTTCAGCTTGGCATCGACCAGCTCGAACTCGGCGCCTTTCTCGATGTAGGCCGGCAGGGCCTTGGCGTACAGCTCGGCCATTTCGTGATGGGTGGCGCTCTCGGCCACGCCGAGGAAGCCCAGGGCTTCGGCGCGCAGGGTGTCCATCAGGAGGCGGGCGGTGACGTAGGAGTAGTTCGGCTCGCGCTCGACCAGGGTGCGCGCGGTCATCACCAGGGCGGTGTTGACGTCCTTCTCGGCGACGCCATCGTAGAGGTTCTTCAGGGTCTCGCGCTCGATCAGCGCGCCGTCCACCTCGGCCAGGCCTTCGCAGGCTTCGCTGATGATGGTGTTCAGGCGGCCCATGTCCAGCGGCGACAGGCTGCCGTCGGCGCGGGTGATGCGGATGCTCGGGTGCGGCTGGGCGACATCGCTGGCGGCGCCGGCGTTCTTGCGCTCGGCGGCGCGGGCTTCGCGGTAGATCACGTAGTCGCGGGCGACCTTCTGCTCGCCGGCGCGCATCAGGGCCAGTTCGACCTGGTCCTGGATCTCTTCGATGTGGATGGTGCCGCCGGACGGCATGCGGCGCTTGAAGGTGGCGGTGACCTGCTCGGTCAGGCGGCGCACGGTGTCATGGATACGCGACGAGGCGGCGGCGGTGCCGCCTTCCACGGCGAGGAACGCCTTGGTGATGGCCACGGTGATCTTGTCATCGGTGTAGGGGACTACGGTGCCGTTGCGCTTGATCACGCGCAGCTGGCCCGGCGCGGTGGCGGCCAGATCCTGCGACGAATCGGCGGCCTGCGGCGCGCTGGCCTGCGGGTTCTCGCGTGTGGTGTCGGTATGCATGGGTGGGTATCTCCACGTTCTCGTAATGGTTTTGCTAGCGGGCGCCGGGGCGCCCATTCCCTTGAATCGATAAAGAGCCGGGCAGCCGGCCTCGCGGCGGCTGCTTCATTCGAATGCTGAGGGTGGGGACTGTGAGTGCCTCCCTGGCCCTGGCGGGTTCGTGGCGTTTTGCCGTCGAACACAATACCTAGTGGTGTTGACTGTCTGTTTACAGCGTCCGTTGCAACACCCGTACCGCTTTTCCAACGTCATGAAGGGCTCCTTGCGGTGAGCGCCGTCGATGCTTTCAGTACGTCTGGAAAATGCTTTTTTGCGGAGCCGCCGGAGCCATCAGAGTGGTCCGTGCGCGGTTGGTTCCGTTGTAGCCGTTCGTGCGCTCGAAACCCAAGATATAGGGGGTGGCGACGATGGGGATACAAGATAATGCGCTAATGGGGTGTTTGCAAGGTGACAGTCTGGGGGAAACCTGTGGATAAAGTGTGGGTCTTCTGTGCGTGAGTCCTAGGAAGCGTCCGTAGGCCGCGGCAGCGCTGGAGAATGCCATTCGTCGCCCTCGGAAAGCACCGGCGCAGACCTACTCCCCAACCTTTCGGGGCGCGCACCCTACCCACAATATGTAGTGTTTGCAAGATGTTCCTCGCGTGCTGCCGCGCGGCCCCCGTATTGGCTACAATGCGGGCCGCTCTGAGGGGGCCGCACGGCGGCTCCGGGACCGCGATACGAGGAGGCTGTGTGGAGCAAGAAGCCTGGCGCATCCTGATCGTCGAGGACGATCGACGCCTGGCCGAGCTGACCCGGGAATACCTGGAAGGCAACGGCCTGAAGGTCGACATCGAAGCCAACGGCGCACTGGCGGCGGCGCGTATCCTCGCCGAACGCCCGGACCTGGTGGTGCTCGACCTGATGCTGCCGGGCGAGGACGGTCTGTCCATCTGCCGCCAGGTGCGTCCGCAGTTCGACGGTCCGATCCTGATGCTCACCGCGCGCACCGACGACATGGACGAGGTGCTCGGCCTGGAGATGGGCGCCGACGACTACGTGTGCAAGCCGGTGCGCCCGCGTGTGCTGCTGGCGCGCATCCGTGCCCTGTTGCGGCGCAGCGAGGCGCCGGAAGCGGGCGCCCAGGCGGCGGACAGCAAACGCCTGGCGTTCGGTCGCCTGGTGATCGACAACGCGATGCGCGAGGCCTGGCTGGACGGGACCACCATCGAGCTGACCAGCGCCGAGTTCGACCTGCTCTGGCTGCTGGCGGCGAACGCCGGGCGGATTCTCTCCCGCGAGGAGATCTTCAACGCCCTGCGCGGTATCGAGTACGACGGCCAGGACCGCTCCATCGACGTGCGCATCTCGCGGATTCGCCCGAAGATCGGCGACGACCCGATGCACCCGCGGCTGATCAAGACCGTGCGCAGCAAGGGCTACCTGTTCGTCGGCGAGGGCTGAGGCGCTTTTTCCTGCGGGCCGGGGCGCGGGCGTCCCGGTCGGCTGGCCAGAATCAACAGCAGCGGACAGCGGCCGGGGGCTCGCCGATGAAATCCATCTTCCTGCGCATCTATGGCGGCATGCTCCTGGCCCTGCTGCTGGTCAGCGGCCTGGGCCTGCTCGGCCTGCACTGGATCAACGAGGTGCGCGGCGAGCACTACCGCGAGGAACTGGCGCGCGGCACCTTCCGCCTGATGGCCGACAACCTGCAACCGATGACCGCCACCGAGCGCAAGCGCGCCCTGGCGCAGTGGAGCCGCTTGCTGGGGATTCCCCTGCAACTGCGCGGGCTGGATGAGCTGCGGATGGACGGACGCAGCCGCGCGCGCCTGATGAACGGCCAGGTGCTGGTGAAGCAGACCGCCGAGCACGCCGTCACCGTCTATACCCAGGCCAGCGCCGCCGAGAACCTGGTGCTCAGCGGCGAGGTGCAGCAGGTCAGCGAGCAACTGGCGCGGGCCACGGTCTATCTGCTGATGGACGAACTGGTGCGCTACCCGGCCAGCGAACAGCCTTACCACCTGGCGCGGATCGTCCGCGACAAGCGCTTCGGCTTCCCGGTGCACCTGCTCCAGGTCAAGGAACTGGACCTCGACGACGACCAGCGCCGGCGAGTGGTGGAGGGCGACACGGTGATGGCGCTGGGCAAGGACGGCGACTCGATCCGCATCTTCGCCGGCATCCTCGACACGCCCTGGGTGCTGGAGCTGGGCCCGCTGTTCCAGATGAACCTCTATCCGCCGCAGCTGCTGTTGCTGCTCGGCGCGCTGTGCCTGAGCTTCATCGGCCTGATCACCTACCTGCTGGTGCGTCGTCTGGAGCAGCGCCTGCGCAGCCTGGAGGCGGCCGCCACGCGGATCGCCCACGGCAGTCTGGATACCCGCGTCGAGGTGCGCGGCGGCGACTCGGTGGGACGCCTGGGCGCGGCCTTCAACCATATGGCCGAGCACATCCACCGGCTGCTGACGGTGCAGCGCGAGATGGTTCGCGCGGTGTCCCACGAGCTGCGCACGCCGGTGGCGCGGTTGCGCTTCGGCCTGGAGATGATCGAGACCGCCGAGACCGACGGCGCCCGCCTGAAGTACCTGGAGGGCATGGACAACGATATCCAGGACCTCGACAAGCTGGTCGACGAGATGCTCACCTACGCGCGCCTGGAACAGGGCTCGCCGCCGCTGACCTACCAGCGCCTGGAGCTGGGCGTGCTGGTGCGCCAGGTGGTGGAGGAGATCGCTCCGCTGCGCCGCGAGGTGCTGGTCAGTTGCGAGGAGGGCGCGCTGGTGCCTGAGGAGCTGGGCAGTTGGATCGAGGCCGAGCCGCGCTACCTGCATCGGGCCTTGCAGAACCTGCTGACCAATGCGCTGCGGCATGCCGATCGTCGGGTCAGGATCAGCTACCGGGTCAGCCTGGAGCGTTGCCGGGTGGATGTCGAGGACGACGGGCCGGGGGTGCCGGAGGCGCAATGGGAGCGGCTCTTTACGCCATTCCTACGCCTGGACGACAGCCGGACCCGTGCTTCCGGCGGGCATGGCCTGGGACTGTCCATCGTCCGGCGGATCGTCTACTGGCATGGCGGCCGGGCCTCCATCGGCCGCAGCGAGACTCTGGGCGGCGCCTGCTTCACCCTGGCCTGGCCGCGCAAGGCAGGTCTGCGCGACCGCTGAAAAGTTGACGGAAATATGGCGGCTAGCTATCTGCAAATGCTTGCGCAGACGTATTCCAGGCGTAGCGAAAACATATCGAAAGGCCAGTCCCGCCGGGCGTGGCGGGTATTCCGCCAGGGGCTAAAAAAGTCCTTTTCAGTTGGACTCGTTTGTTTATACTCCGGGACGCGGTGGCTAGTGGAACGCCATTCGAAATGCCCGCTCCAACGGCATTTTGCCGGGGTCGGATAACAAGAACAGCGTTGCGCAGCCGAACCGTCGAAGTCTTCCCGGATTGGGAAGGCCACTTATAAAAAATTGCAAGTTGGAGAGTGTGGTAATGGCTGATCGTGAGGTCGGAACCGTCAAGTGGTTCAATGACGCCAAAGGTTATGGATTCATTCAACGCGATAGCGGTCCGGACGTGTTCGTTCACTACCGCGCCATCCGCGGCGAGGGTCACCGCTCCCTGGTGGAAGGCCAGAAAGTGGAATTCTCGGTGATCCAGGGCCAGAAAGGCCTGCAAGCGGAAGACGTCTCCAAGGTCTGATTCCCGCAAGCAAAAGCCCGTCGCGAGACGGGCTTTTGTCATCCAGCGCATCCACCCCGCCAGGCCCCCGTTGGGTGGCCCCTCGCAGCGCGGGGTTTTCGTCGTTCAGGCGGTGCGCCAGGTAATTTCCTCGACGCCCCCGGCGTCGACCCGCAGCCAGCGGTCGGCGTCCTCTTCGCCCTGGTTTTCCTCCCAGCCGCCCGGCGCGCAGCGGATCTCCACGCCGAGCGCGGCATGCGCGGCCCTGGCGCAGGCGAGGTCGTCGTCCCAGGGCGTGCTGTCGCTCTCCAAGAACAGGCTGTGCCACTTGCCCACCGCCTTCGGCAGCCAGGTGACGCGCACCGCGCCGTGCTCGCCGCGGGCGGTGCACTTGAGGGTCTGGCCGTGCTCCTGCCATGGGCCGCAGGGCCCCAGCGCCTGTTCCAGCCAGGCGGCGACGGCCGCGTGCTCGGCGTCTTTCAGGTAGATCTCGATATCCGGTTGGCGCATGGGGTCCTCGGGGACGGTCAGTCGCGTTGCAGCCAATCGTAGCGCACCGCCACGCTGACTTCGAAGGGTTCGGCCAGGATTCGCGCGCGGCGCTCGGGGTTGACCCGCCAGCCGTGCGGGGTCATGGCCAGGAGGTTTTCCCGCGCGTCGTAGCTGTCCAGCGCCAGGCGGAACTCGAGGGTCTCGGTGTGGCGCAGGCTCAGTTGCGCGGGCAGGCCGGCGAGGTGCTTGTCGTCGGCGTAGT
The DNA here is from genome assembly GCF_058680555.1 of Pseudomonas sp. YA1. Taxonomy (NCBI): domain Bacteria; kingdom Pseudomonadati; phylum Pseudomonadota; class Gammaproteobacteria; order Pseudomonadales; family Pseudomonadaceae; genus Pseudomonas; species Pseudomonas sp. YA1. The sequence goes on from NZ_JBZWBG010000008.1 coordinate 10,301, forward strand.
CGCGCACGTCGTCATAGAGCCGCTGGCGCAGTTCCAGCAGGTGCGCGCTGGCCGGGCCCAGGCGCAGTACGCCGCCGCCGGGGGCGAGGACGCGCACGGCTTCGTTCCAGTCGATCGGGCTGAACACGCTGGCGATCAGCTCGCAACTGGCGTCGGCCAGCGGCAGCCGGGCCATGCTCGCCACCAGCCAGGACAACTGCGGCGCGCGGCGGGAGGCGCGTTTCACCGCCTCGCGGGAGATATCCAGGGCGTAGCCCTCGGCGCCGGCCAGGGCTTCGCCGAGCCGGGCGCTGTAGTAGCCCTCGCCGCAGCCGATATCCAGCCAGCGTCGCGGCGCGCGTTCGACGGCCAGTTCGGCCAGGCGCCGGGCCAGCGGCGCGTAGTGGCCGGCGCCGAGGAACTGGCGACGGGCCTCGACCATGGCGGCGTTGTCGCCCGGATCGAGGCTTTTCTTGTGCTGCACCGGCAGCAGGTTCAGGTAGCCCTGGCGGGCGCGGTCGAAGCGGTGCCCGGCGGGGCAGGCGACGCCGTTGTCGACCTCGCCCAGGGCGGCGGAGCAGAGCGGGCAGATCAGCATCAGGCGAGCAGCCTCACCAGGGTCTGGTAGTAGATTTCGGTGAGCAGCTCCAGGTCGCTGGCCAGGACCCGCTCGTTGACCTGGTGGATGGTGGCGTTGACCGGGCCGAGTTCGACCACCTGGGTGCCCATGGTGGCGATGAAGCGTCCGTCGGAGGTGCCGCCGCTGGTCGAGGGCTGGGTCTCGCGGCCGGTGACCGCCCTGATGCTGGCGGCCACCGCATCGAGCAGTTCGCCCGGCTCGGTGAGGAACGGCAGGCCGGACAGCGCCCATTCGACGTGCCAGTCCAGGCCGTGCTTGTCGAGGATCGCCTCGACGCGTTTCTGCAGGCCTTCGACGGTGGATTCGGTGGAGAAGCGGAAGTTGAACAGCGCGGTCAGTTCACCGGGGATGACGTTGGTGGCGCCGGTGCCGGAGTTCAGGTTGGAAACCTGGAAGCTGGTCGGCGGGAAGAAGGCATTGCCGTCGTCCCAGTGTTCCGCCGCCAGTTCGGCCAGCGCCGGGGCGGCCAGGTGGATCGGGTTCTTCGCCAGGTGCGGGTAGGCCACATGGCCCTGTACGCCGCGGATGGTCAGCTTGGCGCCAAGGGAGCCGCGGCGGCCGTTCTTCACCACGTCGCCGACCAGGCTGGTGCTCGACGGTTCGCCGACGATGCACCAGTCCAGGCGCTCGCCGCGTGCGGCGAGGCGTTCGACCACCGCCTTGGTGCCGTGGTGGGCCGGGCCTTCCTCGTCGCTGGTGATGAGGAAGGCGATGGCGCCCTTGTGCTCCGGGTGGTCGGCGACGAAGCGCTCGACGGCGACGATCATCGACGCCAGGCTGCCTTTCATGTCCGCCGCGCCGCGTCCGCAGAGCATGCCCTGGTCGTCGATCAGGGCGTCGAAGGGTTGGTGCTGCCAGGCCTGCAGCGGGCCGGTGGGGACCACGTCGGTGTGCCCGGCGAAGCACAGCACCGGGCCGTCGCCGCCGCGCCGTGCCCAGAAGTTGTCCACCTCCTCGATGCGCATCGGCTCCAGGGCGAAGCCGGCGGCTTCCAGGCGGCGCATCATCAGGGCCTGGCAGTCGGCGTCGAGGGGCGTGACGGAGGGGCGGCGGATCAACTCGCAGGCGAGTTCGAGGGTCGGCGAGAGACTCGGCGAAGAGGCGGTCATGGGGAGGGCATCCTGAGCGGGTCGAGCGGAAAGGGGGAATCTTAAAGCATAAACGTGGGCGAAGGGACGCCGTTTAGGCGAGCGGGGCCGGCCGTCCCGACGCCTCGCCCGACCTCAACCGCCGATCTGCTCGGCGCCGCCGGCCAGTTCCTCGCGCGGTTTCGGCAGCGACGAGAGCAGGGCCATGACCAGCGCCGCCAGGTAGGGCAGCGATTGCACCAGGAGCATGGCGACCCAGATCAGCAGGTCGCGGCTCGGCACGCCCTGAACCGCCACGATGCCGGCCGCCGCGCCCCACAGCAGGAGCATCACGAAGACTTCCTCGCGGGCCTCCGCCAGGGCCACCAGCAGGCCGTGGCTGGAGCGCATCTTCGGCGTGCGGAAGAACGGGATGCCGCGGGTGACGAAGCCGTACAGCACCGCCTTGGCGATGGTGTGCGAGAGCGACAGGCCGGCGAGGGCGGCGAAGAACGAGTCGCGCAGGTCGACGCCGACGGTGCGCCGGTAGAGGAAGAGGATCTTGCCGACCTTGAAGGCGAACAGGGCCAGCGGCAGGATCGCGAAGATCAGCAGCGGCGGGTCGACGCGCTTGGGCACGATGATCATCGCCGCCGACCAGAGCAGCGCGCCGAGGGTGAAGAAGATGTTCAGGCCGTCGGCGATCCACGGCAGCCAGCCGGCCACGAAGTGGTAGCGCTGGCCGCGGGTCAGGCGGCTGCCGTCGGGACCGCGGCCGCGCAGCAGGGCGTCGGTATGCCGCTTCATGATCTGGATCGCGCCGTAGGCCCAGCGGAAGCGCTGCTTCTTGAAGTCGATGAAGGTATCGGGCATCACCCCCTTGCCGTAGCTGCGCTCGAAGTAGGCGGCCGACAGGCCCTTCTCGAACACCCGCAGGCCCAGCTCGGCGTCTTCGGTGATGCACCATTCCGGCCATCTCAGCTCGTCCAGCACGCTGCGCCGGATCATGGTCATGGTGCCGTGCTCGATGATCGCGTCGCGGTCGTTGCGGGTGACCATGCCGATGTGGAAGAAGCCCTTGTACTCGGCGTAGCAGAGCCGCTTGAAGGCGCTCTCGTGCTGGTCGCGGTAGTCCTGCGGCGACTGCACCACGGCGATCCGCGGGTCGCCGAAGTGCGGCACCATGTGCCTGAGCCAGTCGGGGTCGACGCAGTAGTCGGCGTCGATCACCGCGACCACCTCGACGTCCGCCGCCACGTGGCCCAGGGCGAAGTTCAGCGCGCCGGCCTTGAAGCCTTCCAGCGGGGCGACGTGGAAGAAGCGGAAGCGCTCGCCCAGGCGCGCGCAGTGCGCCTCGACCGGCTGCCAGACGGCCGGGTCGCGGGTGTTGTTGTCGATCACCAGGACTTCGTAGTCCGGGTAGTCGAGGCGGGCAAGGGCGTCGAGGGTCTGCTTCAGCAGTTCCGGCGGCTCGTTGTAGCAGGGCACGTGGATCGACACCTTGGGCCGATAGGCCTGCGCGGCGGTGATCGGCAGGAATGGCCGGCGCCGCTTGCGCGTCCAGACCGCCTCGGCCAGCTCGTGGGCCTCGGTGAACAGCACGATGACCACCCCCAGCGCGCCGACGCCCAGCAACGCGCCGACGGTCAGGCTGAACCAGGTGCTGTACTGCTGGCTGTAGTCGTAGGCGATCCACACCAGCACCGAGGCGCAGGCGAACGAGACCACGGCGAGGAAGGTCCGCCCGCGCTGGCGCAGCGAGGAACTGTCGATCAGCAGCAGGGTGAAGGCGAGTACCGCGAGTACCGCCGAGACGATGGCCAGGGCGCGCCACTTGGGAATCGGCACCACCGGCCCGGTGAAGTTGAACTTGGCCTTGCGGTCGGCGTTGTAGACGCCCCAGTAGGCGCCCACCGAGCCTTCGGCGCTGACCTTCCAGGGCTGGTCGAAGGCCTCGATGACGAAGTAGCTGTAGCCTTCGCCGTTGAGCGCGTTGGTCAGGCGCCGCAGGTAGATGGCCTGGTCCGCGGGTGTCGCCTCGGCGCTGCCGCGCATGCGCCCGTTGCTCGGCCAGCCGACCTCGGCGAGCAGCAGCGGCTTCCTCGGGAAGGCGGCCTTGAGTTCGCGCGCGCGTTCGAGCACGAAGTCCACCGCGTCGGCCACCGGCGTGGCCTCCCAGTAGGGCAGGACGTGGGCGGCGATCAGGTCGACGTGTTGCGCCAGTTCCGGGTGTTCGCGGTAGACGTGCCACTGTTCGGCGGTGGTCACCGGAACCTTGACCGCCGCGCGGACCCGGTCGAGGTAGGCGATCAACTGTTCTGCCGTCACCTCGCGGCGGAACAGCGCCTCGTTGCCGACTATCACCCGCACCACGCTCGGCGACTCGTTGGCGATGCGGATGGCGCGGGCGATCTCGGCCTCGTTGCCGGCCAGGTCCGGGCCGAGCCAGATGCCCAGGCTGACGCGCAGGCCGAACGCCTCGGCCAGCGCCGGGATGTCGCCGAGCGCGCCCTGGACCGAATAGGTGCGGATGCTGTGGGTGTGCCGGGCGACCAGTTCCAGGTCGGCGCGCATCTGTTCGGCGCTGGGGTAGCGGCCGCTCTGCGGATTCTGGTTGAGGCGGAACGGCGAGAAGGAGAAGCCGGAGATGCGTTCCGGCCAGTCCGGTACGCTGACCGGACGGTTGTACAGGGCCCAGATGCCGGTGAAGAGGGCGGCCAGGGCGACGATGACCACCAGGTTGAGCCCGATCTTGCGTGAAGACATAGAGATGAAACCAGGTTCCGGATGTTTCGCTGAACACGGGGCGGCGGATGCTACCCCGCACCCCCCGGGGTGTACAGGCGCCGGGCCGGCGGGTCTGTTGCAAGTCTAGTCCGGCCTGCGCGACGAGCCGTAAGAACGCAGGCGACGCGGCGGCCGCGGCTTTTTATAATGCGCGCGGCAATCCGCGATTCGGTTTCAGAGGTGGTTGGTGATGCAGGTGGATGAACAGCGCTTCGGCGGTATCGGCCGGTTGTACGGTCGCGAGGGGCTGCAACGCCTGGCCGATAGCCACGTCGCGGTGGTCGGCATCGGCGGGGTCGGTTCCTGGGCGGCGGAAGCGCTGGCCCGCAGCGGCGTCGGCGAGATTTCCCTGTTCGACCTCGATGATGTCTGCGTGACCAACACCAACCGCCAGGTGCATGCCATCGAAGGCTCGGTGGGCAAGGCCAAGGTCGAGGTGATGGCGGCGCGCATCCGGGCCATCAACCCGGCCTGCCGGGTCCACGCGGTGGCCGATTTCGTCACCCGCGAGACCATGGCCGAGTACATCGTCGACTTCGACTACCTGATCGACTGCATCGACAGCGTGGCCGCCAAGGCCGCGCTGATCGCCTGGTGCAAGCGGCGCAAGATCCCGGTGATCACCACCGGCGGCGCCGGTGGCCAGGTCGACCCGACGCAGATCCAGGTCGCCGACCTGAACAAGACCTTCAACGACCCGCTGGCGGCCAAGGTGCGTTCCACCCTGCGCCGCGACTACAACTTCTCGCGCACGCCGGGGCGCACCTACAGCGTGCCCTGCGTGTTCTCCAGCGAGCAGCTGCGCTACCCGAAGCCGGACGGCACGGTGTGCCAGTCGAAGAGTTTCGTCGGCGAAGGGGTGAAGCTGGACTGCGCCGGCGGCTTCGGCGCGGTGATGATGGTCACCGCCACCTTCGGCATGGTCGCCGCCGCCCGCGCCGTCGAGCGCCTGGCGGAAGGCCGCGCGCTGCGGCCGTCGCGGCGCATGCCGGGGAACGCCTGATCAGGCGCCGACCGCCACCAGGCTGAGCAGGCGTTCGTCGAGCACGGCGAACTGGGCATCCAGCTCGCTGCCGTGGCGCCACTCCGGCGACAGGTCGGTGAGCAGGCGCAACCGGGCCTGGCCGTCGGCGCGCCATTCCAGCAGTTCCGCATGTTCGAAGTAGAAGCGCTTGCCCACCAGCGGATAGAGCGCCTTGAACAGGCTTTCTTTCAGCGAGAATGCCAGGGTCACCAGCAGGCCGGTGCGTCGCTCCAGATCGTCGGCGAAGCGCAGGCGCTCGCCTTCGGTGAGGATCTCGCCATGCAGGTAGCGCGCCCGCTCGGCTTCGAGCAGGGTTTCCACGTCCAGGCCGAGCCCGCGCCAGTCGCCGCGCGCCGCCACCAGGGCGGCGGCCCAGCGGTCGCCATGGGTGATCGAGCCGCTGATCGCGGCCGGCCAGACCGGTGCGCGGTCCTCGCCGACGGCCGGGGTCTGGGCGCGGCCATCGAGGGCGAACAGGGCGGCGCGTGCGCAGAGGCGCCCGGCGAGGAACTCGGCCTGGCGCTTGGCCACCGCGCGGAGGATGTTCGCCGGCGGCTGGATGCCGGCCAGGGCGAAGTCGCCGGGTTGCAGCAGCGCCGGGTCGAAGCGGGTGCTGCGCAGTTGCACGCCGGGCAGCGCGACGGGCAGCGGCCAGTGGTCGTCCAGCGGGGTGCAGAAGGAGGGGAGACGGTCGTTCATGGCGCGCATTGTGCCGGTTCCCGACGTGGCCCACCAGTCACGCGACGCTTACACAAGATTGCAAAAGCGCAACAAAGGAAAACGGACCGCAAGGCCCGGTTTTGACAGACTGCGCCGCGCATTCCAGTGGAATGCAGGTGAGGTTGTTTGTTGATGACGGGATACTGTCCTGTCTCGACCTTTCAAGACGGGAGTCCCTCCGGGGACTCCCGTTTTTTTATGCGTCGGCGCAGGGTTCAACCCTGCCCGAAGATGTCCTTGAGGAACGCCTGCAGGTCTGCCCAGGAGCGTCGGTCGGCCTGGCGGTCGTAGCCGATGTCCAGGCCGTGGCCCTTGTGCGCGTCGGCGTCGGGGTTGGTGAAGCCGTGTTTGGCGCCGTCCTGGATCACCACCCGGTAGTCGGCGCCGGCGGCGTTCAGTTCCTGTTTCAGGGCGTCGAGGTCCTTGGCCGGAACCAGGCTGTCGGCGCTGCCGTGCTCCACCAGGATCTTCGCCTTGACGCTGCCCTTGCTGGCCGGGGTGGCGGTGCCGAGGGCGCCGTGGAAGCTCGCCACGCCGGCCAGCGGCAGGCCCTGGCGGGCCATGTCGAGGACGATCTTGCCGCCGAAGCAGTAGCCGATCGCGGCGATCTGGCTGGGATCGGTCTGCGGTTGCCGCTTCAGCAGTTCCAGGCCGGCGAGGAAGCGCGCCTTGGCGGCGTCGGCATCCCGGGTCGCGGCCTGCATGAAGGCCATCGCGTCCTGCGGGTGCTCGGTGTGCTTGCCTTCGCCGTACATGTCGATGGCCAGGGCGCTGTAGCCGAGTTCGGCGAGGTCGCGGGCGCGGCGCTTGGCGTAGTCGTTGAGCCCCCACCATTCGTGGACCACGATGACCCCAGGGCGGATCCCCGGCTTGCTGTCGTCGTAGGCGAAATAGCCGACCATGCGCGTGCCGTCGGCGCTCCGGTAAGGCATCTCGCGGGTCTGGATAGCGGCCTGGGCGCTGGCGGCGCAGGCGATGAGCAGCAGGGCGCAGAGCAGGCGCATGGCATCTCTCCGTGAAAGGGTCCCCGATCAAGATAGACGCTTGTGCGCGGGACGCGGGGAAAACCCTCGGTGCCGGCCTTGCGCCGCTCAAACGCGGGCCATTCGGCCAGGCAAAGGGTGCGCCGCTCATCTACCCTATGGGCGAGTCCCTTCCCCTCGCTAGGACACCGTCTGGATGCCTGACCTGAGTACCTGGAACCTGACCATTCCCCAGGGCCGCCCGGCCATCACCATCTCCACCAGCCAATTGCAGCGCGACTACCGCAGCGACTATTTCCAACGCACCGCCGACGGCATTCGCTTCTGGGTGCCGGTCAACGGCAGCCACACGCGCAACAGCGAGTTCCCGCGCAGCGAGTTGCGCGAGACCCTGTCCAGCGGCAGGCCCTACAACTGGCGTTACGCCAGGGCCGACAACTGGCTGGAGGCGACCCTGCGTATCGAGGCGGTGCCCTCGACCCGGCGCATGATCATCGGCCAGATCCACAGCGATGGCAGCAATAGCGGCCAGGCCGCGCCGCTGGTGAAGCTGCTCTACCAGTTGCGGCTCGACCAAGGGCGGGTCCAGGCGCTGGTCCGCGAGCGACCGGACGATGGCGGGACCAGGGCCTACACGCTGATGGACGGGATTCCTCTCGGCCAGTCGTTCAGCTACCGCATCGGCGTGTCTCGTAGCGGATTGCTCAGCGTGTCGGTGAATGGCAGCGCCCTGGAGCAGCAACTGGACCCGCAGTGGGCCTACCAGGGCCTCTATTTCAAGGCCGGACTCTATCTACAGGACAACCGCGGGCCGTCCAGCGAGGGCGGGCGGGCGACGTTCAGCGAGCTGCGCGTTAGCCATCAATGAGCGGTCGAGGCGTCTGCGCCGCGGACTTCGCGTTGCCGTGGCGTTTTGCAACTGCCAGATCTGGCAGGCGCGGAAGAGAGGAAACCGGGCGCGGGAAAAAATATCCGTATCGTTCCAAGGGGAAATAGGTCTCACGATCCGCTGATTCTGGTACTTCAGTACATGAAATCGCCTTGGCGGATCGCCCCGAATAAATGCCACGTTCTGCGCAACGCCCTGCCGGGTTTGCACAATGGGTCGAGGCCTGGCGGGATAAAATCGGCTATTGCCGTTGTCCGGCGTAGTTCTTTGCAAGTCAAAAGTTTGCCGTCAATAATTATTGTGGATAACTATTGTTTCAGGCTTTTCCTGTCAACTGTGCGAAGCGTCAGCTTATTGCCGATTTTCCCTCTCGCTATTGCTTTCTCCACGTTCCGAAGAAGTTCGGACGTACAGGTTTCTTTGCTGTTTTCAGCGAGAACCATTCGTTTCGATCATTTGAATACGTGGAGATTCAGACATGAAAAATCAGGTGAATGCCCTGGCGGTTCTAAGTGTGGGTGAAATCGAACAAGTTTCTGGCGCCGGGACTTTCCTGGGCGATGCCATCATCAATGGCGTCTACGCGGCCAACTCCTTCCTGAACTCGCCGCTGTTCTCCAGCATCGGCAACGCGGCCAGCGCCATCGGCCTCAACCGTACCCACGAACTGGTCGACCTGCTGGCCTTCCAGGTGCCTTCGGTGGCGGCGATCACCGTCGGCAAGATTCTCGGCGGGACCGACAACCACAATGTTCCGTTGCATTACAACAAGGAAAGCGGCGAAGGGCTTTACAGCTGATCGCAACCTGTTGAAAGAGCGATTCGATGCTCAGGCATCGAGTCGTTCCTGGTTAATGCATTGATGGAGTCGATGATATGAAACGCAGGAGTGTGCTCTTGTCGGGTGTCGCCCTGAGTGGAACCGCACTGGCCAATGACTCGATATTCTTTTCGCCCTTGAAATACCTCGGGGCGGAACAACAGCGATCTATCGATGCCTCGCGAAGTTTGCTGGACAACCTGATTCCGCCGAGTTTGCCGCAATATGACAACCTGGCCGGAAAGTTGGCGCGGCGTGCGGTATTGACCAGCAAGAAACTGGTATATGTCTGGACCGAGAACTTCGCCAATGTCAAAGGCGTGCCGATGGCCCGCTCGGTGCCGCTGGGCGAGTTGCCGAATGTCGACTGGCTGTTGAAGACCGCCGGGGTGATCGTCGAGCTGATCGTGAATTTCGTCGCCTCGTTGCCGGCGTCGGCCGCCGCGCAGTTCGAGCGGATCGCCGCCGGGCTCAGCGGCGATCTGGAAGCGGCGCGCCAGGTCCACGAGGCGTTGCTGGAGGAGGCGAAGAACGATCCGGCCGCGGCCGGCAGCCTGCTGCTGCGCTTCACGGAATTGCAGACGCGGGTGATCGCCTTGCTGACGCGGGTCGGCCTGCTGGTCGACGATATTCTCAAGAGCGCCAGCAACCTGGTTACCCAGGGGGGGCAGGGCGACGGCCTGAATCGCTTCCGCGCGGTGTTCGGCACGCTGCGCCTGCCGGAGGTCGCCGACAGCTTCCGTGACGACGAAGCGTTCGCCTACTGGCGGGTGGCCGGGCCTAATCCGCTGCTGATCCGCCGCGTCGATGCGCTGCCGGCCAACTTTCCGCTGGGCGAAGAGCAGTTCCGCCGGGTGATGGGCGCCGACGACAGCTTGCTGGAGGCCGCCGCCAGCCGCCGCCTGTACCTGCTGGACTACGCCGAGCTGGGCAAGCTGGCGCCGTCGGGAGCGGTGGACAAACTGCTCACCGGGACGGGCTTCGCCTATGCGCCGATCGCCCTGTTCGCCCTTGGCAAGGATCGGGCGAGGCTGTTGCCGGTGGCCATCCAGTGCGGCCAGGACCCCGCTACCCATCCGATGTTCGTGCGTCCCGCGGAGTCGGAGAGTGATCTGTACTGGGGTTGGCAGATGGCCAAGACGGTGGTCCAGGTCGCCGAGGAGAACTACCACGAGATGTTCGTCCACCTGGCCCAGACCCACCTGGTGAGCGAGGCGTTCTGCCTGGCCACCCAGCGCACCCTGGCGCCCAGCCATCCGCTGCACGTCCTGCTCGCCCCGCACTTCGAGGGCACCCTGTTCATCAACGAGGGGGCGGCGCGGATCCTGTTGCCCAGCGCGGGCTTCATCGACGTGATGTTCGCCGCGCCGATCCAGGACACCCAGGCCACCGCCGGCGGCAACCGGCTGGGTTTCGACTTCTACCGCGGCATGTTGCCGGAGAGCCTGAAGGCGCGGAACGTCGACGACCCGGCCGCGTTACCGGACTACCCCTACCGCGACGACGGCCTGCTGGTGTGGAATGCGATCCGCCAGTGGGCGGCCGACTACGTGGCGGTGTACTACGCCAGCGACGGCGACGTCACCGGTGACGTCGAACTGGCGGCCTGGGTCGGCGAAGTGATCGGCAGCGGCAAGGTGGCCGGGTTCCGCCCGATCACCGGTCGCAGCCAACTGGTCGAGGTGCTGACCATGGTGATCTTCACCGCCTCCGCGCAGCATGCGGCGGTCAATTTTCCCCAGCCTTCGATGATGACCTACGCGCCAGCGATCTGCGCCATGAGCGCGGCGCCGGCTCCGGACTCGCCGAGCGGCAAGAGCGAGGCCGACTGGTTGAAGATGATGCCGCCGACCCTGGTGGCGCTGGAGAAGGTGAACATCTATCACCTGCTCGGTTCGGTCTACCACGGTCGCCTGGGCGACTACCGGCAGACCGGGTTCCCCTATGCGCCGGTGTTCTCGGACAGGCGGGTGACCGCCAGCGGCGGCCCGCTGGAGCGCTTCCAGGCACGCCTGAAGGAGGTCGAGGCGACCATTCGCACGCGCAACCAGGCGCGCCGCAGGCCCTACGAGTACCTGTTGCCGAGCCGGATCCCGGCGAGCACCAATATCTGAGACGGAGAAAGAGGACGGGGCGCCCCTGGGCGCCCCGTCGCTCTTAGCGGCCTTCGCTTTCGGCGGCGGCCGTCGGCGCGGCATGCCGCTGCTTCAACTGGCGGCGCGCCAGGAGGCTGCCGAGGAGGATCACGAACAGCGCGCCGAAGGCCGCCGCACCGTAGTGCAGGTAGGAATCCCATTGCGCGTAGGGCGACAGCCAGGGTTTCAGGGCGCTGTCGGTGAGCAGCATGCCGCCGGCGATCCAGCCGAGCAGGCCGCCGCCGAAGAGGATGATCAGCGGGAAGCGGTCGATCAGGCGCAGGATCAGCTGGCTGCCCCAGACGATGATCGGGATGCTGATCAGCACGCCCAGGGAGACCAGGAAGAAATCCCCGGCCGAGGCGGCGGACAGGGCGATGACGTTGTCCAGGCTCATCACCGCGTCGGCGATGATGATGGTCTTGATCGCGCCGAGCAGGTGGGTGCTGCCCTTGATGTCGTCGCCGTCCTCCTCCTCCGGCAGCAGCAGCTTGATGCCGATCCACAGCAGCAGGAGCGCGCCGATCACCTTGAGGTAGGGCAGGTCGAGCAGGTGCAGGGCGAAGAACAGCAGCAGGATGCGGATCAGGATGGCGCCGGCGACGCCGCCGAAGATCGCCTGCTTGCGCCGGTGCGCCGGCAGGTGCCGGCAGGCGAGGGCGATGACTACGGCATTGTCGCCGCCCAGGAGGATATCGATGGCGACGATCTGCAGCAGGGCTGTCCAGAACGTCGGGTCGCTCAACCAGTGGATCAAGGTTGTACTCCGAAACGTGTAGTGAGGGTGGAAAGCCCGGGGCGGTGGCGGGTGGCGGCCGCCCGGCTTTCCTGCGGTGGTCTGGGACCGTCGGGGCCGGCTCCGGCTTGTGGACGGAGGCGGGGAACACTGCTTGGACAGGCGAACGCCCGGCCAGTGCCCGGAAAACGGACGCGCGGGTGGCGCAGCGCGTTCGGGCACGGATGTGACGCGGCGGATCGGCCGCGAGACACCCGGCATGCGTATTCCGTCGCCAGTCTGCCCGAGCAAGGTTTCACCCGCCTTTCAGGGCGGAGATGGCGCCGCACCCGGCGGGACGGTAGGCTAGTGGCCCGTGTGGCTGACTCGACCAGTCGAACGCCGATCACCGAGTCAACCGTACAGGCCACCAGGCCTTCGGCGCCGGGGGAAGCCCGCCGGTGCCATGGATGACCGTTCACCGTACAAGGAAACCCCATGCGCAGCCTTCTTCTCTCCTCGCTGGCCCTGCTACCCGCCCTGGCCCTGGCGCAACCCGACGCCTCGAGCTTCCCTTCCTGCCTCGCCGGCCTGCAGAAGAAGGCCCAGGCGCAGGGCATTTCCGCCGACAGTTATGAGCGCTTCACCAGCGGCCTGCAGGCCGACCTCAGCGTGCTCGACCTGCTCGACGCGCAGCCGGAGTTCACCACCCCGCTGTGGGACTACCTGGCCGGCCTGGTGGACGAGCAGCGGGTCAGCGATGGCAAGGCGATGCTCGCCCAGCACGACAAGCTGCTCGACCAGGTGGCCGCGCGCTACGGCGTGGACAAGTACACGGTGGTGGCGGTGTGGGGCGTGGAAAGCGACTACGGGCGGATCTTCGGCAAGCGTCCGCTGCTGACCTCGCTGTCGACCCTGTCCTGCTACGGGCGCCGCCAGTCGTTCTTCCAGGGCGAGTTCCTCGCCACCCTGAAGCTGTTGCAGGCCGGCGACATCCGCGACGCCGGCATCACCGGCTCCTGGGCCGGGGCCTTCGGCCATACCCAGTTCATGCCATCGACCTACGCGCGGATCGCCGTGGACTTCGACGGCGACGGTCGTCGCGACCTGGTAGGCAGCGTGCCGGATGCCCTCGGTTCCACCGCCAACTACCTGAAGAAGGCTGGCTGGCGCACGGGACAGCCGTGGGGCTATGAAGTGAAGGTGCCGGCCGACTTCCCCGCCAGCCTGGCCGGGCGCGGCAAGCGCCAGCCGCTGTCGGCCTGGGTCGCCCGTGGGGTGAAGCGGGCCGACGGCCAGCCGCTGCCGGGCGGCGACGAGAAGGCCGCGATCCTCCTGCCGACCGGGGCCCAGGGCCCGGCCTTCCTGGTCTATCGCAACTACGATGCGATCTATTCCTACAACGCCGCGGAAAGCTACGCGCTGGCCATCGCCCTGCTTTCCGACCGCCTGCGCGGCGGCAGCGGCCTGGTGGCGTCCTGGCCGACCGACGACCCGGGCATCAGCCGGCTCGAGCGCAAGCAATTGCAGAAGGCGTTGCTGGCGCGCGGCTACGACATCGGCGAGGCCGACGGGTTGATCGGCACCAGCACGCGCAAGGCGATCCAGGCCGAGCAGAAGCGCCTCGGCCTGACCCCGGCCGACGGTCGCGCCGGGCGCAAGATCCTCGAGGCGCTGAAGGGCGCCCAGCCCTGATCCCGTAGCGCCGCCCGGTCCGCGGGCGGCGCTACCAGCCCTTCACTCCGGTCATGTCCGGCAGGTGGTGGGCGATCCCCTTGTGGCAGTCGATGCAGGTGGCTTCGCCGCTGGCCAGGGCGGTGGAGTGCATCTGCCGCGCGCGCACGCTCTGCCGGGTGAAGTCCATGAACTCGAAGTTGTGGCAGTTGCGGCATTCCAGCGAATCGTTGGCCTTGAGCCGCGCCCATTCGTGCTCGGCCAGCTCGCGGCGGTGGTCGAGGAATTTCTCGCGGGTGTTGATGGTGCCGAAGATCTTGCCCCAGACCTCCTTGGAGGCCTGCATCTTGCGCGCGATCTTGTCGGTCCACTTGTGTGGCACGTGGCAGTCGGGACAGGTGGCGCGGACTCCGGAACGGTTGCTGTAGTGGATGGTGTCCTTGAGTTCGACGAACACGTTGTCGCGCATCTCGTGGCAGGAAATGCAGAAGGTCTCGGTGTTGGTCGCCTCCAGGGCGGTGTTGAAGCCGCCCCAGAAGACGATCCCGGCGATGAAGCCGCCGAGGGTGAGGAAGCCCAGGCTGAAATGCACGCTGGGACGACGCAGGACCCGCCAGTAACCGGCCAGCCAGGCGATGAGTGCTTTCATGCGGCCTCCCTCAGGGTTTGCGCGCCGCATTGGCGGCTTCTTTCTCGAGGATCTGGTCGATGTTCTCGAAGCGGTTGTCGACCAGCGGCTTTACGTCCTGTTGCGGCACATGGCACTGCACGCAGAAGTAGCGGCGCGGCGAGACGGCGGCCAGCGGCTGGCCGTCGCGGTCCATGTAGTGGGTGATGCTGATCATCACCGCCTGGGTTCGCGCGCTGTTGGCGCGGCTGTGGCAGGACAGGCACTTGTTGCTGTCCTTGTCGATGCGATAGCCGACGATGCTGTGGGGAATGGTCGGCGGCTGCTCGGGGTAGTTGCGCTCGCGTTTCAGGTCCTTGTTTTCCTCGGCCGCCAGCGGCGGCGCGGGGCGGCTTTCGGCCAGCGTGCCGCCGGGGCGGCGGCCGTCGGGGGCGGGCGCGTCCAGCGGGTAGCCGAGGTCGGCGGCGAAGGCCGCGGGGGCGCCGAGCAGGACGAGGAGCAGGGCAGTCAGCAGAGGTTTCATGGCGCGCTCCTCAGGCCAGGTTGAGCAGTTCGATGCGAACGGCGCACTTCTTGTAGTCGGTCTGCTTGGAAATCGGGTCGGTGGCGTCCAGGGTGACCTTGTTGATCAGCTTGTTGGCGTCGAAGAACGGCACGAACACCAGCCCCTGGGGCGGCTTGTTGCGCCCGCGGGTCTCGACCCGCGCGCGGATCTCGCCGCGCCGGCTTACCACCTTGACCTCGCTGCCGCGGCGCAGCTTGAGCTGGCGCGCATCCTCCGGGTGCATGTAGACCAGCGCGTCGGGCACCGCCTTGTACAGCTCCGGGACCCGCGCGGTCATGCTCCCGGTGTGCCAGTGTTCGAGCACCCGGCCGGTGGCGAGCCAGAACGGGTAGTCCTGGTCCGGCGCCTCGGCCGGCGGCTCGTAGGGCAGGGCGAAGACGATCGCCTTCTTGTCCGGATAGCCATAGAACTGCACGCCGCTGCCCTTGCTCACGTAGGGGTCGTAGCCCTCGCGGTAGCGCCAGCGGGTCTCCTTGCCGTCCACCACCGGCCAGCGCAGGCCACGCGCCTCGTGGTAGGCGTCGAAGGGGGCGAGGTCGTGGCCGTGGCCGCGACCGAAGGCGGCGTATTCCTCGAACAGGCCCTTCTGGATATAGAAGCCGAATGCGTCGACCTCGTCGTTGGCGTAGCCCTTGGCCAGGTCGCTGGCCGGGAAGCGGTCGACCTGGCCGTTGCGGAACAGCACGTCGTAGAGGGTCTTGCCCTTCAGCTCGGGGGCCTTCGCCAGCAGTTCCGCGGGCCAGACCTCGTCGGTGGTGAAGCGCTTGGAGAATTCCACCAGTTGCCAGAGGTCGGACTTCGCCTCGCCCGGTGCCTTCACCAACTGGTGCCAGAACTGCGTGCGGCGCTCGGCATTGCCGAAGGCGCCTTCCTTCTCCACCCACATGGCGCTGGGCAGGATCAGGTCGGCGGCCTGGGCCGAGACGGTGGGGTAGACGTCGGAGACGATCACGAAGTTGTCCGGGTTGCGCCAGCCGGGCAGCACTTCCTGCATCACGTTGGGACCGGCCTGCATGTTGTTGCTGACCTGGGTCCAGTAGACGTTGAGCACGCCGTCCTTGAGCATCCGGCTCTGCTGCACGGCGTGGAAGCCGACCTTTTCCTGGATGGTGCCGGCCGGCACCTTCCAGATCTTCTCCGCGGTTTCCCGGTGCTTCGGGTTGGTCACCACCAGGTCGGCGGGGAGCCGGTGGGAGAAGGTGCCGACCTCGCGCGCGGTGCCGCAGGCCGAGGGCTGGCCGGTGAGCGAGAAGGGGCTGTTGCCCGGTTCGCTGATCTTCCCGGTGAGCAGGTGGATGTTGTAGATCAGGTTGTTCGCCCAGACCCCGCGGGTGTGCTGGTTGAAGCCCATGGTCCAGAACGACACCACCTTGCGCTTGGGGTCGGCGTAGAGTTCGGCGAGGGCCTTCAGCCGCTCGGCCGGCACGCCGCTTTCGCGCGCGGTGCGCTCCAGGGTATAGGGCTTGACGAACTCGGCGAAGGCCTTGAAGTCGATGTCGCTCCAGGTGTTGGCCTTGTCGGCGTTCTTCGCCTTCTTCTCCAGCGGGTCGTCCGGGCGCAGGCCGTAGCCGATGTCCTCGGCGCCATGGGCGAAGCGCACGTGGCGCTCGACGAAGTCGCGGTTCACCGCGCCGCTCTCGATGATGTGATTGGCGATGTAGTTGAGGATGATCAGGTCGGTCTGCGGCTTGAACACCATGGGCAGGTCGGCCAGCTCGAAGCTGCGGTGCTCGAAGGTGGACAGCACCGCAACCTTGACCTGCGGCGCGCTGAGCCGGCGGTCGGTGACCCGCGACCAGAGCACCGGGTGCATCTCGGCCATGTTCGAGCCCCAGAGGACGAAGCTGTCGGTGGCCTCGATGTCGTCGTAGCAGCCCATCGGCTCGTCCATGCCGAAGCTGCGCATGAAGCCCATCACCGCCGAGGCCATGCAGTGGCGGGCGTTGGGGTCGATGTTGTTGCTGCGCAGGCCGGCCTTGAACAGCTTGTTCGCCGCATAGCCTTCCCAGACCGTCCACTGGCCGGAGCCGAACATGCCGACCGACTCCGGTCCCTTGGCCTTGAGCGCGGCCTTGAACTTCTCGGCCATGATGTCGAAGGCCTGTTCCCAACTGATCGGCTGGAACTCGCCCTGCTTGTCGAACTTGCCGTCCTTCATGCGCAGCAGCGGGCGGGTCAGGCGGTCGCTGCCGTACATGATCTTCGACAGGAAGTAGCCCTTCACGCAGTTGATCCCGCGGTTGACCTCGGCCTTGATGTCGCCATGGGTGGCCACCACCTGGCCGTCGCGGGTGGCGACCATCACGCTGCAACCGGTGCCGCAGAAGCGGCAGGGGGCCTTGTTCCAGACCAGGCTGGTGACGTCCGCCTCGGTCACCAGGTTGCTGGCGCGGACCAGGATCGGCAGGCCGGCCGCCGCCGCGGCGATGGCGGCGGCGTTGGCCTTGGCGAATTCACGACGGGTGAGGTTCATCGATTGTCTCCTCGGGCGAGCACGGTATCGCGCGGTCGGTCATGGCCGCCGCGTCGTTGCTATCGTCGTCGTGCAGGATCTCGTGGTAGACCAGCACGGCGTTGAGCACTCCAGGCAGGTTCTGCAACTGGCCCAGGGTGTCGAGAATCTGTTCTTCGCGTTCGGCTTCCAGCACCAGGATCAGCTTGCCCTGCGGGCTTTCCTGGTAGATCTCCAGGCCGTCGAGCAGCGCCAGGTTGGCTTTCACCGCCGGCAGTCGCTCGGGTCGGCAATGCAGGATGAGGCTGGCGATCTGCAGGGCTTCAGGCATGTCGTGGAGACTCCTTGGTGGATAGCGCGCGCAGTTGGATGGCCTGGCTCGGACAGGGCGCCAGGCAGGCGCCGCAGCCGTTGCAGCGCTGGCTGTCCAGCTCGGCCAGGGCGACGCCGCCGGAGGCCGGGCGGAAACGGATCGCGGCGGGTTCGCAGGCGTCCTGGCAACTGCGGCAGTGGATCCCGGCCAGGGCCAGGCAGGCTTCGCCGATCGTGGCGATCCAGGGGAAGGCCGGGCGCGCGCCATCGAACAGGCCGGCCTCGCAGCGGCTGGCGCATTCCCCGCACAGCGTGCAGCCGGTGCTGGAGAGGTCGAGTTCGACGAGCCGACCGGCGCCGAGCTTCAGCACGCCTTCCGGGCAGGCCTCGACGCAGGCGGCGCAGCCTGTGCAGCCTGCGGCGAAGTCGGCGGCGGTCCACGGCGGGCGCCGCGTCGGCGGGTGCCCGCCGAGGCGGCGGAACAGCTCTCGGCGACTGCTCATACCCGACCTCAGGCCGGCGGCCCGGGCGGGCCGGCCAGTAGCTGGTACATCCAGACGCAGAAACCGAAGCCGCCGACCAGTGCGACGGACAGCAGCGGGAACAGGCAGATCACGAGAAACAGGAAGAGCCTGGCTTCCATGCCCTTGACGCGTCCCTGGTCGGGTTGTTCGTTCATTGGCCCAGCCTCTGTGCAGGCGACTGTAGAGAGCCTAGACCCTACTTGCAGTACGGGCAAAAACCTCGCCGAGCCGGCGCGCGGCAGCCTGGAAACAGAGCGTTCGCCGGCAAACGCGAGTCGTTCAGCCCGGGTTCAGCAAGCGTTCAGGGGCGGTTCAGTACCCTGTCCGTACTCTGCAAGCCGTGAACGACACGACTCTCGCAGAACGGAGAAACACCATGAAAGCACTCAAGACTCTCTTCATCGCCACCGCCCTGCTGGGTTCCGCCGCCGGCGTCCAGGCCGCCGACAACTTCGTCGGCCTGACCTGGGGCGAGACCAGCAACAACATCCAGAAGTCCAAGTCGCTGAACCGCAACCTGAACAGCCCGAACCTCGACAAGGTGATCGACAACACCGGCACCTGGGGCATCCGCGCCGGCCAGCAGTTCGAGCAGGGCCGCTACTACGCGACCTACGAGAACATCTCCGACACCAGCAGCGGCAACAAGCTGCGCCAGCAGAACCTGCTCGGCAGCTACGACGCCTTCCTGCCGATCGGCGACAACAACACCAAGCTGTTCGGCGGTGCCACCCTCGGCCTGGTCAAGCTGGAACAGGACGGCAAGGGCTTCAAGCGCGACAGCGATGTCGGCTACGCTGCCGGGCTGCAGGCCGGTATCCTGCAGGAGCTGAGCAAGAATGCCTCGATCGAAGGCGGCTATCGTTACCTGCGCACCAACGCCAGCACCGAGATGACCCCGCATGGCGGCAACAAGCTGGGCTCCCTGGACCTGCACAGCAGCTCGCAATTCTACCTGGGCGCCAACTACAAGTTCTAAATGACCGCGCAGCGCCCGCGAGGGCATGCTTCGATGGCCGGGCCGGAAGGTCCGGCCGCATCTCATCCGGAGGAACCTCATGAAACTGCTGGTAGTGGAAGACGAGGCGCTGTTGCGCCACCACCTCTATACCCGCCTGGGTGAACAGGGGCACGTGGTGGACGCGGTACCGGATGCCGAGGAAGCCCTCTACCGGGTCAGCGAATACCACCACGACCTGGCGGTGATCGACCTCGGCCTGCCGGGCATGAGCGGCCTGGACCTGATCCGCGAGCTGCGTTCGCAGGGCAAGTCCTTCCCGATCCTGATCCTCACCGCCCGCGGCAACTGGCAGGACAAGGTCGAAGGCCTGGCCGCCGGGGCCGACGACTACGTGGTCAAGCCGTTCCAGTTCGAGGAACTGGAAGCGCGCCTGAACGCGCTGCTGCGACGCTCCTCGGGGTTCGTCCAGTCGACCATCGAGGCCGGCCCCCTGGTCCTCGACCTGAACCGCAAGCAGGCGCTGGTCGAGGAGCAACCGGTGGCGCTGACCGCCTACGAATACCGCATCCTCGAATACCTCATGCGGCATCACCAGCAGGTGGTGGCCAAGGAACGCCTGATGGAACAGCTCTATCCTGACGACGAGGAGCGCGACGCCAACGTCATCGAGGTGCTGGTCGGCCGCCTGCGGCGCAAGCTGGAGGCCTGCGGCGGCTTCAAGCCGATCGATACGGTGCGCGGCCAGGGCTACCTGTTCACCGAGCGCTGCCGGTGATCCGTTCCCTGCGCATCCGCCTGATGCTCGGCGCCGCCGCCCTGGCGGTGCTGTTCATGCTGGCGCTGCTGCCGGCCCTGCAGCGGGCCTTCGGCATCGCCCTGGAGAACACCATCGAGCAGCGCCTGGCCGCCGACGTGGCGACCCTGGTCTCGGCGGCGCGGGTAGAGAAGGGCCGCCTGGTGATGCCCGAGCACCTGCCGGTGGAGGAGTTCAACCTGCCGGAGGCCAAGGTCCTCGGCTACATCTACGACCAGAATGGCGATCTGCTCTGGCGCTCCACCTCGGCGGCCGACGAGTCGATCAACTACACGCCGCGCTACGACGGCCGCGGCAACGAATTCCACACCACCCGCGACGCGAAGGGCGAGGAGTTCTTCGTGTTCGACGTCGAGATCGACCTGCTGCGCGGCAAGCAGGCGGCCTATAGCATCGTCACCATGCAATCGGTCAGCGAGTTCGAGAGCCTGCTCAAGGGGTTCCGCGAGCAGCTCTACCTGTGGCTCGGCGGCGCCCTGCTGGTCTTGCTCGGGCTGCTCTGGCTGGGCCTGACCTGGGGCTTCCGGGCGATGCGCGGGTTGAGTTCCGAGCTGGACCAGATCGAATCCGGCGAGCGCGAGAGCCTGAGCGAGGAGCATCCGCGCGAGCTGCTGCGCCTGACCCACTCGCTGAACCGCCTGTTGCGCAGCGAGCACAAGCAGCGCGAGCGCTACCGCCACTCCCTCGGCGACCTGGCGCACAGCCTGAAGACGCCGCTGGCGGTCTTGCAGGGGGTCGGCGACCAGCTCGCCGAGGAGCCCGGCAACCGCGAGCAGGTGCGGGTGCTACAGGGCCAGATCGAGCGCATGAGCCAGCAGATAGGCTATCAGTTGCAGCGCGCCAGCCTGCGCAAGAGCGGCCTGGTACGCCATCGCGAGCAACTGGCGCCGCTGGTGGAGACCCTGTGCGACGCGCTGGACAAGGTCTATCGCGACAAGCGGGTAAGCCTGCAGCGGGACTTCTCGCCGTCCTTCAGCGTGCCGGTGGAGCGCGGCGCGCTGCTGGAATTGCTTGGCAACCTGCTGGAGAACGCCTATCGCCTGTGCCTGGGGCGGGTCCGCGTGGGCGCCCGGCTGGGGCCGGGCTACTCGGAACTGTGGGTCGAGGACGACGGTCCCGGAGTGCCCGTCGAGCAGCGCGCACGGATCATCCGCCGCGGCGAGCGCGCCGATACCCAGCACCCGGGGCAGGGCATCGGCCTGGCCGTGGCGCTGGACATCATCGAGAGCTACGACGGCGAGCTGAGCCTGGACGATTCCGAGCTGGGCGGTGCCTGTTTCCGCATACGTTTCGCTACAGTCTGAGACTTGGCGGCCGTTACCTACGTCTGAGGTGTTTCCGCGCTACGCTGAAGTCTGTTCGGCTGGCGCAGTTCCTTTGACGCAGGTACCGGGGATTCGAGCGGATGTTCAGTGGCAAAACCGACGACAGGGGGTTGTGGGCGGGCATCCAGGCCGGTGTGCTGTTCTTCCTCGCCGCCCTGGCCTGCATCTACCTGTCGCGCCAGCCTGCCACCGTCGCGGCGATCTGGCTGCCCAACGCGATCCTCACCGCCGCCCTGCTGCGCGCGCCGCTGCGCCAGTGGCCAGCGATCCTGCTCTGCTCCGCCGTGGCCAACCTGGCGGCCAACCGCCTGTATGGCGACAGCCTGTGGATGAGCGCGGCGTTCCTGCCGGCCAACCTGAGCGAAGCGATCTTCGCCGCGATGCTGTTACGCATCAACCGGGTGCGCGAGGACTTCGAATTCAACCTGCATTCGGCGGTTCGCGTGCTCTGGGCCGGCGCGCTGATCCCGCCCTTGCTCGGCGCCTCGGTGGGCGCGGTGCTGGTCAGCGTCTTCGGCATGGGGCGTTTCCCGGAAATGTGGGCGCGCTGGTACGTGGGCGATGCGATGGGCATGCTCGCGCTGCTGCCGTTATGCATGGCCAGCAACCTGGCGGCCTGGCGTCACGGTCTGTCGGGGCGGGCGGGAGTGGACAACGCGATGCTCCTGCTGGTGACCCTGGTGATCAGCTTCGTGGCCCTGACGCGCCTGCCCTACGCCTTCATCTACGTGCTCCTGCCGCTGCTGGTGGCCGCCGCCAGCACCAGCGTGTTCGGCACCGCGCTGATCGGCTGCCTGAACACCTGTTTCATCGCCGTGCTGATCGCCCTCGGCGTGTTCGTCCCCGAGTCGTCCCAGCAGCGTTTCGGCGAGCCGCTGCTGTACCTGCCGATGGCCTTGACCCTCATTCCCGCCTTCCTGGTCTCGGTGATCATGGAGCGCAGCCGCCGCGAGCAGCACCAGGTGGCCATCGGCGAGGCGCAGTTCCGCGGCGCCATGGAATTCTCGGCGATCGGCATGGCCCTGGTGTCGCTGGAGGGGCGGCTGTTCAAGGTCAACGAGGCGCTGTGCCGGATGCTCGGCTATTCCGCCGAACGCTTGGGCGAGCTGTCGTTCCAGGAGATCACCTATGCGGACGACCTGGAACTGGACCTCGACCTGGTGCGCGACCTGCTCGCCGGGCGTATCAACTCCTACCAGATGGAGAAGCGCTACCTGCGCCAGGACGGCGAAACCTTCTGGGCGCGCATCAGCGTGTCGCTGGTGCGTGACGAGGAGGGAGTCGCCCAGTACTTCGTCACCCAGGTGGAGGATATCGACAGTCGCAAGCGCGCCGAGCTGGAGCGCGAGCGCCTCGCCGAACGGATCAAGCTGGCCACCGACGCCGGGCAGATCGGCATCTGGGAGTGGGACCTGGCGCGCAACCGCCTGCACTGGGATTTCCGCATGTTCGATCTGTACGGCATCCGCAGCGGTCCGGGGGAGACCACGGTGGAGCAGTGGAAGGCGAGCCTGCATGCCGAGGATCACGACCGCGTGCTGCGCGAGCTGGAGCGCGCCGTCAGCGGGTTGCAGAAATTCGACTGCGAGTTCCGTATCGTCCGCCCCAACCGCGAGGTTCGCCACCTGCGGGCGATCGCCACGCTGACGCGCGACGAGGACAACCGTCCGGTGCGGATGATCGGCATCAACAGCGACATCACCGAGATCCGCACCCTGGCGGAAACCCTGCACGAGGAAAAGGAACGCCTGCAGGTGACCCTGTATTCCATCGGCGATGCCGTGTTGACCACCGACGCCGGCGGCCGCGTGACCTTCATGAACCCGGTGGCCGAGGCGATGACCGGCTGGACCCTGCAGGACGCCATCGGCGCGCCCCACGAACTGGTCTTCAACGTGCTCGACAGCGACACCGGCGAGGCCCTGGAAAGCCCGGTGCGACGCTGCCTGCAGAACACCCGGGTGTTCTACCTGGAGGACGGCGCCACGCTGATCAGCCGCAAGGGCGAGCAGCACGATATCCAGAATTGCGCGGCGCCGGTGCGCACCCGCGATGGCGAGATCATCGGCACCGTGCTGGTGTTCCAGAACGTCACCAAGGCCCGGGCGATGCAGCGCGAGCTGAGCTATCACGCCTCCCACGATGCCCTCACCGGGCTGTTCAACCGCACCAAGTTCGAGGAGGAGCTGCAACGCGCCCTGGCCAACGCCCAGGAGCGGGCGACCCAGCATGCGCTGTGCTTCATCGACCTCGACCGCTTCAAGGTGGTCAACGATTCCGCCGGGCACGCGGCGGGCGACATGCTGCTGCGCGAGCTGAGCCGGATTCTCGCCGACCGCACCCGCGCCTCCGACACCCTGGCGCGGCTGGGCGGCGACGAGTTCGGCCTGCTGCTGTTCGATTGCGACCTGGCGGAGGCGGAGCAGGTGGCGAGCAAGCTCATCGAGCAGATCTGCTCGGTGCGCTTCCCCTGGGAAGGGCGGCTCTACGACGTGGGCGCGAGCATCGGCATCACCGCCCTTACCGCCACCTCGCGCAGCACCAGCGAACTGATGAGCCAGGCCGACGTGGCCTGCTATGCGGCCAAGCATGCCGGGCGCAACCGGGTCTCGGTGTACCAGTTCGGCCATGAGGAAGTGGAGCGCCAGCACCGCGACATACTCCTCGCCAGCGGGCTGCGCGAGGCCCTGGAGAACGACCGCTTCCAGTTGCAGGCGCAGGAGATCGTACCGGTCGGCCCACGCCGCGACGGCGACCGGCACTACGAGCTGCTGCTGCGACTGTACGATCCGGATGGCCAGATGACTCCGCCGGGCGCCTTCATCCCGGCCGCCGAGCGCTTCAACCTGATGGCCAGCATCGACCGCTGGGTGATCAACGAGGCGCTGATCAACTTCGGCGCGCGGATCGCCGCGGTGGAGGGCCTGAGCATCGGCATCAACCTGTCCGGCAACTCGCTCAACGACCCGCTGTTCCTGCCTTACCTGCTGGATCGCATCGAACACTCGCCGCTGAGGCCGGAGCGCCTGTACTTCGAGCTGACCGAGACGGCGTTGATGAACCAGTTGTCGGTGGCTTCGCGGATCGTCGCCAAGCTGCGCGACCTCGGCTGCAAGGTGGCGCTGGACGACTTCGGCTCCGGCCTGAGTTCCTTCAATTACCTGAAGAATTTCGTCGTCGACGTGATCAAGATCGACGGTAGCTTCGTCCGCAACCTGGACAAGAGCCCGGTGGACCAGGCCATCGTCGACTCCATCAACCAGATCGCCCACCGCCTGGGCGCGGTGACCGTGGCCGAGTTCGTCGAGAGCCGGGAAATCCTCGATCACCTGGCGCGCCTCGGGGTGGATTTCGCCCAGGGCTACGCGGTCGGGCGGCCGCAGCCGTTCGCCACGGTGCTCGACCAGTTGCGCAGCGGGCTTCGTCGCCAGGAGCTGGGCTGAGCTTCAGGCTTCCGCCTGGTGCCGGTACGCGCCGGGGGTGAGGCCGGTCCACTTCTTGAACGCGCGATGGAAGGCCGAGGGCTCGGAAAAGCCGAGCTGCTCGGCGATGTCCTGGATCGACAGCTCGTCCCGACCCAGGTGGTAGATCGCCAGGTCGCGGCGCAGGTGGTCCTTGAGTTGCTGGAAGCTGCCGCCTTCCTCGCGCAGGTGGCGTCGCAGGGTCTGCGAACTCATGTGCAGCTGGCGGGCGACCTGGTCGAGGTCCGGCCAGCGCCGGCAGTCGCGGCCGAGCAGGCGGCGGATCTGGCTGGTCAGGCTGTCGCCGCCGTCCGGGCGCGCCAGCAGGTCGGCGGGAGAGTGCTGGAGGAACTGCTTGAGGGTGCGTTCGTCCTGCAGCAGCGGCATGCCCAGGTAGCGGGCGGCGAACAGCAGGCTGGTACAGCCGGCGGAAAACCGCCGGGGGCAGGGAAACAGCAGGTCGTACTCGGCCTGGTGGTCCGGCGCCGGGTAGCTGAAGGTGGCTTCCTCCAGGCGGATGCGCTGGCCGATCAGCCAACTGGCGAGGCGGTGCCAGATCACCAGCAGGCTTTCGGCGAGGAAGTGATCCGGGTCCGACAGGTGGCTTTCCTCGAGGCTCAGGCGCACCAGGTCGCCGTCGCGCCGCAGGTGGATCAGCGGCGCCTGGGGGAACAGGCCGTAGAACAGTTCGCCGCGCTGCAGGGCCTTTTCCAGGGTCCGGCAATGAATCAGGGTGTGGCACATCATGGCGAAGGTGCCGCGCTTGCTGCGGACTTCGCCGAAGCCCATGTATTCGTCGTCCAGCACTTCCCAGAGCAACTGCATCAGGCGGGTGAACTGCTCCGGCGCGATGCGTGCCCGCGGTTCGTCCAGCAGGGCCGGCTGGATGCCGGCGCGACGCAACAGGGCGGGGCCGTCCAGGCCTTGGCGCGTGGCCCCGCGCAACGCGGCGCGGACGAAATGGCTGGCGATGGTGCGCTCACGCATGGCGGCGTCCTTGTTGTTGGAACGGCGATGGTAGGGCGCCACCCGGAAGACGACAAGGGTGGTGGCGGACTCCCGCCATGCTCGCGCGGCACAGCCGGCCCGCCGGGCGGTAATCCGCCACGCTTAGCCCGCTATGCAATTTTCATTTTTTATTTAACTTATTGATATATAAGGATTTTCTTTAGAGAAAGAGCATCCTGGCACAGCCTCTGCAATGCCTGGGCAAGGTTCCGCCGCGGCGGTTCACGACAAAAAATCTCCCCAGCAAGGGGGGTAACGCTACCGGTGAGCGCGTTCCAGGGAACTGGCGAAGCGCCCCCGTGAGGACTCTGCCCATGACCAAACAACCCTTCTACAAGAGCCTGTACGTGCAGGTTCTGGTCGCCATCGCCATCGGTATCGCGCTCGGCCACTGGTACCCGGAAACGGCGGTGGCGATGAAGCCGTTCGGCGACGGCTTCGTCAAACTGATCAAGATGGCCATCGCGCCGATCATCTTCTGCACCGTGGTCACCGGCATCGCCGGCATGCAGAGCATGAAGTCGGTCGGCAAGACCGGCGGCATGGCGCTGCTGTACTTCGAGGTCGTCTCCACCGTGGCCCTGATCATCGGCCTGGTAGTGGTCAACGTGGTCCAGCCGGGCGCCGGCATGCACGTCGACCCGAACACCCTCGACACCAGCAAGATCGCTGCCTACGCCGCTGCCGGCGAGAAGCAGAGCACCGTCGACTTCCTGATGAACGTGATCCCCGGCACCGTGGTCGGCGCGTTCGCCAACGGCGACATCCTCCAGGTCCTGTTCTTCTCCGTGCTCTTCGGCTACGCCCTGCATCGCCTGGGCAGCTACGGCAAGCCGGTGTTCGAGTTCATCGAGCGCGTCTCCCACGTGATGTTCAACATCATCAACGTGATCATGAAGGTCGCCCCGATCGGTGCGTTCGGCGCCATGGCCTTCACCATCGGCGCCTACGGCGTGGGTTCGCTGGTGCAGCTCGGCCAACTGATGCTGTGCTTCTACATCACCTGCATCCTGTTCGTGCTCATCGTCCTCGGCGGCATCGCCCGCGCCCACGGCTTCAGCATCCTGCGCTTCATCAAGTACATCCGCGAGGAACTGCTGATCGTGCTGGGCACCTCGTCTTCCGAGTCGGCCCTGCCGCGGATGATCGACAAGATGGAGAAGCTCGGCTGCAACAAGTCGGTGGTCGGCCTGGTGATTCCCACCGGTTACTCCTTCAACCTCGACGGCACCTCGATCTACCTGACCATGGCCGCGGTGTTCATCGCCCAGGCCACCGATACGCCGATGGACATCACCCACCAGATCACCCTGCTGCTGGTGCTGCTGATCGCTTCCAAGGGCGCCGCCGGCGTCACCGGCAGCGGCTTCATCGTGCTCGCCGCGACCCTTTCCGCCGTCGGCCACCTGCCGGTCGCCGGTCTGGCGCTGATTCTCGGCATCGACCGCTTCATGTCCGAAGCCCGCGCGCTGACCAACCTGGTCGGCAACGGCGTGGCCACGGTAGTGGTTTCCAAGTGGTGCAAGCAGCTCGACGAGGGCACCTTGCAGCGCGAACTGGCCGGCGAGGGCAACGCTTCGTCGCCTGCCAGCGATATTCCGGTGGGCGGCCGCGAAGCGGTCTAAGCTCAAACCTGTTCGGCAGGGGGAAGTGAAGAGCTCCCTGCCGCCCTTCGAACCCGCCCTCGTGGCGGGTTTTTTTATGCCTCGGCGGCGGCCTGCTCGCG
This sequence comes from Pseudomonas sp. YA1, assembly GCF_058680555.1. NCBI lineage: Bacteria > Pseudomonadati > Pseudomonadota > Gammaproteobacteria > Pseudomonadales > Pseudomonadaceae > Pseudomonas > Pseudomonas sp. YA1. Next base: position 37,510 of record NZ_JBZWBG010000008.1, read on the forward strand.
CAGCCAGGCGAGGAACAGCGAGAGGGGTGCTCGTTGCGCCGCTCCTGGCAGGCTCACCGCGTAATAGGCGAAGCGGCTCGGCCAGGGCCGCTCGAGGGCGACCGCCAGGCGGCCGCTGGCGATCTCGGCGCGGGCATGGATCTCCCGTACCAGCGCGATACCCTGGCCGGCCTCGGCGGCGCGAACCAGCAGCAGGTCGTCGGCGAAAGCCGGACCTCTCTCGCTGCGCGGGTCGTCCTCCACCCCCATCGCCCGCAGCCACAGGCGCCAGTCATTGCGCTCCGACTCCTGCAACAGTGGGTAGGCCAGGCAATCGATCGCTTCGCGGATCTCAGGGCCTTCCGCCAGCAGGCGCGGGCTGGCCACCGGGATCAGCGGCGGGGCCATCAGCGCCTGCACGTCGAGTCCGGGGTAGTCGCCGAGCCCGTGGCGGATGGCGACGTCGATTCGTTCCCGGCGCAGGTCGGCGAGCAGTGCCGTAGCCTCCACGCGGACTTCCACCTGCGGGTGCGACGCGCTGAATTGACCGAGGCGTGGCACCAGCCAGGTGGCGGCGAAGGAGGGCTCGGTGCTGACCGTGAGGGTCTGGCGGGCATTGATCGCCTCCAGCTGGGCAAGGCTCGCGGTGATCTGCTCGAAGGCCTGGCGGAGGCCGGGATAGACCTGCTCGCCCTCCGGCGTCAGGCGCATGCCATGGCTGAAGCGCTGGAACAGGACGACGCCGGTGCGCGCCTGCAGAGCCCTGAGCTGCTGGCTTACCGCGCCGGGAGTGACGCCCATGGCCGCGGCTGCGCGGGTGAGATTGCCATGGCGGGCGGTTTCGACGAAAGCGCGTAGCGCGAGGAGCGGGAGGACGGCACCCATGAATTCAGTTTTTCTATAAACAGGTTGTAGAAAGGATCGTTTTTCATCCGCCGACCTGAGCTTCAGCATGTGTGGCGAAACGAGAGACTTTAGCCTAGCTGCTTTCTTCGGTGTGCGGGAAGCGGCCGAGGCGGTTTCCCCGGTCGGCGCCGCCCCATCGCCCAGGCGCCGGATAGTCCAGCGCTGCAAGGATACTTGCCATGCCTTCCCTCCAGCTCTACAGCGACAGTTCACCCAACGGATTCAAGATCACCATCGCCCTCGAGGAACTGGGGCTGCCCTACGCACTGCACCACGTTCGCATCGACCATGGCGAGCAACGCCGCCCGGAATTCCTGCGCCTGAATCCACATGGCCGGATACCGGTGCTGGTAGACCGGGCCGCCGGCATCACCCTGTTCGAGTCGGCGGCGATCCTGCAGTACCTGGCGGAGACCAGCGGGCGGTTGCTTCCCGACGCCCCACGGGAACGCTGGGAGGCCCTGACCTGGCTGACTTTCCATGCTTCCAGCATGGGGCCCATCCTCGGCCAGCGCGTGCATTTCGAGATCTTCGCCGAAGAGCGGTACCCGCCGGCCATCGAACGCTATCGGCGGCTCTCCGAGGAGGTTTTCGCCACCCTCGACCAGCGCCTGGCCGGACGGCCCTGGCTGGCCGGTGAGCAATACTCCATCGCCGATATCGCCACCTTCGGCTGGACCCATACGGCGCGGATCGTCGACTTCGACTTCAGCCATTATCGCCACCTGGACGACTGGCACCGGCGCATGGCCCTGCGGCCTGCGGTGCAGCGCGGGATCGTCCTGCCGGAACCGGCGGTGGGTCCATGAGCGCCCTGCTGCAAGGCGCCTCGGCGCCGGCCTTCGTCGGGCACCCTGGCTATCGGCGCATGTTCGCCGCAGACGCGCTGACCCTGGGCCTGTTCCTGCCGTTGCGTTTCTACCAGGGCGACATGCGGGTGCTGCTGGGCCAGGCGCGGCTGGTCGAAGACATCGATCGACTGGGATTCGCCGCCGTCTGGGTACGCGACGTACCGCTGTTCGACCCACGCTTCGGCGATGCCGGACAAGTGTTCGACCCGTTCACCTACCTTGGCTATCTGGCCGCGCGGACCCGCCGTATCGCCCTGGCCACCGGCAGCGCGGTGCTTTCCCTGCGCCAACCGGTCGACCTGGCCAAGGCCGCGGCGAGCGTCGACCGGTTGTCCGGCGGACGCCTGGTGCTGGGCCTCGCCTCCGGCGACCGGCCGGTGGAGTTCCCCGCCTACGGGTTGGAGCATGCGCAGCGCGGCGAGCGGTTCGCCCAGGGCCTGGACTACCTGCGCCAACTGCTGCATGGCTGCCGGCACGTCGCCTCGCCGCTCGGTACGCTGGACGACGCCGAACTGTTGCCGCGTCCGCCGGCCGGCGCCATCCCGCTGGTCGTCACCGGCTCCGCGCGGCAGCCGGCGGACTGGCTGGCACGCCAGGCGGATGGCTGGCTGACCTATCCGGAGTCGACTGTCGATGCGTCCGGACCACGTCGCCTGGCCGGGAAGATCCGCGCCTGGAGGATGTCCATCGCGGACGGCGGGTTCCGCCCGCACATGACCAACGAATGGCTGGACCTGGTGGACGACCCGGCGTATCCGCGTACGTCGTTGCATGGCGGCTACGTCTTGCGCACCGGGCGCAACGGCCTGATCGAGCTGCTCGGCGAATGGCGTGCGGCGGGCGTCAACCATGCCGCCCTGGGCATCCAGTTCTCCGCCAGGCCGGCAGCGGAAGTCATCCAGGAACTGGCCGAGGAGGTGCTGCCGCTGTTCCCGTCCCACCCGGGCGTGCAGCCGGCGAGCATGGACTGGTAGCTGACCGATTCGGTCAACCGAGCCTGAGCGCTCGCGTCATTGAGGGCGCCGGCCGGCGCCGCCTACCCTGCGGAACCACTGACCGCAGGGAGTCCCCGTACATGCAACGGCAGATCTTCGAGACCGAACACAACCTGTTCCGCGATGCCTTCCGCGCCTTTCTCGACAAAGAGGTGGTGCCGCACCAGGACGCCTGGGAAGAGGCCGGGGTGGTCGACCGCGCTGTCTGGAGGAAGGCGGGGGAGATGGGCTTCCTGCTGCCCTGGGCGGACGAGGAGTACGGTGGCGCCGGGCTCAAGGACTTCCGCTACGAGCAGATCATGTGCGAGGAGCTGGCGCGGATCAACGAGCCGGGCTTCATGATCCCGCTGCACTCGGCGTTGTGCGGGCCGTACATCGCCGAATACGGTAGCGCCGAGCAGAAGGCCCGCCTGTTGCCGGGGATCGTCCGTGGCGAGACCATCCTCGCCGTGGCCATGACCGAGCCGTCCGCCGGCTCCGACCTGGCCGGCATGCGCAGCACCGCGGTGGACAAGGGCGACCACTGGCTGCTCAACGGCTCCAAGGTGTTCATCTCCAACGGCCTGCTGGCCGACCTGGTGATCGTCGCGGCGAAGACCGATCCGGCGAACAAGCACGCCATGGGCCTGTTCCTGGTGGAGCGCGGCATGCAAGGCTTCGAGCGCGGGCGCAACCTGAAGAAGCTCGGCATGAAGAGCCAGGACACCGCCGAGCTGTTCTTCAACAATGTGCGGGTGCCGAAGGAAAACCTGCTGGGCGACGCCAAGGGCGGCTTCTTCTACCTGATGAACATGCTCGCCCAGGAGCGCCTGACCAACGCCTGCGGCGCGGTGGCCGGGGCCGAGGCGGCGTTGCAGGCGACCATCGACTACGTGAAGGAGCGCCAGGCCTTCGGCCGGCCGGTGGCGCACTTCCAGAACACCCGCTTCAAGCTCGCCGAAATGCGTACCCAGATCGACGTGGCGCAGGTCTTCACCGACCGCTGCGTGATGGACCACAACCAGAAGAAGCTGTCCCCCGAGGTCGCCGCCGAAGCCAAGCTGTTCACCACCGAGCTGCTGGGCAAGGTGGTCGACGAAGGCGTGCAACTGCATGGCGGCTGGGGCTACATGTGGGAGTATCCGATCTGCAGGATGTACGCCAACGCCCGCATCCAGCGGATCTTCGCCGGTACCTCGGAGATCATGAAAGAGATCATCAGCCGCGGCATGAAGCTCTGACGCCACGGCCATGTCGCGCCGCGCGGCGGGTGGATAGGCTGCTCGGCAGGCGATCCCGACCAATGCCCGGCGACCCAGAGGAGGGAGCATGAAAGGCCCGTTGTCATCGTTGAAAGTGCTGGATTTCTCGACCCTGCTGCCGGGGCCGTTCGCCTCGCTGCTGCTGGCCGACATGGGGGCCGACGTGCTGCGCGTGGAGTCGCCCGGGCGCATGGACCTGGTGCGGGTGCTGCCGCCGCACGTCGACGGCACCTCGGCCAGCCATGCCTACCTGAACCGCAACAAGCGTTCCATCGGCCTCGACCTGAAGCGGCAGGGCGCACGCGAGGTGGTGCTGGAGCTGGTACGCGAATACGACATCGTCCTCGAACAGTTCCGTCCGGGGGTGATGGACAAGCTCGGCGTCGGCTACGAGGCGCTGAAGGCGGCGAACCCGCGGCTGATCTACGTGGCCATCACCGGCTACGGCCAGACCGGGCCGTACCGCGAGCGCGCCGGGCATGACATCAACTACCTGGCGTTGGCCGGCGTCGCCAGCTACACCGGGCGCCGCGAACGTGGCCCGTTGCCGCTGGGGGTACAACTGGCGGACCTCGCCGGCGGTTCGCTGCATGGCGTGATGGGCCTGCTGGCGGCGGTCATCCACCGGCAGCAGACCGGCGAGGGGCAGTTCGTCGACATCAGCATGACCGACTGCGCCTTCAGCCTGAACGGCATGGCCGGTGCAGGCTATCTCGCGGCCGGGGTCGAGCCGGAGATGGAGGCGCTGGCGCTGAACGGCGGCAGCTTCTACGACTACTACCGCACCCGCGATGGCCGCTGGTTCTCGGTGGGCAGCCTGGAACCGCAGTTCATGCAGCAGTTCTGCGCCGCCATCGGCCGCCCGGAACTGGCCGCCCGCGGCCTGTCGCCGAAGCCGGAAGAGCAGCGGGCGCTGAAGCGCGAGATCGAGATGGAGTTCGAGAAACGCGACTTCGCCGAATGGCAGGCGGTGTTCGCCGCCCTGGATGCCTGCGTGGAGCCGCTGCTGCCGCTCTCCGAGGCGCTGGAACACCCGCAGTTGCAGGCGCGCGGGCTGGTCGCCCGGGTGCCGCTGGCGGACGGCGGCAGCCAGGCGCAGATGGCCTGTCCGATCAAGTTTTCCGCCGGCCTGCCGGCGCCTCGCCACATCGGCGCGGCGCTCGGCGCCGACACCGTGGCGGTGCTCGAAGGCCTGGGCTACTCCGCCGAACGGATCGCCGAGCTGAAGGCGGCCGGGGCCATCGCCTGAATCACTCGCGGAGCACTTCGCCGGTGAACACCAGGGTCGCCTTGCAGCGCCGGCAGTAGTAGCGGCGCCCCTTGGCCACCAGGGTGTGGCGTTGCGGGGAGAACGGGAAGTCGTTGTGCTCCGGGCAATGGCAGCGGTACAGGTAGCGGGTGGTGGCGCGGCGCTTGACCGCGTAGGTGTGGCAGCGGTCCGGCGGCAGGCCGTAGATGCCACGCATGATCAACTGCCACTCCTCGCCGTGGGGGCGGATGCGCGGGCCGAACAACTGGTGCGCGATCAGGTGCGCGACTTCGTGGGCCACGGTCTGTTCCAGGAAGTGCTCGCGGTTCTCGCGGTACAGCTGGGGATTGAAGCGCAGCAGGTTCTCGTCGAGGTGGGCGACCCCGGCTTTCTGGCCGCGCAGGCGGAAGCTGACGGTCGGGCGGGGGAAGCTGCGTTGGAAGAAGTGTTCGGCCTGCCGATAGCAGGCCTCGACGCGGGCGTTGAGGTGTTCGGGCATTCGGGAAGACTCCAGCAGCGGGCGATTATGCCGGAGACAGGAGGGCGGGCGCAGGCGTCGGGACGACCGCTCGTCCGGGGTGCAGGATCAGGCAAGCGCGGCGGCGGGCAAGAAAAAACCGGGCGGCGGTTGCCCGCGGCCCGGTCGTACGATGCGTTCGCTGGACGTCAGCTGGTGTATTCCGGACCGACCCCGCTGCCCCAGAGGATCACCGACAGGGCGATCATCGCCACCAGCACCACCAGGCCCACCGCCAGCACCGAGCTGGAGAACAGGAAGCCTTCGTCCTTGTGGATGTTCATGAAGGTGGGAATCCCCACGTAGAGCAGGTAGACCGTGTAGCTGATCGCCGCCACCCCGACGATCATTCCCAGCCAGAGGTGCGGATACAGCGCCGCCAGCCCGGCGATGAACAGCGGCGTGGCGTTGTAGGCGGCGAACACGATGCACTGGGTCAGGCTCGGGTTGGCGTCGTAGGTCCGCGCCATCCAGTGGATGAACGCGCCCATCACCGCCACCCCGGCGAGCATCGCCAGGTAGGTGAGGACCGTCATCTGCAACGCGCTGGCCTGGGTCAGCTTGACCGGATCGCCGCCGCCGACCACCCAGCCGACCTGGGTCGTGCCGATATAGGCGGAAATCGCCGGAATGGCAGCCAGGATCAGGATATGGGTCAGGTACATGTGGCTGATGCTTTCTTCTTCGCCACGGATTTCCTGCCATTCCTGATCGGGATGGGTGAAGAGCCCCCATACATGATGGATCATGCCGTTTCCTCCTCGTTCTTATGTGGTCGCCCCCCAGCGAAGCGCCGGGCGCGCATGGACAGCGCCACCCGGTGCTCGGCCGACCTATGCGACCTTATGTCGCAGTATAGGAACGGCCCGAGCCCGCGTCGCTCGCGAGGTTAGAGCAAATCGAAGCTTCACGGCCGGCTGTAATAGCGTTGCAGTATTTCCATCGCCTTGTTGATCGATTGCAGGCGCGCGGTGCTGCCGCCGCGGTCGGGATGGTGCTGGCTGACCAGTTGCCGGTAGCGCAGCTTGATGGCGGGATAGTCGACCGCGCCCTCCAGCTCGAACAGGGCGAGGGCGGCGGCCTTCTCCTCGCTGCCCTGCATGCGCGTCCAGAAACTCTGCAGCAGCCGCTCGACGTCGGCCTCGCTGGTCTGGCCCAGGTGGCGCAGGTCGAGGTAGTAGTCGCGCAGCGGATCGCCCTGTCCCAGTGCCTGCGTGCCGGCCACGTAAGGGTGCAGGCACAGGTTCAGCGGGCTGATCTCCAGATGCGCCTCGCGCTCGGCCCAGAGGTGGTCGCGCAGGTGGTAGAGCGCGTTGAACAGGAGGAAATGGGTGCGGAACAGCACCAGCTTGTCGGCCAGTTCGCGATGGGGGATATGCGTCGAATGGCGGGCCTTCAGCAGCTGGATCAACTGGTATTCGGAAAGCCCCTCGGGATGCTCGCGCAGCAGGCAGTGGATCTGCTCGGCGAGGTCGAGGCGGTGGTCGAGGTCGGGAGTCATGGGGCAAGACTAGCATCGGGCGTCGGGAGGGGCTGGGGTCGGCGTCGCTTTGTGCGTAAAATAGCCAGCTTTTCTCCTCGAACACCCGGATTCCAGAGCACCATGGGCACCCTTTCGGTCAATCAGAACAAACTGCAGAAGCGCCTGCGCCGCCTGGCCGGCGAGGCCATCACCGACTTCAACATGATCGAGGATGGCGACAAGGTCATGGTCTGCCTGTCCGGCGGCAAGGACAGCTACACCATGCTCGACATCCTGCTCTACCTGCAGAAGGTCGCGCCGATCCGCTTCGAGATCGTTGCGGTGAACATGGACCAGAAGCAGCCCGGTTTTCCCGAGCACGTCCTGCCGGAGTACCTGAAGTCGATCGGCGTGGAGTACCACATCGTCGAGAAGGACACCTACTCGGTGGTCAAGGAGAAAATCCCGGAAGGCAAGACCACCTGCTCGCTGTGCTCGCGCCTGCGCCGCGGCACGCTGTACACCTTCGCCGACGAGATCGGCGCGACCAAGATGGCCCTCGGTCACCATCGCGACGACATCCTCGAGACCTTCTTCCTCAACATGTTCTACGGCGGCACCCTGAAGGCCATGCCGCCGAAGCTGCTGGCCGACGACGGGCGCAACGTGGTGATCCGGCCGCTGGCCTATTGCAGCGAGAAGGACATCGAGGCCTATTCCCAGCTCAAGGAGTTCCCGATCATCCCCTGCAACCTCTGCGGTTCGCAGGAGAACCTGCAGCGCCAGGTGGTCAAGGAAATGCTGCTGGAATGGGAACGCAAATCGCCGGGGCGTACCGAGATCATGTTCCGCGCCCTGCAGAACGTGGTGCCGTCGCAACTGGCCGACCGCAACCTGTTCGACTTCGCCAACCTGCGCATCGACGAGAACGCCGCGCCGCGCTTCCTCGACGTGATGAACCTCTGAGCCGCGCCGCCGGTCAGTTCTTCCCTACGGTCTGCAAGGATTCCCGATGCGCGACTACGCCTGGATGTACGAATACTGCCTGAACCGCTTCGGCTCCAGGGAGGCGCTGGAAGCGCGCCTGCCGCAGCCGAAGAGCGCCGCCGAGCTGTGCGCGCTGGGTGACGACCGCTACCTGTCGCTGATCAGCCTGCGGATCTTCCGCGCCGGCCTCAAGCACAGCCTGGTGGACGCCAAGTGGCCGGCCTTCGAGGAAGTGTTCTTCGGCTTCGATCCGCAAAAGGTCGTGCTCATGAGCGCCGAGCATCTCGAGCGGCTGATGCAGGACGCTCGCCTGATCCGCCACCTGGGCAAGCTCAAGAGCGTGCCGCGCAATGCGCAGATGGTGCTCGACCTGGCCCGCGAGCATGGCAGCTTCGGCAACTTTCTCGCGGATTGGCCGGAAACCGACATCGTCGGCCTGTGGAAGCTGCTGTCCAAGCGCGGCAACCAGCTCGGCGGCTTGTCGGCGCCGCGTTTCCTGCGGATGGCCGGCAAGGACACCTTCATTCCCAGCGACGACATGGTCGCCGCGCTGAAGGCCCAGGAGATCATCGACAAACCGCCCACCAGCCTCAAGGACCTGGCGGCCGTCCAGGGAGCCTTCAACCAGTGGCGCGAGGAGAGCGGCCGGCCGCTGTGCCAGCTGTCGGTGATGCTGGCGCATACGGTCAATCACTGAGCTAGAGGCTCAGCCGACCGCTGCCGGTCCTCCGCGCGAGGACCAGCACCCGCGCCGCGACGGTGCCTTCGGCGGGGTTGCCGAACTATCGCCTGGACGTGGGCAGCCTGTGCATCCCGTCGCTGCGCGAGCGTCCCGGCGATGTGGAACTGCTGGCGCGGGCCTTCGTCCGTCGCGATGCGCGCAGTCTCAACCCGCGTGTCACCGCCCTTGGCGAGCGGGCGCTGGCGCAACAGGAGCGCAACCTGATAGAAGACGCCTTGCGCCAGGCGCGCGGCAATCTCTCCCGGGCCGCCGCCCGGTTGCGGATACCGCGCACGACCCTGCTCGGGCGCATGCGCCGGCTCGGCTTGCCGGCTTCCCTCGATCCGCCAGCCTGACAGGAGCCAACCATGGACAGCCACAGCCCGATCGCCACCGTCGCCCAGGCCCTGCGGCGCGCCGAACGCATCCTGGTCATCACCGGCGCCGGCCTCTCCGCGGACTCCGGTATGCCCACCTATCGTGGCCTCGGCGGTCTCTACAACGGTCGCACGGAAGAGGGCCTGCCGATCGAGGCGGCGCTTTCCGGACCGATGCTGCGGCGCGATCCGGCGCTGTGCTGGAAGTACCTCGCGGAACTCGGCAAGGCTTGCCTGGCGGCCCGGCCCAACGCCGGCCACGAAGCCATTGCCGAGTTGCAGAAGCGCAAGCCGGAATGCTGGGTGCTGACCCAGAACATCGACGGCTTCCATCGCCAGGCCGGCTCGCCGGCCGAGCGGCTGATCGAGATCCATGGCGAACTGGCGCCGCTCTACTGCCAGTCCTGCGGTGCCGAGAGCGGCGGCCTGGAGGAACATCTGCACGGCCAGTTGCCGCCGCGCTGCGCGGCTTGCGGCGGGGTGCTGCGGCCACCGGTGGTGCTGTTCGAGGAAATGTTGCCGGAAGAGGCGATCGATACCCTGTACCGCGAATTGCGCAAAGGCTTCGATGCGGTGCTGGTGGTGGGAACCACCGCGAGCTTCCCCTATATCGTCGAACCGGTGCTGCGCACGCGGCAGGCGGGAGGCTTCACCGCGGAGGTGAATCCTGGCGTGACCGAGCTCAGCGAGCGGGTCGATGTGAAAATGACAGGACGAGCCTTAGACATCATGCCGCAGGTGGTAAGTCACATTTATCGATAAAAAACTTGCATAGGATTGATCGAGAAGGCAAATTAGCCCGCTAGTAAAACTAATGAGACACGGTCGTGCCCATGCTTAAACGCTTAGCACCCCTCGTGCCCATGAGTTTCGTTCTGCTGCTGGCCGCTTGCGCCAGCCATTCGCCGGAGCCGCAGGTCGCCAAAGAGCCGACCGCAGCCAAGAGCAGCATCGACGTCGAACGCGACGCGATCGCTTGGCAGGATGTTGAGGACGAAGGGGCGGACAATTCATCGGCTGGTACGCCTGCGCTGGCGTCCAGCATCCTCGAGCGCGCTTTCGAACTGATCGGTACGCCGTACCGTTTCGGCGGTACGACGGCGAAAGGCTTCGATTGCAGCGGCTTCGTCGGCTACCTGTTCCGCGAAGAGGCCGGCATCAAGCTGCCGCGCTCCACCCGCGAACTCATCGATATGGACGTGCCGCTGGTCTCCAAGGACGAGCTGCAGCCGGGCGACCTGCTGTTCTTCAACAACCGTGGCCGTGGCCGCGTCAGCCACGCCGGCATCTACATCGGCGATGGCCAGTTCATCCATTCCGCCAGCCGCCGCGGCGGCGGGGTGCGGGTGGACAGCCTGGACTCCAGCTACTGGAGCCTGAGCTACATGGAAGCCAAGCGGGTGCTCGAACCCGGCTACAAGGACGCCCTGACGAGCAAGCGCTAAACTTAAAGTTTTACTTTAAGTATTGCGTTTAACTCCTTGTCGTAGCAAAGTGGAAGCATTCCTCACCAGGAAGGCTTCCACTATGCATGCACTGGCCCGATTCTCGATCCTCGCCTTTGCTGCGCTGCTTACCGCCTGCGCCAGCAAAGCGCCGCCCCCCGCGCCCGCCAAACAGGTCGTATTCCGTCCGGCGACGAATTTCTCGCCCGCCGCCGACGATGTGCTGTTCCGTGCCCTCGGCCTGGTCGGCACGCCCTACCGCTGGGGCGGCAACACGCCCGATTCGGGCTTCGATTGCAGCGGCCTGATCAACTTCGTCTACCGCGACATGACCGGCATCAAGCTGCCGCGCTCGACCCGCGAGATGATTTCCATGCGCGCGCCCAGCGTGCCGGTGCAGGCCCTGCAGACCGGCGACCTGGTGTTCTTCGCCACCTCCGGTGGACGCACCGTGAGCCATGCCGGCATCTACGTCGGCGAGGGTCGCTTCGTGCATGCGCCGCGCACCGGCGGCACGGTGCGCCTGGACAGCCTGCAGAACAGCTACTGGCAACGCGCGTACCTGGACGCCAAGCGCGTGCTGGTCGCGCCGTCACCCTTGGCGCGGATGCCCTGAGGCGGGGAGGTCAGGGCCGATGACCACCCGCACCCTCAACCTCGACGACAACCTCTACCGCTACCTGCTGGACGTTTCGCTGCGGGAAACCCCGCTGATGACCCGCCTGCGCGAGGAAACCGCGAAGCTGCCCAACGCGCGCTGGCAGATCGCCCCCGAGCAGGGCCAGTTCATCGCCTTGCTGCTGACCCTGATCGGTGCGCGGCGGGCGCTGGAGGTCGGCACCTTCACCGGCTACAGCGCCCTGTGCATGGCTACCGCCCTTGGCGAGCAGGGGCGCCTTACCTGTTGCGACCTGCCCGGCGACTACCATCTCACCGCGCGCCGCTACTGGCGCGAAGCCGCTGTCGAGGAGCGCATCGAGCTGCGCCTCGGGCCCGCCCTGGAAACCCTGCGTGCGTTGCTCGACGAAGGTCTGGCCGGGCAATTCGACCTGGCCTTCATTGACGCCGACAAGGCCAACTACCCCGAATACCTGGAGGCCGCGCTGGCGCTGGTGCGCCAGGGTGGGCTGGTGCTTTTCGACAACGTGCTGTGGAGCGGCCGGGTGCTCGAAGCGCAGCCGAAGAGTGCGGATACCCGCGGCATCCAGCAGCTCAACCTGGCGCTGAAGAACGACGCGCGGGTGGACTACTCGCTGCTGCCGATCGGCGACGGGCTGAGCGTCTGCCGCAAGCGCTGAGCGAGGCTCAGCGCACGCCCCACGGCGGGCTGCCCAGGGCCTGCTGGAGAAACTGGACGAACAGCTTCACCTTCGGCGAGAGGGTTGCCGCTCGCGAATACATGGCGTAGATCAGGTCGTCCAGCGGCCGCTCCTGCGGCAGGGCCTCGACCAGCCGGCCGGCGGCCAGGTCCTCGGCGGCGATGAACAGCGGCAGCATCGCCAGGCCCAGGCCACGCACCGCGGCGTCGCGCATGGTCTGGCCGTTGTTGGTGTTGAAGCGTCCGCGCGGGGTGATCATCCGCGCCGGCTCGCCGGCCACCCGCGGCTCGAAGCTCCATAGCTGCGACGGGGTGTTGTGGCTGTAGCCGATGCAGGGATGGCAGAGGATGTCTTCAATGCGTTGCAGCGGGCCATGCCGTTCCAGGTATTCCGGGCTGCAACACACTATCCGGCGGCTGGTGCCCAGTTGGCGGGCGATCAGCGAGCTGTCCTGCAGGCGGGTGATGCGGATCGCCAGGTCGTAGCCTTCCTTCTCGAAGTCGACGATCCGGTCGTCCAGTTGCAGGACCACTTCCAGGCGCGGGTTACGCGCCATGAATTCCATCACCAGTGGCCCCAGCCAGAGCGTGCCGAAGCTCATCGGCGCCATCACCCGCAATTCCCCGCACAGGTCGTTCTCGCGCAGGGCCACGCTTTCCGCGGCGTTGTTCAGGTCCTGCAGCGAGGCCTTGGCCGACTTGTAGAAGAAGCCGCCGGCCTCGGTCGGCTCGACGTTGCGCGTCGAGCGGTAGAGCAGGCGCACGCCGAGGTGGCGCTCCAGGTCGCTGACGCGTTTGCTGATCACGGACTTGGACAGGCTCATGCGTTCGGCGGCGGCGCTGATGCTGCCCAGCTCGACCACGTTGAGGAAGGCCTGTATGTCTTCAAGGCGCAGGCTCATGGCGAATCTCGAAACAATCGGGAGGCAGACTGTCGCATGCGGGAGAACTCCTGGTAAGGGGACGCGCGCGTCGAACGTGCAGGAACGGCAATGGCAGGGCAAGCGTAGCGCGCCCGGGGAATGGCATTGTTCTGGTATCGAGAACACCGTTTTCGCATTTTGCCGGGCGGTAAATCGCTGTCGCTGTCACTACTCTTGATGGGCGGCGTGCGCTCCCGAGACCGCCCATGCATGCCTCCCAGGAGGCGCTTCGTTTCACACCGCGCGGCGACGGACGCCGCCCGAGACCGGAGAAACACCATGTCCTTCACCTACAAGCGACTCGACAAGAACGATGCGGCGGTGCTGTTCGTCGACCACCAGGCAGGCCTGCTCTCCCTGGTCCGCGATTTCAGCCCGGACGAGTTCAAGAACAACGTCCTGGCATTGGCCGACATCGCCAGGTTCTTCAACCTGCCGACCATCCTCACCACCAGCTTCGAGGACGGCCCCAACGGCCCGCTGGTGCCGGAACTCAAGGAAATGTTCCCGCAGGCCCCGTACATCGCCCGCCCCGGCAACATCAACGCCTGGGACAACGAGGACTTCGTCAAGGCGGTCAAGGCCACCGGCAAGAAGCAACTGATCATCGCCGGCGTGGTGACCGATGTCTGCGTAGCCTTCCCGACCCTCTCGGCGCTGGAGGAAGGGTTTGACGTATTCGTCGTCACCGACGCCTCCGGCACCTTCAACCCGGTGGTGCGCGACGCCGCCTGGGCGCGCATGACCGCCGCCGGCGCGCAACTGATGAACTGGTTCAGCGTCGGCTGCGAACTGCACCGCGACTGGCGCAACGACATCGAAGGCTTCGGCGCCATCCTCGGCGGCCACCTGCCGGCGTACGCCAACCTGATCCAGAGCTTCGGCACGAAGAAGTAAGCCGGCTTCGCCGCTGTCCCGGACACAAGGCACTCCGACCATCGGGTGCCTTGTGTCGTTTTCCGTCCAGGTGTTTTCATCGGAATGCCGCTTCGCCGGAACCCGAGGTTCCGGCACGCCCCCCATGCACAGGAGAAACCCCATGGCTACCCAGGTCGTCAACGCTTCCCTCGGCGCCACCCCTTACCGCGTGACCCTCGGCGACGACAGCCACCAGTGGCTGAGCGACGTGCCGGCCGCCCTCGGCGGCGGCGACAGCGGTCCCTCGCCGCACGAGATCCTGCTCTCGGCGCTGGGCGCCTGCACGGCGATCACCGTGGCGATGTACGCGCAGCGCAAGGAGTGGCCGCTGGAAGGCATCGACGTGCAACTGGACATCGTCGAGGAACGCACCAAGCCGGAGCCTTTCACCCATATCCGCCGCGACATCCGCCTGGCCGGCGATCTCGACGCCGAGCAACGCCAGCGTCTGCTGGAGATCGCCAATGCCTGCCCGATCCATCGTGTACTCTCCGGAGAGGTCAGCGTCAGCAGCCAACTGCGCGACTGAACCCCGCACACACATCGAGGAGCACGGCATGAGCGACGACATCAAGGTATTGGGCATTTCCGGCAGCCTGCGCAGCGGCTCCTACAACAGCGCGGCGCTGCAGGAGGCGATCGGCCTGGTTCCGCCGGGCATGAGCATCGAGCTGGCGGACATCTCCGGCATCCCGCTGTACAACGAGGACGTCTACGCCCTCGGCTTCCCGCCCGCGGTGGAACGCTTCCGCGAGCAGATTCGCGCGGCGGACGCGCTGCTGTTCGCCACCCCGGAATACAACTATTCGATGGCCGGGGTGCTGAAGAATGCCATCGACTGGGCCTCGCGGCCGCCGGAGCAGCCGTTCTCCGGCAAGCCGGCGGCGATCCTCGGCGCCAGCGCCGGGCGTTTCGGCACCGCGCGGGCGCAGTATCACTTGCGCCAGACGCTGGTGTTCCTCGACGTTCATCCGCTGAACAAGCCGGAAGTGATGATCTCCAGCGCGCAGAACGCCTTCGATGCCCAGGGCCGGCTGCTCGACGACAAGGCGCGCGAGCTGATCCAGCAGCAGTTGCAGGCCCTGCAGCTATGGGTGCGCCGCCTGCGCGGTTGAATGCCTCGTCACCGGAGAGCCTGAACATGAGCAATACCGAAGAGCGTTGCGACCTGTCCTCCTCGCGGGACTGTCCGGAACGCCACGAACACCTGCTGCAACGGGTCACCGCGCGTGCCGCGGAAATCGGCGGCGGGATCACCGTCAGTCGGCTGATGCCGTCGCGCCAGCGGCGGATGATCGGTGCCTGGTGCTTCCTCGACCATGCCGGTCCCGCCGAATTCGAACCTGGCGGCGGCCTGGCCGTGGGCCCGCACCCGCACATCGGCCTGCAGACCTTCACCTGGATGATCCAGGGCGAGGCGTTGCACCGCGACAGCCTGGGCAACGTCCAGGTGATCCGCCCCGGCCAGGTCAACCTGATGACCGCCGGCCATGGCATCGCCCACACCGAGGAGTCGCTGCCCGACGAGCGCCACGCCCACGCCGCGCAGTTGTGGATCGCGCTGCCCTACGAGCAGCGCGACATCGCCCCGGCCTTCGACCATCATCCCGACCTGCCGCGCTGGCAGGAGCAGGGGGTCACCTTCACCCTGCTGGCCGGCGCTCTGGACGGGCGGCAGGCGCCGTGCCGGCTTTACTCGCCGCTGCTCGGCGCCGACCTGGCCTGCGACGATGCCTCGACCCTGCAACTGGCGCTCGACCCGCACTTCGAGTACGGCCTGCTGCCGCTGGAAGGCGGGTTGGAAGTGGGCGGCGAGCATTTCGCGGTGAACGAACTGGCCTACCTGGGCGACGGCCGCGACGGCCTGCAACTGCAACTCGATCCAGGCGCGCGGGTACTGTTACTGGGCGGCGCACCGTTCGGCGCGGAGATCTTCATGTGGTGGAACTTCGTCGGCCACAGCAAGGGTGAGATCGCCCGGGCGCAGAAGGCCTGGGAGGAGGGGGATGCCCGCTTCGGCCGGCTCGACGCCCTGGAAGGGCCGCGCTTGAGCGCTCCGCCGATTCCCTGGAAGATCGACGCCGAGTGAGGTCGATGTGCCGCCGGGGGCCCCGGCGGCGTCCTCGAATGCCTGTCGGCGATCGTTGTGGACCTGCGGTCTGGCGATTCGCCGGCAGCGGGAAAACTTTCTGCACCCATCGCCGGTCAGAACTCGCCTATCGCATGCACCGAACAGGAAGTGAGCCACATGCAATTCGAACACCTGGTCCAGGTCAACGACCGGACACTTGTCGACCTGCCGGTCCTCGACCGGCTGCAACTCTGGGAAGGCCTGGTCTGCCGTGCGCGCGAGCCACAGTATTTCGTCGTCGGCCTGGAGCGTTTCGAGATCCTCGTCGATGACGGCGACCGCCTGCACCGGCGCCTGTACCTGCCGGGTCTGGTAGTCGAGGACGAAGTCGTGCTGAAGGCGCCGGACAGTGCCCACTACAGCATCAAGCCGAGCGCCGAGGTGGCCGGCGGCAGCCTCGACATGACCATCGAGGAGCCGGAGCCCGGCTCGCTGTTCGTGCGTTTCGCCTACTGCACCCGCTACCTGCAGCCGCTGGGCGACGAACTGCCCTACGACGCCTTCGTCAAGCAGGCCTATATCGCCATGGATGTGGAGACCATCGCCACCATCCGCGACCGGTTCGGCGCCAGCGCCGCCAGCGGGAGTTGAGCGTGGAACACGGAAGCAGTTTTCTCCAGTCCGGCGTGGTCTTCCTGATCGCGGCGGTGTTCATGGTGCCGCTGGCCAAGCGCCTGCAACTGGGCGCGGTGCTCGGCTACCTGCTGGCCGGCGTGCTGATCGGTCCCAGCGTGCTGGGCCTGGTGGACAACCCGGAAAGCGTCGCGCAGATCTCCGAGATGGGCGTGGTATTGCTGCTGTTCATCATCGGCCTGGAGCTGTCGCCGCGGCGCCTGTGGGTGATGCGCAAGTCGGTGTTCGGCGTCGGCCTGCTGCAGGTGCTGCTGACCGGCGTGGTGATCGGCACCGTGGCCCTGGTCGGCTTCGACCAACCGGTGAACAGCGCGGTGGTGCTCGGCCTGGGCCTGGCGCTGTCGTCCACCGCCTTCGGCCTGCAGATCCTCGCCGAGCGCAAGGAACTGACCCAGCCCCATGGCCGCCTGGCCTTCGCCATCCTGCTGTTCCAGGACATCGCGGCGATCCCGCTGATCGCCATGATCCCGCTGCTCAGCGGTGCGCACAGCGACGCCGGCGGCAGCGAACTGACCCAGACCCTCAAGGTAGTCGGCAGCATCGCCGCGGTGGTGGTCGGTGGCCGCTACCTGCTGCGCCCGGTGTTCCGCATCGTCGCCCAGACCAAGCTGCAGGACATGTCCACCGCCACCGCGCTGCTGGTGGTGATGGGCACCGCGCTGCTGATGGAGCTGGCCGGCGTGTCCATGGCCCTCGGTGCCTTCCTCGCCGGCCTGCTGCTGGCCGACTCGGAGTACCGCCACGAACTGGAGGCGCAGATCGAGCCGTTCAAGGGCCTGTTGCTCGGCCTGTTCTTCATCAGCGTGGGGATGAGCGCGGACATCAGCCTGCTGCTCAAGTCGCCGTGGATGGTGCTCGGCCTGACCGTGCTGCTGATCGCCCTGAAGGCGCCGGTGCTGTACTTCGTCGGACGCATTTCCGGCGGCCTCGACAAGGCCTCGGCGCTGCGCCTGGGCGTGGTCCTGGCGGCCGGCGGCGAGTTCGCCTTCGTCGTGTTCAAGATGGCCCGCGACCAGGGCCTGTTCCAGAACGACCTGCACAACCTGCTGGTGCTTTCCATCACCCTGTCGATGGCCCTGACCCCGTTGCTGGTACTCGGCCTCGCGCGCCTGCTGGCGAAGGAGCCGGAGGCGACGAAGCCGCCGCCGGAAATGGAACGCATCGACAACGACGACACCCCGCGCGTGGTGATCGCCGGGGTCGGCCGCATGGGCCAGATCGTCGCTCGCGTGCTGCGCGCCCAGCGCGTGCCGTTCATCGCCCTGGACACCTCGGTGGAGACCATCGAGCTGACCCGTACCCTCGGCGCGATCCCGATCTTCTACGGCGACCCGATGCGCCCGGAGATCCTTCGCGCGGCCCAGGTAGAGAAGGCCGAGTTCTTCGTCATCGCCACCGATGACCCGGAGACCAACATCGAGACGGCCAAGCGCGTGCGCAAGCTGTATCCGCACCTGAAGATCATCGCCCGCGCGCGTAACCGCCAGCACGTCCACCTGCTGCTCGACGCCGGGGTCGAGCCGGTGCGCGAGACCTTCTTCTCCAGCCTGGAGATGAGCCGCATGGTGCTCTGCGGCCTGGGTCTGAGCGAGGAACAGGCGGACGCGCGGATCCGTCGTTTCCGTCGGCACGACGAAGAGGTCCTGGCCTCCCAGCACCTGTTCTACAACGACCGCGACGCGCTGATCAAAAGCGCTCGCGAGGCGCGGGTCGAGCTGGAGACGCTGTTCCAGACCGACCAGTTGGAAGACCGTGGCGCAGTAGCGGCGGAGACCCCGGAGAAACCTTCCCGCGCGTCCTAGCGCCCGACCCATGCCGGTACGCCGGCATGGGTGATTCCCACGCCTGGGTCCATACTTTGCGGATATCGCAGTACGAAGGTTGGGATACCCGCGCGGCATCCCCTCTGTAGGGTGGAGGGCATCAGCCCAGCAGACGGCTGGACGCTTCCGCCGATCGAGGAACCTTATGCCTGTCGAACACCTGGACGTACTCATCGTCGGCGCCGGATTGTCCGGCGTCGGCGCCGCCTACCACCTGATGAAGCATTGCCCCGGCAAGAGCTTCGCCCTGCTCGAAGGGCGCGCGGCGATGGGCGGTACCTGGGACCTGTTCCGCTACCCCGGCATCCGTTCCGACTCGGACATGTTCACCCTCGGCTACAACTTCAAGCCATGGAGCGATCCCAAGGCCATCGCCGACGGTCCGTCGATCCGCCGCTACATCGAGGAGACCGCGCGGGAGAACGGCATCGACCGGAAGATCCGCTACCGCCACCGGGTGCTCAGGGCCGACTGGGACTCCGCCAATGCGCGCTGGAACCTCGACGTGCAACGCGGCGACGAGCCCGAGCCGCTGCGCATGACCGCGCAGTTCCTGCTGATGTGCACCGGCTACTACCGCTACGAGGCCGGCTATACCCCGGAATTCGTCGGTCGCGAGGACTTCGCCGGGCAGGTCGTCCATCCGCAGCTGTGGCCCGAGGACCTCGACTACAGCGGCAAGAAGGTGGTGGTGATCGGCAGCGGCGCGACCGCCGTGACCCTGGTGCCGTCGCTGACCGACAAGGCCGCCCACGTCACCATGCTGCAGCGCTCGCCGTCCTACGTGATCACCCTGCCGCAGAAGGACGCGATCTCCAATTTCCTCCGCCGCTTCCTTCCGGAAACCTGGATCTACCGCCAGGCGCGGGCGCGCAACGTGGCCATGCAGATGGTCTTCTTCATGCTCGCCAGGACCTTCCCCGGCCTGGTCCGCAAGGTCCTGCTCAAGCTGGCCAGCCTGCAACTGGGCAAGCGCTTCGACATGCGTCACTTCAGCCCGCGCTACAAGCCGTGGGACGAGCGGGTCTGCGCGGTGCCGGACGGCGACCTGTTCAAGGTGCTGCGCCAGGGCAAGGCGTCGGTGGTCACCGAGCACATCGACCGCTTCGTCGAGCGGGGCATTCGCCTGAAGACCGGCGAGGTGCTGGAGGCGGACATCATCGTCACCGCCACCGGTCTCGACCTGGTGATGTTCGGCGGCGCCGAGCTGGCGGTCGACGGCAAGCCGTTCCAGGTCAACCAGAGCATGGGCTACCGCGGCATCATGCTGCGCGACCTGCCGAACCTGGCGGCGGTGGTCGGCTATACCAACGCCAGCTGGACGCTCAAGGCGGACCTCTCCAGCGAATACTTCTGCCGCCTGATCAATCACATGGACGCCACCGGCATGCGCCAGGTGACCGCCCGCGACAGCACCGGCGACGTGCGCGAGGAGCCCTTCCTCAACCTCGACTCCGGCTACATCCAGCGCGCCGCCGAGCGCATGCCCAAGCAGGGCGACCGGATGCCCTGGAAGCTTTACCAGAACTACGTCCTCGACCTGGCGCTGCTGCGCTACGGCAAGGTCGAGGACGGCTACCTGGTGTTCTCCTCGCCGGCGCCGCAGCGGCAAGCCGGCGGCGCGGCGGTGCAGGCCCTGGGCTGAACCCGGCGGGCACCGCTCAGGCGTTCGCCGCGACCTGCCCGTAGGCCTTGCGCCAGGCGTCCAGGCCGCCGGCCAGCGCCCAGGTGCGGGTGAAGCCGGAGGCGTTGAGGCGCTGGGCGAGCATCGCGGCGGAAAGTTCGTGGGGACAGGCGCAATAGATGACGATGCTGGCGTCCCTGAGGTCGCCGGGCAGGTCCTTCAGCGACACGTTCAGCTCCACCGGGATGGCTCCCGGAATGCCGCTCGGCTCGTCTTCGTGATGGGCGCGGACATCGAGGATCACCGGCAATTGCCCCTGTTCGCGAAGGCTTTCCAGTTCCTCCACGCTGATTCGCGGAATCCGCCGGCTGCGCGACAGCAGGCGCTGGCGTTGCCAGAGCTTCCAGGCGATGAAGGCGGCGAAGGCGCCGGCGATCAGCAGCGCGCCGATGGCCGCGTAGTCGCTGAGCAGGGCCAGCAGGTGGTCCACCGCATCGCTGAAGATCACCCCCAGCAGCAGCGCGGAACCGGCCCAGAGTGCCGAGCCGGCGGCGTCGTAGGCGAGGAAGCGGCGCAGGCGGGTGCGGGTCATGCCGGCCAGGGTGGTGGACAACGCACTGGCGCCGGGCAGGAACTTCGACATCAGCAGCGCCCTCGGACCGACCCGCAGGTACATGTTCTGGCTCTGGCGGATGCAACTGTCCTGGGACAGCGAGACCTTGCAGATGCTGCGCAGGAGGAAGCCGCCGTAGCGGCGCCCGGCCAGGTACCAGGCGACGTCCGCCAGCAGGCAGGCGAGCACCACCACCAGCAGCACCACGCCCAGCGGCGCGCCGACGCCCTGCATGGCCAGCGCGCCGGCGACGATCAGCGCCGGGTAGGCGGGGATCGGCAGCCCGGCCTGTTCGCAGAGCACGTTGAGGAACAGCAGGAGCAGCCCGTGGTTCTCCAGCAGGGGTTGCAGTTCACGCATGGCGGAGCCTCTCGAATTCTTCTGCGGGTAGTGTGAGCGCGAAGCGTGAAGCTGGGAAGAACCAAGTCGGCAGGGCCGGAGGCGTTGCGGCGGATAACGCCGCTGCGTCGAGAGAGGCGGCCCTGGGCTGGGGCGAAACGAAAGCAGCCCCTCGCCCGTGGGGGGCGAGGGGCTGTCGGGTCAGGCCACTTCCACCAGCAGCACTTCGCTGTCTTCCAGGGCCGTGACCTTCAGGGTCGGTTCGTCGCGTACCGCCAGGCCATCGCGGGCCTCGGCGCGCACGCCGTTGACCTCGATGCTGCCGGTGGCCGGCACCAGGTAGGCGCGGCGACCGTTTTCCAGGGCGTACTCGGCGCTCTGGCCGGCCTTCAGGGTCACCGCGGCGACCTCGGCGTCGGCGCGGATGTGCAGCGCTTCGCTGTCCTGCTCGTCGCCGCTGGCGAGAGTGACGAAACGACCGTCGCGCTCGGCCTTCGGGAACGGTTTGGAGCCCCAGCGCGGCTGGTCGCCGCGGCGGTCCGGGATGATCCAGATCTGGAAGATCCGGGTGGTCTCGGCTTCCAGGTTGTACTCCGAATGGACGATGCCGGTGCCGGCGCTCATCACCTGCACGTCGCCGGCCTCGGTGCGGCCCTTGTTGCCCAGGCTGTCCTGGTGGGTGATCGCGCCTTCGCGGACATAGGTGATGATCTCCATGTCGCGGTGCGGGTGCGGCGGGAAGCCGCTGCCGGCGGCGATCTCGTCATCGTTCCAGACCCGCAGGCGGCCCCAGTCCTCGCGCTCCGGGTCATAGTAGTCGGCGAAGGAAAAATGATGACGCGCGTTCAGCCAGCCGTGGTCGGCATGGCCCAGACGGTCGAAGGGACGACGTTCGATCATGATCGGATCTCCATTGGGCCCGTCGCCGCTCGTTTGCGCGAGGGGGCGGGCGGTTGATGGGGTCATCATCCGTCAGATCGTTACGATAAAAAAGTGCGTATTTTCGGATTTATCTATCTAATTATTAGATTCGATAAGGGCGCGAAGGAAGCGCGGGTCCGCCAGTGCGGCGAGGTGCCCGCCCGGGTATTCCCGCACCCGAGCGTCCAGGCGACGGGCGAAGGAACGTTGCAGCGACGGCGGGCTGAGCCGGTCGGCGGCCGCCACCACGTAGGTGACCGGGCAGGCTGGACGAACCTGCCGCGGTGGGTCGACCAGCAATTGCGCGGGTTCGCTGGCGCTGGTCGGCACCTCGGCGCCGAGCAGTTCGAGGAAGCCGGCGCGGTCTTCCAGGCGGACCCGCCCTCCGAGCGGGTCGAGGCGGCATAGCCCGAGGAGATTGTCCTGGCCGCTGTCCTGGTAGCTTTCCAGCGCGCCGCCGCCCTCGCTGACCAGCGCGCTGAACAGGTACAGGTGCGCGGCGCGCTCGCCCAGGCGGGCCGCCAGGCATTGCGCCAGGTAGCCGCCGAAGCTGTGGCCGCAGAGTATCACCCGCTCCTCGCCGGCCAGCGTGGCGGCGGCCTGGTCCAGCCAATGCGCCAGGTCGCATCCGGGTGCGTCGCGCAGATGGTCGCAGCTTCGCCAGCCGGCGCCTTCCACGGACCAGGCGGAGCGGCGCAGGAAAAATCCCGAGACCAGCAGCGCGCCGCTCATCCGCCGGCCCGCTCGGCCTGGCGCAGGCCGACCGCGCCGACCTGCAGCAGCATGATCACCCCGCACAGCGCGGCCAGGCCGAGGTACAGCGCCTGGCTGCCGGCATGGTCGAGCATGATCCCGCCGTACAGCGGCGCCAGCGCGGTGCCGAGGCTGTAGAGATTGGCCGCGCCGAAATAGCTGCCGCGGAGGTCGTCGGGGGTCAGTTGGTCGACCTCCACGCTGAAGGTCGGGAACACGATCAGTTCGCCGAGGCTGAGCACCACCGTGGCCAGCGCCAGGCCGGCGAACAGGGTCACCGGGGTCCAGGCGAAGCCTAGCTGGGCCAGGAGCATGAGCAGCATGCCGAGCATCAGGCGGCCGCCGGTGCCGGTGTTTTCCAGCAGGCGGAGGAGGGGAAACTGGGCGACCACTATGGTCAGCGCGTTGATGGTCACCAGCAGGGCGATGCTGTTGACCACGTCGGGCAAACCGCTGCGGGTGAGGTACTGCACGAGGGTCGAATCGAAGGTGGCGTAGATCAGCGCGGCCAGCATGTTGCACAGCAACAGCAGGGTGAAGGCGCGATGCCGGGCCATGCTCAGGCAGGCTTCGAGGAACCCCGTCGAGGATCGCGGGGCAAGGCTGCGCCGCTTCAGTTCGAGGTGGTGCAGCAGGCGCCAGAGCAGCAGGCCGTAGCAGAAGTAGACCAGCGCGGTGACCAGGAAGGTGCCGGCCTGGGCGGCGACGCCGAGGGTCAGGCCGATCAGCGGGCCGAGGGCGGCGCCCAGGTTGATCAGGAAGTACCGGCAGTAGAGCGCCAGTTCCCGCGAGCGGCGATCCTCGACGCGGTCGCCGATCAGCGCCTTGCAACTGGATTCGAGCAGGGCGCAGCCGATGCTCACCCCGGAGATCGCCAGTCCGTAGGACAGCGGCTGGCCGCTGAAGCCCAGCAGCACGAAGGAAAGCCCGCTGAGGCTGGTGCCGAAGAAGATCAGGCGCTTGCGCCCGAAACGGTCCGACAGCCAGCCGGTATAGATGCCGCTGAGCGCGCCGCAGACGGTCGCCAGCGCCAGCAGCAGGCCGATGGCACTGGCGGACAGCCGGAACTCGCGCCACAGCAGCAATGCCAGGAACGGCCAGACCATGAAGTAGGCGCCGCGGGTCAGCAGCGTACCGACGAGCATCACGTGGATTTCCGTCGGCAGGGCGCGGAAGCGTTGTACGCTGAAGGTGTTGTCGCTCACGGGCGGGGCTCCTGGGCGAGGGGACGGATGCCGCCGCGCAGGCTGCCGGCGGCTACCTGGTGGAACAGCGGCAGGAAGCTTTCCGGCAGTTCGCGGGTGAATTCGCTGCTCAGCCAGCAGCGCAGCAGGCAGCGGCGCTGCTGCTCGTCGTCGCTGAACTCGGTGCGCGCGTGCAGGGTGGTGTGGTTGTTCACCAGCACCAGCATGCCCTTGCTGAAGTCCAGTTCGGCATAGCCGTCGGCGCGTTCGATCGCCTCGTCCAGCGCGTCGAGCATGCTTCGCACCTGCGGGGCGAGGCTTAGCCCGTGGCGCGTCACCGATTCGTTGAACTTGCGGATATAGCGCAAGACGAAGGTCCGTGGGTTTTCCGTGAGCAGTGGCACCAGCGCGTAGTCGGCGTCGCCTTCGTCGCGCAGGTCGTGGGGGATCGGCTGGCCGAGCAGGGGCAGCCAGGCCGGATTGGCGGCTTCCAGGGTGGCGAGGACGTCGGCCGAGGAACGGATGCGGAAGGCGCCGCCCCGACGCGCCGGCGACCAGCAGGCGAGCACGGTGAGGTCGGCGCGATCGGAGTGGAAGGCCAGTTCCTGACTGGTCAGGTGGCCGCGCTGCGGCGCGTCGCGGGCGTCGCGCAGGCCGAGGTCGCGCACTTCCTTGAGGTACTCGCCGTTGCGGTTGATCGCCACGGTGCGTCCCAGCCATTGGCAGAATGCGCGGAACACCCGCTGGAATTCGTCCTCGGCGAGTCCGCGCAGCAGCGCGGAATCGTGCAGCAGCACGCCGCTGCCATGCTCCAGTTCGTGATGCAGGCGCTGGCGCAGGAGAGCCTCCGCGCTATCCGCGGGACGCCGCTCCAGCAGGCGCGCGAACAGCGTTTCCAGGCCGGCGGCGAAAGCGGCCGAAGCGCAGAACACCGCGTTGCCCCGCCAGGGCGCGGGGCGACGATGGATGGTTGTCATAGCGAGGCTCCGTATTCCTGCTGCCAGAGCGACAGGGTGGTGAGGGTGAACAACTGGTCGCCGGGCAGCGCCGCGACGCTCGGTGCGTCCAGGCCTTCCAGGCCGAGGTCGTGGAGCGCCGGCAGGCGTTCGGCGAGGTGCCGGCGCATTTCCCCGAGGGCCTGCGGCCACCGTTCGAACGGCAGGCGGAAATGCCGTTTCGGCTGCGCCTGCCAGCGTTTCTCGCGCTGCTCCAGGAGCGCCACCAGCGGTGCCTTGGCGGTGTCGCCGACGATCCGCTGGAGGCGCCCGGCGCGCTGCGCCAGGGCGCCATGCAGGTAGGGGGTGCGCGCTTCGATGGTGCGCGACATCAGCAGATGGTCGGCGCGTCGCAGCAGCGGCTCCAGCGAGTAGTGCAGGTCGAACTGGCCGATCGCCGCCTCGAGGCCCTGGCCGAGGGCCTCGTGGGCGAGTTCCTCGATCCGCTCGGCGACCCGTCGGCCCGCCGGCTCCGCCAGCAGCGCGGCCTTGCGCCGGTACTCGCCGAACCAGGCGGCGGCGAAGCGCCGCGGTTCCGGTGCGTCGCGCCGGCGCCAGAGTTCGAGATGGCGCGGGTAGCCCCAGAACAGTTCGTCGGCGCCTTCGCCGAGAAGCACGCAGTGATAGCCCTGCTCGCCGATACCGTCGGCCAGGCGCTGGTACATCAGTAGGCTGGACATCCGTGTCGCCCCGCCGAAGTTGCCGACCGCGCGACGCAGCAGCGGCATGAAGGCTTCCTGGCGCAGCTCGAAGCGTTGCAGCCGAGGGTGTGGCAGCAGGCTTTCCTCGTCGCCTTCCAGGCACAGGTGGAAGCGTTGCAACTGCGGGTCCAGGTAGCTGCCGAGCAGGTTGGAATCGACCCCGCCGCTGACCAGCAGGGCGCAGGGGCGGAAGGTCTGGCGGCAGCGTTCGAGGGTTTCGCCGAGCTGCTCGTCGAGGCTGTCCGCCTCGCTGGCCGGGGCGGTGGCCAGCCGCTGGCGCTGGCAGAGGCGCGGACGCTCCTGGGAGAGATCGAAGCGCAACACCTCGCCGGGCAGCAGCAGACGGACCTGCTGGAACAGGGTCTGGCCTTCCAGCGGCACGCCGGCGGCGACCACCTGGGCGATCGCCTCGGCGTCGGCGCGGGCGCCGCCGAGCAGGTGCAGCAGCGCCCGCGGCTCGGAGGCGAAGGCCAGCAGGCCGCGCTCGGGCTGGTAGCTGTAGTACAGCGGCTTGATGCCGAACTCGTCGCGCAGCAGGGTCAATTGCCGGGTCTGCGGGTCCCAGCTGGCGAGGGCGTACATGCCGTCCGGCAGTACCCCGCGCTGCAAGCCGTCGAGCAGCAGGCGGATCTCGCCATGGATTTCGCAGCCGGCCTGGTAGACCTCGCCGTTGTAGGCGACCCGCCGCTGGCCCTCCTGCGGCGGCAGCGGTACCGCCGCGGCGCCGGACATCGGCAGGCGGGTCATGCCGATGGCGCCGTTCGGCAGGGCCGCGATGCCCTCGCCGAACGGACCCCGATGGGCCAGCAGGCGTAGCGCTCCGGCGAAGCGCGAGACACTGAAACCGGTGCCGACGTAACCGAGGATGCCGCACATCACGAGGCTTCCCGTTGCAGCAGGGCGGCGAGCGCACGGCGGTCGTGCTTGCCGGCGCCGTTCAGCGGCAGGGCCTGGTGCGACAGCACCACGCGCTGTGGCGCGCGGAGGGTGCCGAGCTGCTGCTGGAGCCAGGGCAGGAAGGCGAACTCGACCTGCGGCGCGGTGTGGATCACGGCGACATAGTCTTCGCCATAGAGCGGGCAGTCGACCTTCAGGCAGCAGACGTCGATCACCTCGTCCAGGCCGTTGAGCGCCCGTTCGCATTCATTCAGGTGGAACAGGTTGCCGCCCTTGTTGATGGTGCCGTCGCAACGGCCGAGGACGTGCACGCAGCGGTCCTCGTCGAAGTAGGCGAGGTCCTGGGTGTTCAGCCAGCCGTCCTCGAGCACCTGGGCGGTCAGGTCGGGGCGGTTGACGTAGCCGGAGAACAGGCTCGGCGTGCGCACCCACAGGCGCCCGCGTTCGCCGCTGCCCTCCAGCGGGCGGCCGTCGGGGTCGGTCAGCTTGAGTTCCAGGCCGACGGCCGGTCCCACCGAGTTGTCGAACGCGTCGCCGCGACGCTTGCCGAAGAGGAAGGCGAAGCCGCACTCGCTGAGGCCGTAGATGTTCGCCAGCGCCGCGTAGTCGCGCTGGAAGGCCGCCTGCAGGTCGGCGTCCAGGCGCGCCGAGCCGGCGACGCAGAGCAGGCGCTGCAACGGCAAGCGGCGCGGCGGCGGGGAGCCTTCCTTGACCATGTGGTTGACCACCGGCGGCACCAGGTAGAGGAAACTGATGCCGAAGCGTTCCACGTATTCCCAGAAGCCTTCGCTGTCGGCCCAGCAGTGCAGCGGCAGGAGCACCGCGCTGCCGCCGTACAGCAGCGGGAAGAGGAAATTGATGCCGAGGATGCCCAGGCCGCTGATCCGGTAGAAGCAACCGGAGCGCGTGTGCTCGCCGATGCCCAGGCAGTCGCGGCCGATGCGGTAGGCATGGAGCATGGCCTGCTGGCTGAGTTCGATGCCTTTCGGCTGGCCGGTGGTGCCCGAGGTGAACAGGATCATGTGGCTGTGCGCGGCGCGGTCGAGCCGGCGCGTCGCGCGGCGCTCGAAGTCCAGCGCCAGGCGCAGCCCGGCCAGCGCGCCCTCGAGCGGATGTTCGCTGGCCAGCGCTTCCAGGCGCATCTCGTCGACGATGGCCTGCTTCGCGGCCTCCCCCCACTCGGGATCGATCAGCACCAGATGCTTGCCCGCGCGCATGACCGCATAGATCAGGCAGAGGTTGCGGTAGCTGTTGTCGAGCAGCACGCCGACACTGCGGCAGGCATGCGCGGCGATCTGCTCGGCGAGGGCATCGACCTGGCGGTCGGCGTCGCCCCAGGTGTATTCCAGCGGGCGCTCCGGCTCGCGGGCGTCGATCAGGAACGGCCGCCGCGGGTCGGCGCTGCCGAGATGGCGGAGGGTGCTGTCGAGCGATACGGGTACGGGGAGGCTGCTCATGCCGGCTCCTCAGCGATTCAGCGCGGTGAAGGCGTGGATGTCGAAGTTCACCGCCACCTGCGGCGCGCTCTCGATCTCGCGCACCGCGGCGATGAAGCGGTCGGCGTAGTCTTCGCCGCCTTCCTGCTCGATGTAGCGGGTCACGTAGCTGGTGGAGAGGAAGAACAGCGCGACCTCCTCCGGGCTGAGGAAGATGATGTTGGCGAACACTTCGCGGCGGCAGTCGCGCAGGTGCGGGCAACTGCCCATGATCTCCAGGGTGTCGTCATAGCGGGTCAGGCGCGGGTCGCGGTGTTTGGCCCACTTGTTCACCAGTTCGTGCTCGATGAAGTCGCGCAGCGGCCCGTAGGCGATCGGGAAGTCGTACTTGTAGGCGCAGAACAACCCGCCGGGGGTCAGCCAGTCGGCCATGCGCGTCAGCACCTGCTTGCGGTCCATCCAGTAGAAGGAGGTGGCGCTGGTGACCAGGTCGAAGCGGCGTTGCGGCGCGAAGGTTTCCGCCGGCGACACGCTGAAGCGGATCTCCGGGTAGTTCTCGCGGGCCTTGGCGATCAGCGCCTCGCCCAGGTCGCTGCCTTCCACGTAGCGGAACCAGGGTTGCAGGCGGACGGTCGAGACGCCGTTGCCGCAGCCGATGTCCAGCGCCGCTTCGCGTGCCGGGGCGCGTTCGGCGAGGTTGCGGTAGAGCGAATCCGGATAGGCGATCTTGCCGCGGACCACGTTGTAGGCGTCTGCGTGCTTGTCGAACTGCTTCATTGGGTAATCTCCAGTAGGCTCTCGTGGTAATCGCCCTTGTGGACGAAATTGATGTAGGTGCCGCTGCCGCCGAGGTAGCGGTAGCTGTGCTCGACGCCGGCGGGGATGAACACGCTGGCCGGGCTCTGCAAACGGCGCAGCTGGCCGCCGAGCAGGACTTCCACCTCCAGGCCGCGGTAGTCCTCGTCGCTGCCGAGGAACAGGAACACCGAGTCGCAGTTGTGTACGTGGCTGTCGACGTGGCCCGGCCCGCCGTCGCCGACGTCGTGGAACTGGCGGGCGATGAAGTAGAACGGCGAGCCGTCGAGCAGGCGCCGGTCGAGCATGACGAAGCGCTTGCCGGGGCCGTGGCGGTGGTACTTCAGTTCGCTGGCGGACTTCTCGAAAGGCGTGAGGAACAGGGATTGGCGGTGCATCGGCGTGTAGCGTTGCAGCGAGACGCGGCCGTTGATCAGTTCCGGATCGAAGGCGCTGTAGGCGTCCTGGTTTTCCTGCATGGCCAGCTGGTGCAGGCGGGCGACATGGACGAAGGCGTTCTCGCCGACCACCGGGTGCATCGGCGAACGCTTGATCCGGCTGTGCGCCTCGACCAGTTCGGAGACCGCGAGGACGTTCTTCAGGTTGAAGCGGTCGGCGGCGAACTTGGTGTGCAGCAGGGTCAGCAACTGGAAGGTGTCGGTGATCCCGGCGCGTTCGCCGATCCCGTTGCAGCTCGCCGAGTGCCACTGGACCCCGGCCTGGATCGCCGCCAGGGTGTTGCCCAGGGCCAGGCCGCGGTCGTTGTGCACGTGGTACTCGAAGACCACGTCGGGGAACTCGTGGCGCAGCAGAGAGAGCACGTCGAAGGTCTCGTCCGGCAGCAGGATGCCCACGCTGTCGGCGAAGCAGATGCGATCGGCGCCGGCGTCGCGCGCGGTGGCGATCATGCTGACCAGGTCGCTGACCGAGGTGCGCGCGGCGTCTTCCACCGTGGCCCGGACCCGCAGGCCGCGTTCGCGGGCGTAGCGGATCGCGTCGTGGAACAGTTCGAGCACCTCCTCGCGGTTCATGCCCTTGAACTTGGTTTCCAGCGAGATCGCGTTGATCGAGGCGAACAGCCCGACCCACTGGGCACCGGTTTCCAGCACCGCGTCGATATCCTCCCGGCGCGCCCGGGCGTGGGCCAGCACCGGCGTGGAAACCGCCGCCACCACGGCGCGTACCCGCTCGCGTTCGTCCGCGGAAATCCGCGGGTGGCCGCACTCGATCATATCCACCCCCAGCGCCGCGATTTCCCTCGCCAGCTGGACCGACTGCGCGCTGTCGAAGCTGCACTGGCGGGCCTGGCACCCCTCGCGCAGGGTGCAGTCGATGACCCGGATCATCGTCTCGCTCCCGCGTCCGAGGCCGACAGCGTCGCCAGCCGCGGCTCCCTGATGAAGTCGTGGATCTTCGGCGCATGGCCGAACTGGCGGGAGAAACGGGCGAGGAAGGTGACCATCTTCAGCGAGTAGTCGCACAGCTGCGGGAGATAGTGGTCGAGGTTGTCCTCGGTGATTGCTTCGTCCGGGAACACGCTTTTCAGGTTGGAAGCGATCCAGGTTTTCATGCTGTCCTCTCGATTCAGTTGGTGGAATTCGTCGTCGTCGACGAAGACGATCGGCATGCCGATGCGCAGCTGGCCGCTGCGGTTGTTGTGGCTGCCATGTGCGGTGCGGGCGGGCCAGACCAGGACGTCGCCGGCGTCCAGCTCGGCATCCACCAGTTGCTCGCGGGAAATGCCGTTGGCCTGGAGGTCGATGCACTTGAACATCGGGTAGGCGAGGTCGAACTCGTGGGGGAAGATGGTGCGGTCGTCGGGGTAATAGAACATCCCTCCGTTGTCGTTCCGCGATGGGGTCAGGGCGACCCAGAAGGTCTGCGCGCTTTCGTAGCGCTTCTCCCACAGCGCGATGTCCTGGTGCAGCGGGATGTAGGACTCGTCGGCATGGCGCTTGATGAACGCCGCGTGGCGCAGCAGGCGCGGCTTGCGCAGATGGTCGCGGACCAGCGCGTCGAGCCCGGAACGGGCGAACCAGTCGTCCCAGAAGAGCGGATCGTGGCGGTGCAGGTTGCGCACCTTCTTCGCCTCGCGGCGCTCGTCGTCGGCGATGTCGAATTCCGGTTCCAGCGCCGGGTCTGGCCGCTGCGCCGCGGCGAGGATCCAGTCCAGCGCCTGTTGGCGCAATTGCGGGGATACCACCTGCCGATAGTGTTTCATTGGACGGACTCCTTGCTGACGGTGTGGACGATGAAATCGATCACCGCCGGGTCCTGCAGGGCCAGGTGGTGCGGACGCTCGCAGGGGAAGGTGTCGAGCCGCTCGATCAGGTCGCACCAGCGTTCGGCGGCCGGGTCGCGGCCGGCGTCGTCCCGGCAGCGCACCCAACTGGCGCGGGCGAGGCGATGGCGGGGCTGCCAGCGGCCGAACAGCTCGACATTGCGCAGCAGGACCTCTTCGCGCAGTTCGCCAAGCTCGCTCATCAGGGCGATCCACTCGCGCATCTCGGCGCTCAGCCAGCGCTGGTATTGCTCGCTTGGCGGCATCCGCCGCAGGGCCGGCCAGGGCAGGTGGCTGTCGATCATCAGCAGGCGGCTGGCCGGCAACTGGCGGGCCATCTCGTAGCCGACCAGGCCGCCGAAGGAATAGCCGATCAGCCAGTCCGGTTCTTCCGCCAGGCCGTCGAGTACCTGGCTGGCGAGGGCTTCGATGCTGGCGTAGGCATCCAGCCGGTGGTAGTCGACCGGCCGGCAGTCCGTTGCGCCGAGGCGTGCCAGCAGCCCGCGGAAGCAGCTCGGGTGGCCGATGAAGTCAGGCAGCAGGATCAGCATGGGCGCAGCGCCTCGGCCATGGCCGCCGCCAGCGCCTGGGTCCGTTCGCGGCCGAAGCGGCTGGCCAGGCTGGCGTCCCAGCCGCCGTCGTCGCGCCGGACCAGGGTCAGGGTCAGCGGCAGGCGGCTCTTCAGCGTCGGCCGGTGGATGAACCCGGCGCTGCGGAATGGCTGGTCGATGACATTGATCATCACCTGGGCGTCGGCATAGCGCAGCCCGGCCCGTTCGGCGATGGCCTCTGCCGGCAGCAGGCTGTGCTCGAAGGCCTCGAGCCTGTGTCGTTCGAAGGTGTCCTCGGCGATCGCGGCGTCCAGCAACAGCGGCACCAGGTTCAGCCAGCAACCGGAAACCGCCGTGCCTCGGCGACTGCGCAGGCTGACCGGGGTCAGCGCCAGGACCTTGCCGGTGGCGCCCTGGCTGGCCAGGGCGAGAGCCAGGGCGCAGGCGAGCCGGGTCAGCAGGGCGGCTTCGCCGTCTCCTGGCGTGGCGGCCAAGCGGAAATCCTCGCAATGGCTGGCGCGCTCCGCCCAGGGCAGGCTCGCCAGTTCACGGAACGCCTCGCCGCGCTCGCTCCAGTAGTCTTCCAGCCTGGTCCTGCGCTCCCGCAGCTGGCGCTCCAGGCGCCATTGCTGCTGGAGGAAGCCGAACTCGGGGGCCGCCGCTTCGGTCGTGGGGTCGGCGTTGAGCACGGCCAGGCGGGCCAGCAGCACGCTGGCGAAGTCGGCGTCGGCGACCAGGTGATGCAGCCAGACGCCCCAGCGCGCACGTCCTCCGCAGCGCCCGTGGAACAGTCGCAGCAGGCCGCGCTCGAACAGGGAATGCGGGTGTTGCAGCAGCGCTGCGATGAGCGCGTCTTCGTCGGCGAAGGGGCCGACTTCCAGCGCCGGGCTCTCCTCGGGCCGCCCGTGGACGACCAGTTCGAAACCTTCCGCGCCGCTGTCCACCTGGCTGTCGAGCAACGGGAACTCTTCGCGCAGGCGCCGACCCAGGCGCGTCAGGTCGGATGCCGGCACCTCGGCCGGAGCCAGGTAGCAGAGGCCGAAGCGGGTCAGGTCGGCGCCGAGCAGCTCGCTGAAGACCATCCCGCAGGACCAGGGCGACAGGTCGACGCGCAAGGACTGCGCGGCCTCATCCGGCATCGGTTGGTGCCGCAGGCGGTCGCGCTCGGAGGGGGACAGGCGGTGCCAATCGCCGACCACCACCAGGTGCTCGCGGAACCAGTGGTAGCGCACCTCCGCGGAGAGACCGACGTTCATGCCGCGCTCCTCGACAGCACCAGCGGCTGCTCCGGCGTCGCCGCCCGTTCCAGCAGACGCTCCGGCGCCAGGCCGTGGCTGCGCAGGAGACGGCTGAACTGGTCGAGGCGCGAGTTTGCCTGCAAGTCGGCGAGTCCCAGGTTTGCTCCCGCACCTGCCGATTGACAGAGGGCGACCAGTTGCAGGGCGAGCAACGAGTTGCCGCCGCAGAGGAAGAAATCCTGGTCGGCGGCGCCGACCTCGCAACCCAGCAATTCGCTCCACAGCTGCGCGCAGCCGCGTTGGTCGGGATCGAGCGCGCTGGCGCAGCGCTCCAGCGGTTCTTCCAGGCGGCGCAGCAGGGCGGCGCGGTCCAGCTTGCCGTGCGCCGTCAAGGGCAAGGCCTCGACCCGGACGCAGGCATGCGGGCGCTGCCAGGTGGGCAGTTGGCGGAGCAGGGCCTGCGGGCTGGCGTCGGCTTTTCCCGTCCAGGCGCAGAGCAGTTGCTTGACGCCGTTGCGCTCGCGGACCAGCAGGGCGCAGTCGAGGATGCCCGGCTGGCGGCGGAAGCGCTGTTCCAGGGCGGGGAGGTCGAGGCGATAGCCGTTCAGCTTGACCTGGCCATCGCCGCGGCCGATGAAGCGCAGCCGACCCTGCTCGTCGTAGCGAGCGCGGTCGCCGGTACGGTAGGCACGCAGCAGGCGGCCGCGATAGGGCAACTCGACGAAGCTGGCGCGGGTGCGCGCCGCATCGTTCCGATAACCCTGCGCCAGGCCGGCGCCGAAGGCGACGATCTCCCCGGCCCGGTCGGGCTCGGCGATCTCCTGTCCGTGCTCGTCGAGCAGGAGCACCGCGGTGCCGGCGATGGCCTTGCCGATGGGGATGTCGTCTTCCTCGAGGTCGTCGTCGGTGACGACATGGCAGCAGGTGAAGGTGGTGTTCTCCGTCGGTCCGTAGCCATTCACCAGGTGCAGTCGCGGATGCCGCAGCAGCGCCCGGCGCACGTGCGGCACCGAGAGGATGTCGCCGCCGGTGAGCAACTGGCGAAGGCCGCCGAGGCAGTCCGGGTCGAGGTCCACCAGGGTGTTGAACAGCGAGGCGGTGAGCCAGGCGCTGTCGGCTCCGCGCTCGTCGATCAGCCGGCGCAGCACGCCCGGGTCGAGGGGGCCGAGGTCGTTCAGCACGCAGCAGCCGCCGTTGAGCAGCGCGCCCCAGATCTCCAGGGTCGCCGCATCGAAGGACAGCGGCGAGTTCACCAGGAAGCGCATCTGCGGAGCGAACGCGAGGAACGACTGGCCCAGGCACAGACGGGTAATGCCGGCGTGGATGCAGGCGATGGCTTTCGGGCGGCCGGTGGTGCCCGAGGAGAAGTTGATGTAGGCGATCTGGTCCGCCGCGAAGCATGGCCGGGCGACCGAGGCTGGAGCGGCAGGCAGGTGCCTGACCGGGACGCAGGGAAGACCGTTGGCGGGCGTCGGCGTGGTCGAGCAGTCGAGGATCAGGCGGCAGTCGACCTGCCGGCACAACTCTGCATTCCAGGCCGCCGGTTGTTTCAGGTCTATATATAAGTAGTGATGGCCGGATAATAGTATGGCGAGCAGGCAGACAATGCTTTCACGAGAATATTCGCCGTACACTCCAAGACAAACTCCCGGCTGCGGATAATGCTCGAGAAGATAGTCTGAAAGTTGTTCGGCGCTATGCAGGAGTTGCCGATAGTCGACACTTCCGAAACGGTCCCTGATGGCTTCGCGATGGGGATGAAGCGCTGCCATTTCGCTGAAGCGGGCCACCACCGTTGGGTGCGCGTACAGGTCGAGCAGGGAGTTCTGGGACATTCTGGCGATCGCCTTTTTTCGAAAAAATGAGTCCATCTGCCGGCTTCTTCGGCTAAATGAAGGGTTTTTGGTTTTTCGTGAGGACGGCGGCCGAGTCTTCCCGGGAACTGCCAGTCGTCCGCCGCCCACCGGCTCACTCACGCGAGCGGCAAGCGTCGAGGCGCCTTGCCCGGAAAAACGTTATGGAAATACGGAGTGCCGTCGACTCAAGGGCAGTCAACTGCTGCCATGCAGACTTATCGTCAGGAAAGAGAGAAAAGCGATGAGAATGGATTCACGGTCACGCATTGCACTTCCACCTTGCGTTGGGTTTCCGAAGTGTTTCGCTGTGTGTGTTTTTATATGTTTCGTGGGTATTTAAAATAAGATACAAATTTCCCCTCACAACTATGAGAATTGGTAGTTGGCGAAAGGGCGGTATGAGGGGCGTCGAAGCGCGCCGGCTGATGGCTTTTTGCCGAGGCAGGCGGCCGCGGCTACGCCTGCCGGGGGTAGCACGGACAGGTGGTGTCGGGGGGCCTGGCCGCTGCGGCGAGGCGCGGAGGTCCGGCTGGTGCGGCGATCATCACAGAAGATTCTGCGGCGTCATTCATCGCTTGAATGGTTGCTGCCGCAAGCGCGCCCGGCGCCGTCGATGCTGGTCGGCGGTGTCGGGCGCTCGCTGGCGTTGCGTTGGCCAGCCGTCCCGGCCGGGTGCGTAGGCACCGGCCGGAGGTTTTCAGGAGGCGGGCAGCGGCGCGCCCTTGGGCCATAACAGCCAGAGCCGGCCCGGCTGCTTCATGTGTCCGGCGAGTTCGCCGGCGGCGTCGCCGGTGCCCCAGAACAGATCGGCGCGGACCTCGCCGACGATGGCCCCGCCGGTATCCTGGGCCGCCACCGGACGGACCACCGCGCTGCCGTCGTCAGGGCGGGTGGTGGACAGCCACATCAGGCTGCCCAGCGGAATCACCTTGCGGTCGATGGCTACGCTGTAGCCGTCGGTCAGCGGTACGTTCAGCGAGCCGCGCGGACCTTCGTCGCTGTCCGGGCGCAGGCTGAAGAACACGAAGCTGGGATTGCTCGCCAGCAGTTCGGAGACCCGCTGCGGATTGGCCTCGGCCCAGTCGCGGATGCGCTTCATGCTGATCTCTTCCTTCGGCACCAGGCCCTGCTCGACCAGCCAGCGGCCGACCGGCTTGTACGGGTGGCCATTCTGGTCGCCGTAGCCGATGCGCAGTTGCCGGCCGTCTTCCAGCTGGATGCGCCCGGAACCCTGGATCTGCAGGAACTGCAGGTCCATCGGGTCGCCCAGCCAGGCGAGCACCGGCGCGCTGGAGCCGTTGTCGCGGATCGTCGCGGCGTCGTCGTAGGGTTTCAGCACCCGGCCTTCCAGGCGTCCGCGCAGGCGCTTGCCCTTGAGTTCCGGGTAGACGCTTTCCAGCGCGACCACCACCAGGTCGTCCGGTACGCCGTAGACCGGCACCGGGGTTTTTTCGCCCTGGCTCAGGCTGCCGTGGTAGACCGGTTCGTAGTAGCCGGTGATCAGGCCCTGGTCGCCGTTGCTGGAGGAGCGCAGGCTATAGACCTGCATCCGCTCCTGGAGGAACGCGCGTACCGCCGTCGGATCGGCGGCGACCGTCGTGGCGCTCGCACAGGGCTCGCCCCATACCGGGTCCTTGGCCAGCCGCGCGCAGGCCGAGCGCCAGGCATTGAAGCCGGCGAGCAGGTCGGCGTCGCTGGTAGCCGGCAGGGCGTCCCAGGGCACGCTGTTGTAGGTGGTGACTTCGGCGGGTTTGGGCGGGGGCTCTTTCTTGCCGTCGTCGCATGCCGTCAGCAGGGCGGCGAAAGGGAGCGCGCAGAGCAGCAGGCGGCGCCAGGGATGGAACGGAAACTTCACGCCAAGGACTTCCTGGTGGTGGATCGAAGCCCGCTAGCTTGGGCAAAGCGCGACGGTGCGTCAAACCGCGGCGACGACCGAAGCGTATCGCCGCGTTACACCGAGGCGGCGATGAGTTCGCGCAGCCAGCGATGGGCCGGATCGCGGTGCGAGCGCTCGTGCCAGAGCATGGCCAGGTCGTAGCCGGGCACCTCCAGAGGCGCCTCGACCACCCGCAACCTGTCGCGCTCGCGTACCAGTCGCGACGGCAGCAGCGCCACCAGGTCGGTGCTTTCCAGCACCGCGCGGAGGAACAGGAAGTGCGGCACCGACAACGCCACCCGGCGTTCCGCGCCGAGTTCGGCGAGCGCCTGGTCGGTGGGACCTAGGAAGCCGCCGCCGTCGGGCGAGACGATCGCCTGCTCGAGGCGGCAGAACTGCTTCAGCGTCGGTCGCCGACGCAGCCCCGGATGCCCGGCGCGCCCGGCCAGCACATAGCGCTCGCTGAACAGCCGGCGACAGCGCAGTCCCGGCGGCGCTTCTTCGAGGGTGTGGAAGGCCAGGTCGATCTCGCCGCGTTCCGCCTGCCTGACGATTCGCGTCGGCGCCAGCTCCAGCACCGCCAGGCGGCTGCCCGGCGCCTGGCGGCGAAGACTGGCGAGGATCGGCAGGAGTATCGCCGACTCGGCGTAGTCGGTGGCGGCGACGCGCCAGGTATGCCGTGACTGCGTCGGATCGAACGGCGCGGCCGGTGCCACCGCCTGCTCCAGGGCTTCCAGGGCCAGGCGTAACGGCTCGCGCAGCTCCTCCGCCCGCGCCGTCGGGCGCATCCCGCGCGGGCCGGGAAGCAGCAAGGGATCGTCGAAGATCGCCCGCAGCTTGGCCAGGTGCACGCTCACCGAGGGTTGGGAAAAATTCAGGCGTTCCGCCGCGCGCGTCACATTGTGTTCGGTGAGCAGCACGTCGAGGGTCACCAGCAGGTTCAGGTCCAGTCGCCGGAGATTAATCATCCATATACCTGGAATTTCGGATATTCATTTCAACTATATCCGGCGATGGCCGATCCTGCGCCCACCTTTTGCCGGAGACCCGCCATGAACGTACTCATCGTCTATGCCCATCCCGAGCCGCGCTCCCTCAACGGTGCGCTCAAGGACTTCGCGGTCGCCCGCCTCGAGGCGGCCGGCCATGCGGTGCAGGTTTCGGACCTCTACGCGATGGGCTGGAAGGCCGTGCTCGATGCCGGCGACAGCCTCGAGCGCGAGGCCAGCGAACGCTTCGATCCTTCCGCAACTTCCCTGCGCGCCTTCGAGAACGGTTGGCAGAGCGTCGACATCGCCGGTGAGCAGGACAAGCTGCGCTGGGCCGATACGCTGATCCTGCAATTCCCGCTCTGGTGGTTCAGCATGCCGGCGATCCTCAAGGGTTGGATCGATCGCGTCTATGCCTGCGGCTTCGCCTACGGGGTCGGCGAACATTCCGACAGCCACTGGGGCGACCGCTACGGCGAGGGCCGGATGCAGGGCAAGCGGGCGATGCTGGTAGTCACCGCCGGCGGCTGGGAGTCGCACTACGCCGCGCGCGGTATCAACGGACCGATGGACGACCTGCTGTTCCCCATCCACCACGGCATCCTGCATTACCCCGGCTTCGAGGTATTGCCGCCTTTCGTCGTCTATCGCAGCAGCCGGATCGACGCGGAGCGTTTCGCCGCGCTGAGCGAGCAGTTGGGCCGGCGCCTCGATGACCTGCAGCGCACTGCGCCGATCCCGTTCCGCCGGCAGAACGGCGGCGACTACCTGATCCCGGCGCTGACCCTGCGCGACGAACTTGCCCCGCAGCGGGCCGGTTTCGCCATGCACCTGGCCGAATGACCTGGGGTCAGGCCTCCAGCGGCTGCGCCTGGGCGGCCCCCTGCGCGCCGCGTGCGGCGAAGAGCTGGCTGCCGATGTGCAGGGCCTGGTCCAGATGCCGGATCGGATCGGCGCTCTCCGACTCCAGCAACAGTTCGGAACGGACCACCCGTGCGCCGCAGTAATCGAAGATGCCATGGTCGATCTGGGTGCGCATCGCCCCGGCGTAGCCGTGCCGCTCGAAGGTGCCGGCATCGGCGCCGCCGACACCGACCAGCACCACGCGCAGGCGCTGCAGCTTTTTCCGCAGGTCGCCGCCGATGCTGTAGTCGAAGGCCCAGCCATTGGAGAACACGCGATCGATCCAGCCCTTGAGCAGGGCCGGCATCGACCACCAGTAGATCGGGTAGACCAGCACCAGGGTATCGGCGCGATCGATGCGCGCCTGCTCGGCGAGGACGTCGGCGGGAGGCGACGCCTGGCCGCGATGCACGGCGTGGTCGGCCAGGCCGAAGCGCGGCTCGAAGCCTTCCGCCGCCAGATCGGCGGTTTCCGCGGAATGGCCGGCGCGGACTACGCCTTCGGCGATGTGGGCGGCGAGGGCATGTGTGAGAGAGCGAGGATGGTGATGGGCGACGACGATCAGGGCATGCATGGGCGAATTCCTCCGGGAATTGCGGGAAGGGGGGCAAGTCGATAGTCTGGGTAAAACCTACCTTTTGTAGGTTACCTTTAGTAAGTTACTTTTAGTAGGTTATCTATGTCAATGCACTCCCCAGACGACCCGTCGCCACGCCGCCGCCTGTCCCGCGACGAGCGCCAGCGCCAGTTGCTCGAGGTGGCCTGGCGGCTGGTCCGCGAAGAAGGCACCGAGGCGCTGACCCTCGGTCGCCTGGCCGAGCAGGCCGGGGTGACCAAGCCGGTGGTCTATGACCACTTCGGCACCCGCGCCGGCCTGCTGGCGGCGCTCTACCAGGATTACGACCTGCGCCAGACGGCGCTGATGGAGGCTGCCCTGGAAGCGAGCGAGGCGACCCTGGAGGGGCGCGCTGACGTCATCGCCCGCGCCTATGTCGACTGCGTGATGCAACAAGGCCGTGAGATTCCCGGGGTGGTCGCGGCCCTCGCCAGCTCGCCGGAGCTGGAGCGGATCAAGCGCGACTACGAGGTTCTCTTCATGGACAAGTGCCGCGCCGTGCTGGAGCCCTTCGCCGGCGGCGGACGGCTGACCGTCGCCGCTCTGCGCGCAATGATCGGCGCCGCCGAAGCGCTGTCGCACGCGGCCGCCACCGAAGAGATCGCCCCGGAAGAGGCGCGGCGGGAACTGTACGAGGCGATCGTGGCGATGGTCGCGCGGAGTCGTCGGTGAAGGAACCGCGTGCCCTGGAGGAATATCGCCGGGCGATAGTGGCGGCCTGTCCGGAGCTGGTGGACGCCACGTTCGCCATCTTGGCCTCGGGCTGGCATTCCACGGCGGTGGAGGTCGGAGGGCGCTGGGTGTTCAAGTTTCCGCGCGGCGCGGAGGCCGAGGCGGCGCTGCTGCGCGAGGCCGCCGTGCTACGCCTGGTGCGTCCGGCGGTGAGCCTGGCGGTGCCGGCGCCGCAGGTGTTTGCGGGACCGCCGCTGTTTTCCCGCCACGAGAAACTGCCTGGCGGTTACCTCCTGGGCGAGGACTATCGGCGCCTGGACGAACCCGCACGGCAGGCGGTCGGCGAT
This sequence comes from Pseudomonas sp. YA1, assembly GCF_058680555.1. NCBI lineage: Bacteria > Pseudomonadati > Pseudomonadota > Gammaproteobacteria > Pseudomonadales > Pseudomonadaceae > Pseudomonas > Pseudomonas sp. YA1. The sequence continues at coordinate 77,573 of NZ_JBZWBG010000008.1, forward strand.
GCGTTGGGGCGCTTCTACGCCGAGCTGCATCGGCTGCCACCGGCGCGCATGCAGGCGGTTGGAGCCTTGCCGGTGCGTCCCTGGGAGTCGCCCACGGCGATGCGCAGGCGCGCCTTGCCGCTGCTGCCTGCGGCCTGGCGCGAACGCGCGGAACGCTTGGTGCGGGAATACGCCAAGCTGCCTGCCGATCCGCTGGGTTCGATCTTCGGCTTCTTCGACGGCCATGGCTGGAACATGGCATTCGATAGCGAGGCCGGGCGGCTGAACGGTGTGTACGACTTCGCCGACGCGGGCATCGGTCCGCTGCACCAGGAATTCATCTATTCCGCGTTCATCGATGCCGACCTCACCGAGCGCATCGTCGCCGCCTACGAGCGCTTCAGCGGTCGGCGCCTGGAGCGTCGGCGGATCGCCTTGCTGACGGCGGCGCATCGGTTGTCGGAGCTGGCCGAGCTGGCCGACGAGCCGCGCCATCTGCCGGACATGCTCGCCGGCGCCCTCGACGGCCTGGCCCTGGCGGAGGCGCAGGGCCTGGCCTGATGAGGGGACGCGCGGTCGTGCTGGGCAGGACGGATATGACCGCGTGCGGACATCCGCCGCGAAGTACCGCTACCGCTCAGAGATAGGCTTGCGCGCGGCGCCGCGAGCGCGGCATGCGGTTCTTCCCGGATAATTCGTTGAGACGCGCCTGCCAGGCCTTGCGGGCGGCATCGCGGTCCTGGCGCTGCGCGGCGGCGGGCCTGGCCTCGGCTTTCGGCCGCGGCGCGGCCTTGTCGATCACTGGCGCAGCGGCGGTGGGGGTGACAGGGGCACTGGCCGGAGCGGCGTTTTCCTGGGCCTGGGCGAAGGCGTTGGTGCGCCGGCAGGTCTTGCAACTGACCTGGCCGACGTCGCTCGAGCCGTTCACGTTGCTGTCGCCGCGCCCGCAGGCTGCCTGGCCGGATTCGCTCAAGAAGTGCGTAACCATCTGATCCTCCTGGAGAAAAAAGGGCGGCATTATTCCCAGAAGTGCCTTCGAGTGCCAGTCTCGGGGGAGAACAGCTGACGAACTGCAAGGCCGTTCCGTCGACCTCCGTTCAGTCGGCTGGCCGCCGCATGCTGTCGCGCACGTAGCGGGCCGGGGGGCTGCCGAGCGCCTTGCGGAACATGCCGATGAACGAGCTGACCGACTCGTAGCCGAGGATCTCGGCGGTGCGTTGCACCGAAACTCCGGCGGACAGTTGCTGCAGGGCGATGATGATCTGCAATTGCTGGCGCCACTGGCCGAAGGTCATGCCGGTCTCCCGGCGCACCATCCGCGCCAGGGACCGCTCGCTCATCGCTACTCGCCTGGCCCATTCGGCCATGCTGGCGCGGTCGCCGGGGGCGCGGGTCAGTTCGTCGGCGATGCGGCGCAGGCCGCGGTTGTCCGGCAGCGGCAGGTAGAGCTGTTCGGTCGGCGCCTGTTCCAGGAGTTCCAGCAGCACCCCGGCGAGACGTGCGAGCGGGCCGTCGTGCGGATAGTCCTGCAGTTGCGCGCTCAGGTGCAGGATCAGTTCGAGGACCAGCGGCGACAGGGCCAGGGTGCAGCAGTCGCTCGGCAGGCGTGCCGCCCCCGGCTCGACGAAGAGGAAGCAGACCTTGCCGTTGGCGGTGACCCGGTTGCTATGGGCGATGCCGCCGGGAATCCACACACCGAACCCGGCCGGCACCATCCACAGGCCATCGGGCACCGTGCAGGTGATGCCGCCGCGGCAGGCCACCACCAGCTGGCCCTTGCGATGCCGGTGCACCGGCACCTCGGTGTCGTTGTGCCGGGCCTCCAGCTGCAGGGCCAGGGCCGGCTGGCCGAGCGCGTCGGGATCGAAGCGTTGGGCGAGGTAGGTCTGCGGTTCACGGCTCACGGCAGGTCCTGCGGGTTGTCCGAATTCGATTATTTTCTGGCTGAGTAGTCGATATTTGCAAATCGCCACGACCCGTAGCCTGTGCTCGTCAACCCGACAGGAGCGGCCGACCGCTCCGCGCCCTCGATACCCTGGTGCCCTGCATGCTGAGCGAAGTCTCCGTTTCCGGCCTCTACGTGCCGCCATTGTTCCTCTACCTGTGCCTGGCGATGCCGCTCTACCTGCTGCTGGAGCGCCTCGCCTGGCGCTGGCTGGAATGCGCCTGGCATCCCGGCCTGCTGCGTTTCTTCCTGTCGTTCATCGTGCTGTCCGCGCTGGTGCTGAAGTTCTGAGCCGAGGTCCCCATGTCCATCGTTCGTCTTTCCAAGGTGGCTGCGACCTTCGCCTGCGGCCTGCTCGCCCTGTGCCTGGCGTTGCAGTTGTGGCAAGCCTACGTGCTGGCGCCCTGGACCCGCGACGGGCGGGTCAGCGCGCAGGTGATCCGCATCGCGCCGGAAGTCTCCGGCAGCGTCGAGGCGGTGTTCGTCGCAGATAACCAGCGCGTGGCCCGCGGCGATCCGCTGTACCGCATCGATCCGCGCAGCTATCGCCTGGCCGTGCGTCAGCGCGAGGCGGAGCTGGAGCAGGCGCGGGAAACCCTGCGCCAACGTGACGAGCAATGGCGCCGACGCATGCAGTTGGCCGGCGCGGTTTCGCGCGAGGAGGTCGCCAACGCCGGTCGCGCCCTGCGTATCGCCCGCGCCCGCGCCGAGGCCGCTGGGGCGGCGCTCGACCAGGCGCGGCTGGACCTGCGGCGCAGCGAGTTGCGCTCGCCGGTGGACGGCTATGTGACGCAGTTGCGCGTGCAGCCCGGCGATTACGCGGCGGCGGGCCGGACCAACATCTTCATCGTCGATCGGCGAAGCTTCTGGGTCACCGGCTATTTCGAGGAAACCAAGCTGCGCAATGTACAGGTCGGCGCGCCGGCGTCGATCAAGCTGATGGGGTTCGATCCGCTGCTCGACGGCCATGTCGCGAGCATCGGTCGCGGTGTCGCCGACCTCAACGAAAGCCGTGCCGACAGCGGCCTGCCGCAGGTCAGCCCGAACTTCAGCTGGATACGCCTGGCGCAGCGCGTGCCGGTGCGCATCGAACTCGACCGGGTACCGGCGGGCGTGGTGCTTGCCGCCGGCATGACCGGCAGTGTCGAGGTGCTGCAGGCGGGGACCGCGCGGCACTGGCGGCTGACCCGCTGGTTGCAGGAGTACCTTTGATGGCGGCGTCGGCGTCCGGCGGGCGCGATTGGTACGCGGCGTTGCCGTTGCCCTGGCGGACCGACAGCCTGGGCTACGTGCTGCGCAGCATCGGCGCTGCCGCTCTGGCGCTCGGCCTGGGACTCTACCTGCAACTGGATTCGCCGTTTTCCGCGGCGTCCACTGTGCTGTTGCTGATCAATCCGGTGCAGGGGGCGGTGGTCGGCAAGGGCTGGTGGCGCGCCGTGGGTACCCTGGTCGGCACGCTCGCTGCCTTCGTCCTGACCGCGCTGTTCGCCCAGAAGATGCTGCTGTTCGTCGTCGCCCTGGGTTTCTGGCTGGGTCTCTGCGTCGGCGTCATGAGCCTGGTCCGGCACTTCTACGCCACCGCCGCGGTGGTCGCCGGCTACACCGTGTGCCTGGCGCTGGGACCGGCCATGGTCGAGCCCGAGGCGGCCTTCGAGCACATCGTCACCCGCGCCTCGGCGGTAATCGTCGGGGTCTGCTGCCTGAGCCTGGTGACCGTGCTCTTCAGCCGCAGGACCGTGTCCGGGCGGGTGCGCCAGCGTCTCGTCTCGCTCTGCGCGGCGACGCTGGCGCTGGTCGCTGCGCGGCACGCCGGTGCGGCTGACGGGGGACTGGAGCGCCGTCGCCGGACGCTGGCCGGCGAGGTCTACGCGGTAGACGACCTGCTGGGCGTCGGTCGCGCCGAGTCGCGGGTGCTGAGCGCTGCGCTCCCGGCGATCCGCGGTGGCCTGGCGGCGCTGTTTTCCACGCTGATGGAGTTCCGCTTCGCCGGCGAGACGCATTGGGCCCGGCGCTTGGCGGAGCGCGGACTGGCGCTGCCGATGGCCGACGACCTGCGCCTGCTGGGCGGCCAACTGGAGCGCGGCGAGCTCGACTTCGCCGGCGCCGCGCGACGGCTCGCGAGCTTGCGCGGTCGCCTGGCGGCGATTCGGCGCGGACTTCCGACAGACCAAGCGGATGCCTGTCGCGAAGGGCTGTTCATGGAGCGTCTCGACGAGCAACTGGATGACCTGCAGGCCGCCCTGCGGGGGTTCGCCCGGCTCGACGGCCGGGCCCGCGCCGACGTCCGCCCAGCGGCCTTCCATCGACATTACCGCGAGGCCTTGCGCAACGGCGCGCGAGCCTGGCTGGCGATGCTGGTCGGCGGCGCCCTGTGGTTCCTCAGCGGGTGGGACCAGGGGCCGACCCTGCTGGCGGTGCTCGGCCCCTACTGCACGCTGCTGGCAGCCTCGCCCTTTCCCGCCGAGGGCACGCGCAATTTCATTCGCGGCACGCTCTGCGCGATACCTGCCGCATTGCTCTGCAAATTCCTTCTGCTACCGCTGATCAACGGCTTTCCATTGCTGCTGCTGTGCCTCGCCTTCTTCTGGTCGTTCGGTATCCAGGCCACCACAGTGCCCAGGCGGGCGTTGCAGGGAATCGCCTACCTGATCGCCTTCAACACCCTGGTCGCCACCGGCAATCTCGCCCGCTTCGATTTCGGCGACTTCGTCAACCAGTCCTGCGCCTGGGTGCTGGCGCTCTGCATCAGCCTGCTGGTCTACCGCCTGCTGCCGAAGGACCTGGAACGGCATTCGGCGTCGCTGCTCGACCATCTGCGCCGCGAGACCCTCGCCTTGCTGCGTCGTCGCGCCGGTTTCGACGCGCATGCCTGGCAGGCCCGCCAGCAGCATCGCATCGCCCAGCTGGGCGCGTTGCATGGCATGGAACATCCGCGCAGCGCGCTGGCCCTGCGCCTGGGCTTCGTATCCCTGCAACTCGGCCGCGAGTCGCGGCGCCTGTGGCGCGCCCTGGCCGGGCTCGACCCGGCCGCCGCGGAGGCGCGGTGGATCGAGCGCGCACTGCGAGCCATCGCCGTCCGCCATCGCGATCCGCCGCTCGCCGCGCGGCACGCACGCCGTGCCGGCGCCCGCCTGGCGGCCGCCGGCGAATGGCGCCTGGCCGCGATCCTCACCGACCTCGCCTGGTTGCTCCGGGCCTATTCGCAAAGCGTCTCGTCCGACGGGGCGCAGCATGGAGAAAAGACCTCATGAAAACCTCGTTCTTGCTGGCCTTGCTGCTGTCCTGCTGGTCCCAGGTCCAGGCGGCGGACGACGACGGGAAAGAGTTGCCGCCGATCGAGCGCTACGACTACGGCATGCCGCTGGACATCGAGCGGGTGCTTTCCGTCACGCCGGTGCCGGCCACCTGTGGCGTGGTGCCGCTGGTGATGCTCTATCGCGACAGCGCCGGACGCCTACATCGCTTGTAGTACCGAGGCCTTGGCGCGGGCTGTTCGCGGCACTGAGAAGCGGGCGCAGGCGCTGTCTCAGCGCGCCGCGCCTTCGATGATCGCCAGGACGTCGCCGATGGCGTGCTCCAGGTAGTCGCCCGCCTTGTACGCCGCAAGCGCCTGCGGACCGCCGTCGAGCACCGCCTGCGGCCGTTCGACGAAGCGTCCGAGCAGGTTGAACTCCTCGTCCAGCACCAGTACCAGCGGAATCGGGATTCGCTCCAGCGCCAGGCGCTGGCGCAGGTCGTCCTCGGCGCGGCCCTTGGAAATGATTGCCAGCTCGATATTCGGTTGCAGGCGCTGCGCGAAGTCCAGCGCGGCCAGGTTGATCTGGCAGTCCGGGCACCACATTTCCCCGGCGACCAGCAGGCGATAGCGCCGTTCGATGCGTTGCAGGCGTTCCGTCAGCGCGCTCGGCAGCCCGTTGCTTTCCAGCTTCTGCCGGAACCGCGCGACCGCGCCCTGTTCCGTGGCCAGGCCATGGCCGACGAAGGCGGCGAAGTCTTCTCCGATATCGAACAGTTCCGCGTAAGAGGCCATGCTGGTTTCGCTCCTGTGCTTGGGGAGGGATGGCGCGGCGGATATGCCAGGCAGTCGCGCCACGCCGGGGCGGCCAGGGTAGCGCGCTCGCCGCGTCGCGGCGAGCGCCGGCGTGCTTCGCCGGGTCTGGTCGTTAGCATGGCGCGGCTGGTAAAAAGACAGCGCCCCCACTGCCCGCCAAGGCCCGCCCGATGCTGATCGACCTGCCTTCCACCCGTCCGGTCTTCGCCTATGCCCAGGATTATCTCCACGGCGAGCGCGTCGAGCTGCACCGGCATTCGCGCGCGCAATTGATCCATGCGCTCAGCGGGGTGGTCACGGTCGGCACCGCCGAGGGCACCTGGGTGGTGCCGCCGGGACGCGGTGTCTGGTTGCCGGCCGGTATCGAGCATGCCCTGCGTTTCGCCGGCCAGGTGCGCATGCGCACCTTGTTCATCGCCCCGCAGGCGCGCCACGACCTGCCGCAGGATTGCCGGGTGGTGGACGTGCCGCCGTTGCTGCGGCAATTGATCGTCGCGGCGATGCGGATCGCCCCGGACTACCCGCCGGGCGGCCGCGACGAGCGGGTGATGGAGCTGATCCTCGATGAACTGCGGGTGCTGCCGATCCTCGCCCTGCACGTGCCGCAGCCGGTCGATCCGCGACTGGCGGCGCTGTGCCGCAGCCTGCGCGCCGAGCCGGCCGCCGACTGGAGCCTGGGCGATGCCGCGCGTCGCCTGGGCGTCAGCCCGCGGACCCTGACCCGCGCCTTCCAGCGCGAAACCGGTCTCAGCTTCGTCCAGTGGCTGCGGCGCATGCGCCTGCTCGCCAGCCTCGATGCGCTGGCGGCAGGGCATTCGATCCTCGAGGTCGCACTGGACCTCGGCTACGACAGCCAGAGCGCCTTCAGCGCCATGTTCCGCCGGACCCTGGGCGTTTCGCCGAGCCTCTACTTCGGCCGCGGCGCCGCCTACGGGGTGGCCGAGGGCGACTGAGTTCAGTCCTTCTGGCGCAGCATCAGCGAGGCCAGGGCGCAGGCCAGGAGCGCCACGCAGGAAAGGTAGAAGGCGTCGGAGTAGGCCATCAGGTAGGCCTGCTGGCGCACCCCGTGGTCGAGCAGGGCCAGCGCCTGCTGCTGCTCCGGCAGTTGTATCCGCACCTGGCCACCGCCCAGGCGCTGCTGCAGGGCGCCGTCGAAGATCGTCAGGGTCTCGCCGATCCGCTCGGAGTGGAAGCGCTCGCGCAGCGAGACCAGTTGCGTCAGCAGCGCGGTGCCGATCGCGCCGCCGAGGTTGCGCAGCATCGAGATCAGCGCCGAGGCCGAGCCGGCCTGGGCCTTGTCCAGGCCCTTCACCGCCAGTACCGAGAGCGCGACCATGATCAGCGGCTGGCCGATGCCGCGCACGATGATGGAGGGGATGATCACGTTGCGTCCCGCGTCGGCGTTCAGGTGCGCGCCCATCCAGCAGCCCAGGGCCATGATCGCGAAGCCGCCGGCCACCAGCAGCTTGGGGTTCAGCCAGCGCATCAGGCGCGGCAGCAGCGGCGCCAGGAGCAGTTGCACGAGGCCGTAGAGGATCAGGCTGTCGCCGATCTGCCGGGCGTTGAAACCCTGCAACTGGGACAGGTAGTTGGGCACCAGGAACACCAGGCCGAAGGTCGCCGCGCCGAACACCGCCATCGCCAGGCTGGACACGCCGAAGTTGTAGCTGCCCAGCAGGCGCAGGTTGATGAACGGCCGCGCGCCCCACAGTTGGCGCTGTACGAAGAGCAGCAGGGCGAGCACGGCGAGGACGGCGAAGGCGCGGATGAAGCCGGACTCGAACCAGTCGCGGCGGCCACCTTCCTCCAGCACGATCTGCAGCGCGCCGAGGCCGGCGACCATCGCGCCGATGCCGAGCCAGTCGGCCTGGCGCAGGCGTTCGCGGTCGCCGTCGCGGGGGCGGATCGACCAGGCCACCGCGGCCAGCAGGGCGATCCCCGGCAACAGTTGCAGGAGAAAGATCCAGCGCCAGGAATAGGCATCCGCCAGCCAGCCGCCGATCGACGGGCCGGCGGCCTGGGCCACGCTGTTGGAAAGGCTGAACAGCGCCATGCCGAGGGGTATCCGGCTGGACGGCAGCTCGGTGAGGATCAGTTGCATCGACAGCGGGATCAGCACCGCCCCCGAAGCCCCCTGGATCACCCGGATCAGGATTAGCGTCGACAGGTTCGGCGCCAGCGCGCAGCTCAGCGAACTGAGCAGGAACACCAGCGAGCCGAGGAGCATCACCCGGCGCAAGGAGAACACTTCCACCAGCCAGGCGGTGAGCGGGATCATGCTGATTTCCGCGACCAGGTAGGCGGTGGAGATCCACGAGCCCTCCTCGAAGGTGGCTCCCAGCGCGCCTTCTATCTCCGGCAGCGCCGCGCTGGTGACGTGCACGTTCATGCCGGCCATGAAGCAGCCGAACAGGCCGCCGGTGACGGCGACCCAGGCACGCAGCGATACCTTGTCGTCAGCGCTCATCGGCGGAGGCTCCGTCCGGTTCGCGAGTGTCCACGGTGGCGATCACCGACATCCCCGGAAGCAGCCGGCCCCGCTCGGCGGCGTCGGCGTCCAGGCGGATACGCACCGGGAAGCGCTGGACGATCTTGGTGAAGTTGCCGGTGGCGTTGTCCGGCGGCAGCAGCGCGAATACCGCGCCGGAGGCCGGCGCCACGCTGTCGACGCGGCCGCGCCAGCGGCGGCCGAACGTGTCCACCTCCAGTTCCACCGGTTGCCCGGGGCGGATGCGTTCGAGCTGGGTCTCCTTGTAGTTGGCCACCACGTAGGCCTGCTCCAGCGGCACCACCGCCAGCAGCGGCAGCCCCGGCGTGACGTACTGGCGCAGGCGCACCTTGCGCTGGCCGACGCGGCCGGCGAATGGGGCGCGGATCTCGGTATCGGCCAGGGCGTGGCGCGCCAGTTCGCGCGCCGCCGCGGCTTCCTCCAGCTCCGCCTGGCGCTGGGCGAGCGCCGCCTCCGCCTCGCGTCGCCGGCTCTTCAGCACGTCCCTGGCGGCGCGTTGGCGGCCTTCCTCGGCGCTTGCCCGCCGCGCCGCCGCCCGCGCTCGCTGGTGCACCGCGTCGGCATTCTCCAGGCGCTGGCGACTGGTGGCATGCTCGTCGGCCAGTTGCCGGTAGCGTCGCCAGTCGGTCTCGGCGCGGCGCCATTCGGCTCGCGCCGCTTCGCCATCGGCGCGGGCGCGGCTGATCGTCTGCGCCTGCTCCAGCCGTTGCCGGTCGAGGGTCTCCAGCTTCGCGCGCTGGGCTTCCAGCGCCGCCTGCGCCGCCGCTTCGCGGGCCTCGGCGGCGCGCAGGCGCTGGCGGAAGTCGCGCGGGTCCAGGCGCAGCAGCAGGTCGCCGGCCTGGACGTCGGCGTCGTCGGCCACCAGCACCTCGGCGACGTAGCCGGAGACCTGCGCGCTGACCGCCACCCAGTCGGCGCGTACATAGGCATCGTCGGTGCCCTCCAGGAAGCGTCCGCTGCTCCACCACCAGGCCAGCAGGGCGGCGAGCGCGATGGTGCCGGCGAGGGCGCCCAGCAGCCAGGTTCGGCGTCGGCGCGTGGCTGCTGGCATGGTTTCGCCAGTGGTGTGTTCGATGGGTTCCCTGATTGCCTGGTTCATTGTCCGTTTTCCTGGTGGGAGGGGCTGGGAGCGGCTTGCCAGCCGCCGCCGAGGGCCCGGAACAGTTCGACCTGGCGCTCGGCGACGCGCATCTCGGCGTCGACCAGGCGCGCCCGGTCGGCGACCAGGCTGCGTTGGCTGTCGAGCAGCTCGAGGGCATCGAGGGCGCCGGCGCGATAGTTGCTGCGCGCCAACCGGTAGGCGTGGCGCTGTTCGTCGAGGGCGCGCTGGAGGTCGGCACGCCGCTGGCGCTCGCCGGCATACAGCGCCAGGGCACGCTCGACCTCGCGCAGGGCGCCGAGCACCGCTCCGTCGAAGCGCGCCAGGGCGGCGTCGCGCTCTGCTGCGGCGCTGTCCAGGCGGCCTCGCGCGCTTTCCCGGTTGGGGAAGCGCCAGCTCAGTAGCGGGCCGGCCGCGTAGGCCAGCGCGCCGCTGGCGCCGAGGCCGGCGAGGGTCGCTGCGGAGGTTTCGGCGCCGACGGCGAAGCTGATGCGCGGGTACAGCTCGGCTTCGGCCAGCGCGCGCCGGGCATCGGCGGCGGCGAGCCGGCGCTCGGCCGCGCGGATGTCCGGGCGGCGCGCCAGCAGGCTCCAGCCGTCGCCGGTGGGCAGGGCACGGCGCAGTTGCGGTATGCCGGCGCAGGTCGCGGCAGGAGCGTCCAACTGGCGCGGCGAGCGCCCGCTGAGCAGCGCCAGTTCGTAGAGTGCCGCGCGCCGCCGCGCCTCGAGCATCGGCAGCGCGGCGCGGGTCCGCTCGCGCAAGGCCAGCAGCCGGCGTCGCTGCAGCTCGCTGGAAAGGCCGGCGGCGAGCTGGCGTTCGCTCAGCGCCAGGCTCGCGTCGAGCAGGCCGACCGATCGGCGTTGTACCTCTGCCCGTCGCGCCAGGGCGCAGGCGCGGACGTAGGCGAGGGTGGTCTGGCTGGCCACGCTGACCCTGAGCAGGTCGCGCGCCGCTTGCGCCGCTTCGGCATCCGCCTTCGCCGCGGCGATGCGGGCGCGGACTTCGCCCCACAGGTCCAGCTGGTAGGACAGGTCGAGGCGGGCGGTGTGTTTCCACTGGCTGCGTACGTCCTCGTCGGTGGCTTCGGCGAGGGTCTGGTCGTCGCCGTCGCGCCCATACTGGTAGCCATAGCCGACCTCGGTCCGTGGCCAGCGTTCGCCCTGTGCGCCGCGCAGATGGCCGAGGAGCGCGCGGGCATGGGCATCGGCTGCGGCCAGGTCGCGGTTGTGGCGCAGCGCGGCGGCCACCAGGTGGTTCAGCCCAGGGTCCTGGTAGAGCGTCCACCACTGGGCGGGCAGCGCGTCGCCGCGGGTTCCCGCCACCCTCGACAGGCCAGGGTCGAGGCTTTCCGCGCGTGGCGCGGGTTGGTTGCGGTTCGCGCAGCCCAGCGCGGTGGAGATCCCCAGCGCCAGCGCCACGCAACGCAGATGACTGGCAAGCGGCATTGCCCTGCTCCCGTGTCTGAAAGAGCGGGGAACGGTAAGGCAGGCGCGGGCGGCCTGCGCCGGCAAAAGCGCCAGTCATCGTCGCGAAATGGACAGTCGGCGGATCTTCAACGTTGCCGCATCAGGTACGGGCCAGCAGCCCGGCCGGGAGGGCCAGCAGGGAGATGCGGTGGATCTGCCGGGAGCAGCGGTTCACCCCGCCTTCGGCGAGGCGCAGGCGCTGGAACAACTGGCGGACTAGCCTGCGCCTCGGCGTGGCCGGGGCCCGCCTTCAACCTGAACGAAGCGTTTCGCCAGGCGGTCGGAACAACAGGTCCCCGTTCCGGAAGCCGAGTCCATGCCGCTGCGCCGTGCCGTTTTCGCCATCCTTTTCGCGTCCCTGGGCAGTCCTTTGGTAGCCGCCGAAACACCCCTGCGCCTGGAGCGCCTGGAGCGCTGCGGCGATCTCCTGGCCAGCGAGCGGCAGGAGTGGTGCCTGCGCGTGCGCGGCCTGGGCGCCGGCCTGCCGCGCCTGTTGCTGGACGGCCGCGAACTGCCGGCCACCGCCCTGCGGCGCGAGGGCGACGGCCTGCGGCTCCGCCTGGACCGCCGTGGCCACGCCAGCGGTCCGCTTTGGCTGGAGCAGGGCGGGCGCAGCAGCAATCCGGTATGGCTGACCCTGAACGGCAGCCATGTGCTCGCCGCCGGTCCCGACGAGGTGGCGAAGAACATGGATGGCCTGACCACCTACGTCGACCTGGTCAGCCTGTTGATCGAGGAGAACCACGACGGTCGCCGGGAGGCCGAACGCCTGGCCGATAAATATGGCGCGCGGGTGGTCGGCGCGATCCCGCCGTTGAACCTCTACCAGTTGCGCCTGCCGGCGCGCGACCTCGTCCAGCGCGACGCGCTGGTCCTCCGCATCGGCAGCGAGACCAGCGTGGACGCCGTGGTGGTGGAGGAGTCCGCGCCGGAGAAGGGCGAGGAAACCGAGGCGGCGCGCCGGCCCGTGGACAAGCCGGACAGCGACTCCGACGAGTGGGCGGCCAATCGTTTCATGGACGCGGTGAACTATTACCAGCGTCGGGTCCGCGCCCGCCAGGCCCCGCTGGAGACCCGCCCGGTGCGCATCGGGGTGATCGAGCGCGACGTCGACTTCGACGCCCCCGACTTCGCCGACTACCTCGGTCCCTGCAAGGCGCCCGCGCCGCGTACCTGCCTCTACGCGCGCGATGCCGAACGTCCCGACAACCACGGTTCGACGGTCGCCGGCATCCTCGCCGCGCGCTGGGACCAGGGCGGCAACAGTGGCTTCCTGCGTGGGCTGGACCGCGCCAGCCAGGGTTTCGAAGTGATCGTCGAGCGCAATTCGGACGCTGGCATCACGGCCAACGTCGCCGCCTCGGTGAACCTGGTGGAGGATGGCGTGCGGGTGCTCAACTGGAGCTGGGGCATCCACCGCGTCGGCGCTCGCGACGTCGACGGCGACGAGGTGGATTCGCTGGTGCGCTCGGGGATCGCCATGAGCGGCTACGAGGAGTTGCTCGAGGAATTCTTCCTCTGGCTGCGCAAGGAGCATCCGGACGTGCTGGTGGTCAACTCCGCCGGCAACGGCTCGTCCTACTCCGGTACCGACGAATACCGCCTGCCGTCCTCCTTCGTCACCGAGCAGTTGCTGGTGGTGGGCGGCCACCAGCGCAGCGAGCGCCAAGGCCTGGCGGTGGACGACCCGGCCTACGCGGTCAAGCGCAGCACCTCGAACGTCGACATGCGGGTGGATGTCACCGCCGCCGCCTGTACCCATGCCTCGACCCTGGAGCGGGACGCGCGGGGCGAGGTGCACTGCGGCACCTCCTATGCCACGCCGATGGTCGCCGGCACGGTCGCCGCCATGCTTTCCCTCAACCCGCGGCTGCGACCCGAGGAGATCCGCATGCTGCTCCGGCGCAGCGCCATGACCATCGGCGGCGACTACGATTTCGAGCCGGCCGATGCCGAGGACCTCACCGCACCGATCCTGCCCTCGGAGCGCGGCTACCGCCTGGACCACCGCGACGTCGGCCGCTCGGCGCGGCTGGACATGCAGAAAGCCCTGGACCTGGCGGTGAAGAGCCGCGAGCGGGTGCGCTGAGGCGTTCCGCCGGCCCGGGGCCTCACGGCGAGGCTTCCAGCAGCCGGGCGAGGCGTTCGGCGAGTTCGTTGTGGCGGAACGGCTTGGTCAACACCTCGAAGCCGTTGAGTTGCTCGGGCCTGAGGTTGGCGTAGCCGGTGATGACCAGCACCGGCAATTGTGGGAAGCGCTGGCGCAGTTCCTCGGCAAGCTGCACGCCGGTCTTGTCGGCCATGAGATGGTCGGTGACCAGCAGGTCGGGCGCCAGGCCGCGCTCGACCTCGCCCAGGGCTTCCTCCGCCGACGCCGCCTCGCTGACCTGGTAGCCGAGATCGCCGAGCAGCAGCGCGGTGGTGTAGCGCACCATCCTGTCGTCGTCGACCAGCAGCACGTGGGTCGGCCGCAACGCTTCCGGTGCGTCCGGGCAGCTTTCTGCGGTGGATTGCGTCTGCTCCGCGGTGATCGGCAGCCAGATGCTCACCCGGGTCCCCTTGCCGATCTCCGAGTGGATCCCCAGGCCGCCGCCGGACTGGGCGACCAGGCCCTGGACCATCGACAGGCCGAGGCCGGTGCCCTTGCCCACGCCCTTGGTGGAAAAGAACGGCTCCATGCAGCGGGCCAGCACCTCGGCGGGCATGCCTCCGCCGTTGTCGGCGACTTCCAGGCACACGTAGCGGCCGGCGCCGAGACCGTCCACCGCGCCGTCGATCACCAGGTCGGTCCGCGCGCCTATTTCCAGGCGGCCGCCTTCGCCCATGGCGTCGCGGGCGTTCACCGCGAGGTTGAGGATGGCCAGTTCGAACTGGTGCGGATCCACCACCACCGCCGGCAGGCGTTCCGGGATCTCGATGCGGACCTCGATGGTCGGGCCGAGCGAGCGCTCGATCAGGTCGTGCATGCCTTCGACCAGCTCGCGCAGGGCCACCGCCTGCGGCTTGAGGGTTTGCCGGCGGGCGAAGGTGAGCAGGCGACCGACGAGGTTCCGCGCCCGTTCGGCGGACTGTAGCGCGCCGTCGATGAGGTCGGTGGAGCGGGCGTCGTCGAGCCGCCGGCGGATCAGTTCCAGCGAGGCCATGATCGGCGTCAGCAGGTTGTTGAAGTCATGGGCGATGCCGCCGGTCAACTGGCCGACCATCTCCATCTTGCGTGCCTCGTGAAGCTGCGCCAGGGCGCTTTCGCGCTGGGCGAGCATGGTCGCGACACGTTCTTCCAGGCTTTCGTTGAGTTCGCGCAGCTCGTTCTCGGCGCGTACCCGCGCGCTGATGTCCATGCACACGCAGAGCAGGCCGCTGGCGGCATGCTGCTCGTCCACCAGCGGCGTGACCTGGTTCTGCACCCACACCGTATCGCCGTCGGGGCGAACGTAGCGGCCGCTCATCTCGAACGCCGCGCCGGTCGCTCCGCCTGGCGCCGCGGGGAGGGCGAAGTCGGCGGGGTCGAGGATGTCCTGCATGCGCAGGCCGAGCAGGGTCTCGCGCGAACGGCCGGCGATCTCGCAGTAGCGATCGTTGACCCGGGTGAAGCGCCAGTTCCGGTCGCATACCGCGATGCCCGCGCTGGCCTGGTCGAACATCGCCGCCAGTTGCGCGGAACTGGTGCGCAGCGCCAGCTCCGCGCGGGCATGGGTGAGCGAGGTCCAGGCCAGCTTGGCGGCTTCCTCCGCCAGGCGGCGCGAATCTTCGCCGAGGGCCTGCGGATGGGCGAAGTGGATCGCCAGCAGCGCCTCCAGCCGGCCGTGGCGCAGCACCGGGACGTGCAGCGTGGCGCCCAGCCCCAGGCGCGCGCGGCTCGCCGCCTCGTCGAGACTCATGCCGCGCTCCCCGGCGAGGTCTTCCCGCGCCACGCTGCGTCCGGCATGCAGTTCGCCGGACAGGGTGGCGCCGAACGCCAGGTAGCGATGCCGACCGACCGCCGAGCGGCCGTCGTGGAGATAGTCGCGATGGACCTGGAAGGTCATGCCGTCGCCGTTGTCCTCGCCGAAGAATATCCGCGACGCGCCCAGCTCCTCGCCGAGCCGGCGCAGGGCGGTGGCTTCGATCTCCAGGGGATCGGCCAGGGACGGCAGGGTCTGGCCCAGTTCCAGGAGGAACGCCTGGCGGCGTTCGAAACGCACCCGCTCGGTGGTCTCGGTGACGATGCACAGCACGCCGCCGACGGAACCGTCGGTTTCCCGCACCGCCGAATAGGACACGTCGAAATAGACCGTCTCGCCGCGCCCGTGGCGTTCGATGTAGAAGGGCCGATCCTTTGCCGCGAAGGTCTCGCCGGTCTCGTACACCCCGCGCAGCAGCGGTTCGAGGTCATCCCACAGCTCCCGCCAGTTCTCTATCGCCGGCCGACCGAGGGCGCGCGGATGCTTGTCGCCGATGCTCGGCGCGTAGGCATCGTTGTACAGGGCGACGAATTCCGCGCCCCAGAACAGCACGATCTGCGCCTTGGCCGGCAGCAGCGTGGCCATCGTCGTCTTCAGGCTCGCCGACCAGGCGTCCGGCGGGCCGAGGGGCGAACTGGCCGCGTCGAGGCTGAGCAACAGTTTCCCGACCGCTCCTCCGTTGGCCAGGAAGGCCGGTGGATGGTCGAGGGTGTTCGGGTCCGGTTCGATGGTGAAAGGCTGTGCCATGTCTGCGGAGTCTTGCTCGGTTCCGGTTGAGGTGGTGGGTTGCATGGAATATAGGAGGGCGGTGGGTGCGCTTGCGTTCAATCAGCTTGGGGGACCGCGGGATCCCGATGCGGGTAGGTTTCGAATGGTCCCGAGGGAGCTGCCGGATTAGGCTGTGGGATGAGTACGGCCCTCATTTCCAGGAGCGGCGCGAGGGCCGCTTGGCCCGGTGGAATTTTGCTGTTGTTTTTCTTTTTTTAAAACAATGGGATACGGTAAGGGTGTTCCCCACGGGTGTGGGGATGAACCGCGCGTCATCCCGCGGTTCAGAGCACCAACAAAAACGCCGGCGCGAGGGCCGGCGTTAGGGAGAATCTGCAGCAGTTGCTGCTCAGTGATAGGCATGCATGCTCCTTGTTCTGATCAATGACTGTTCACGAAAGGACCGCTATCATTCGCGCCTGTTTTACACCTAGAGAAGGATCCGCAATGCATAGCAAGAGCCTGAAATACAGGCCTGACATAGACGGACTACGCGCCATCGCAGTTATTCTTGTTCTCCTATTCCACTTCGACCTTGGCGTCGGCGGTGGATTTATAGGGGTTGACGTATTCTTTGTAATATCCGGATATTTGATAACAGAAGTAATACGGAAAGGCGTTTTACAAGGTACATTCTCCTTCACATCTTTCTTTGCAAGACGATTGCTTAGGCTGCACCCCGCGCTAATAGTGACGGTGGCTGCTTGCCTAGCCATTGGATATCTTCTATTTGACCCGGCGTCATTTTCAAACCTTGCAAAGTCAGGGCAGTACGCGCTATTTTCAGCATCGAACATTTATTTCTGGATTAATCAGGATTATTTTGACCCGTCAGCTCATACGCAACCCTTATTGCACACATGGTCCCTAGCTGCTGAATGGCAATTTTATTTGGTGTGGCCATTCGTCGTATGGGCCTCCCTGAAAGTATCAGAGCGTTTCTTTGTTGCCGTTCTTTCATTACTTACAGCAGGATCCCTAGTAGCATCGCAGATTTGGCTAAGTCACGACTCTTCGGCAGCATATTTTCTAATCCCTTTTAGGGTTTTCGAACTTTCCGCAGGGGCGCTTGTCGTCTACTTGGAGCACCATAAAAAAACCGGATCGCAAGCATCTGTTATATTCTTCATTGGACTCGCTTTAATAATAATGCCGGCGCTGTTGCTCGACTCTTCCTCACCATTCCCTGGGTTCAGGGCTGCTCTGCCGTGCCTTGGAGCTATTATCTGCATATATTCAGGAGAGTCGACGGCTGCCGCAATTCTGCGCATGCGACCTGTAGTATACGTAGGGCTAATATCTTACTCTGTATACCTAGTCCACTGGCCTTTAAACGTTTTCTATAAATATTACATGTTCAGAGGCATAGTGGTTTCTGAAAAAATCTCCCTTCTTGTAACTTCGTTAATACTTGGTGCGCTTCTTCATCATTTGATAGAGAAGAGGTTCATCACAAAGGTCAGATCACTTAGAGTTGCGGGATATGGAGCAATAGCTTTTACAGTTGTCGGGTGTTTCTATAGTGCAAAAGCGGTAATCAATAATAACGGACTTCCTCAGAGAATACCAGAATCATACAGGTCGCTTGTGGAAAACCCGGCTGAATACCACAAGTTAAACTATGGTGGATACGGATTTCCGCTAGAGGCTTTTCTGGGTGACAAAAAAGGTGAAGCATTAGCGATAATAACTGGGGATAGCTTCGCCCTTCAGTACGCTACTGGTCTAGACAAAGCTCTTCGTAAAGACGGCTCATACATGCTTGGATTCTTTAGGCATGGATGCGTGATCTCTGGGGAGTACACACGTATCCTCAATGGAGTCCCTAGAAACGACTGCAAAGCCACATACAATAACGTGATTAACGCTCTTCAAGGAAACAATCTACCACTAATTATTTCTCAATCCTGGGGTGGATATAGTGGTCAGATATCAAATAGAAATGGGGAGAATGTCGAATTAAAAGGAGCCTCGAGAAGAGACATAATAATCGATTGGCTTGAAAAAATCAGAGAGGACATAGGGGGTCGAGACTTATACATCGTTGGCGGTCAGCCATTTAAGTCAAACAGCTTAGACACAGCTTCATGCCTAATGCGCCCGTCCTACATACATCAGAGATGCGAAAGCATTATCTCGTATAGAAAGTCAGACTCGAAATCAGAAGAAACAAATTCAATATTGATTGAGTTTGCAAGAAAACACAAAAAAACGCACTTCATAGATGTATCACCCTCTCTCTGCAGCAACGGTTCATGCACTCCGTTCAGGGACGGGAAAATACTATACTCAGACCCTACCCACTTATCGAAGGAAGGGTCTGACATAGCGAGTTTAGAGATAGTAAAAAGCCTAAACAAGAAAACATGGCCGCGATAGCGGCCATGCTCTACCTAACATCATAAGCAAAGCGCATCCATATGATATCCCCGGCAGCTCAAGCCATCGGGAATCCGTTCCTTACCTACTGACCACCACCCACAAACAGAGTAATATATTTAAGGCCTGCACCAATTTTCCCCCACGCTGCGAAGTCAACACCGGAACTAACATCAGAAACTCTCACCGGGAACCCCGACTGCGTATACTCAATATGACCAGGAAATGGTAAGGAAGATCATATGCAGACGATCCGTCTCCATATGTTGTTGTCGAGCCAGAAACGAACTGAATGTTTACGAAACGCTCATGTCCAGCGCGAGTATAGTTCCCAGTGATGGTTCCATTCCCGATCGATGGTGCAGTTGTAGCCTGAGTCCACACTGGTGTATATATTCTCCACTGAACATGCACAGAGTTGTATCTACTGTTATTCTGATTTTCAACCAGACTGGGAACAGTACACGACGATCCAATATTGATTCCCTGAGCATTCTCCAAGGCTACCGGTCCAGCGAACGCGACACCATCGAGGGTGTGATCGAAGCCTCGGAGTGTTGTTGTCTCTCCTAAATTCGCACATCGTCCACTCGAGAGATGGAATAGCGTTGACGTCGGATCAAATCGCAGTTCACGTATATAGAAGCGAGTCATTGAACTGCCATTTCCTGCGTCTGGCCCGAGCGCGAAATTAGCTCCGGAGAGCCAGATTCCACGGAGAAATCTCGGGTGTGGAGCAGTATCGCCGGCGATCGCAATACCAGCATATAGGGACGTATCAGTAGGTATCTCTCGAACGTGTGTATATGTTCGCTCCACAGCCGGCGTTCTGCTCAAAATACGTGGGTTCGCCGCCCATATTGATCGCTCGGCAGCGCTCGATCGTTTGGCTGAAGCCCGCGGGGATGTGGAATCCCTTACCACCGAAATTTTGGCCATCCCCCTCTAGGTTGGTGTGAATGACCGTTTCGAGAGAGGCGACATCGATCATATCAATGTCCGCTCCCTTACGAATCGCCGTCCCTCGCTGCCCTCCGCGCCCATACCACTTCTGGTTCGAAAGCTGCACCAGCTTTCGGGTGATTATGAAGTCAGGGACGTCAAAGAACACCTCTCCAACGAGCGGTCGACCTGGGCAACCAGCAGACTCTGGTCGGTGGTCCAGTTCCCGCTCGGCTCGAAAGGGAAATCTGCTGGCCGCTTAACGCTGTAGAGATTCCCGTCGCGCTGGATCAGTTGGGTCGGGCGATCAACAATCAGCGGAGAGCCGTCGACATACTCAAGGAAGCCTGGTTCGAATCCTTGAGCATCCAGCCAGTCTTAGAACTGTTCCGCATATCCTTTCATCGTTGGGCGCATAACGCCGAAACGATCACTCCACGTGGTGTTTACTCGGTCGTTCATCGCCGCGTCGAAGTTCTCGGCGTTATCGTACAGATCAGGCGGGTCTTTGGAGCCAAGCGGGTTACCGGTGGCGTATGTAGTCATGCAAGTTCTCCGGGCATGAGAAAGCCCACTCTATGGCGGGTTATGGTTTTCGTGTGGTGTTCCCCACATGCGTGGGGATGAACCGTAGAAGTACGCTCGCGCAGCGGCATGGATAGAGCAGTCCCATAGGGCGAACGACGCCACCGGCGTCATTCGCCATGGCCGGGTCAACCGGAACGTCGAGCGGCTACCAGGCGCTGCTGCAGGCGCGTCAGGAAGGCCACTTCGAAGGCGGTCTTCTGCATCGGTGTGGGCAGGCTGTCGCGGCCGAACGCGAAGGCGGTCCAGAGCTGGCCTTCGATCTGGTCGGCAAGCCAGTTCTCGGCCTGGCGGACGCCCTTGTCGATGGCGGGCTGGGCGGGAACCGGCCAGAGCAGGGAGAGACCGGGTTGCCGGTCGGCGGGGGGAATCTCGACCATCAGGTCCTTGTAGCGTTCGATGATTGCGTCGACGTGGGTCTTTTCCTTTTCATCCTTCGTCATGCTGGGTACTCCGTTTCTGAGAGTCACATGACCTGCCGCCTTCGCTGTCAATCGATGGAGGCAGGATCGCGCAGGGTTGACAGACCGGGAAACGGAACCGGCAGACCACGAGGGTCTCCCCACGCGATCCGCCATGAAGGCCCGCAGTTGGAAAACTGCGGTCGAGCCGATGCCTGCAAAAGCATTCGCTGCTTTCGCATGCACCGCTCGGCGCATCGCGCCGTCTCTTCGGGCTGTCAAACCCGGTCACGGATTTGGCCGTGACGGGCGCAGGATAGGGGCAGGCAAGGCGGGGAGCAAGGGCGGGAACGGGTGACGGCAGAGGCTATCGGCAGGCAAGG
This sequence comes from Pseudomonas sp. YA1, assembly GCF_058680555.1. Taxonomy (NCBI): domain Bacteria; kingdom Pseudomonadati; phylum Pseudomonadota; class Gammaproteobacteria; order Pseudomonadales; family Pseudomonadaceae; genus Pseudomonas; species Pseudomonas sp. YA1. The sequence goes on from NZ_JBZWBG010000008.1 coordinate 98,021, forward strand.
CGTTGGCTGAAGCGATTCATGGAAATAACCCGGCGTTGGGAGCGCGCCGTTAATCATCGTTTACCAGGAGAAAACAATCCGCCTGGACTGTTCGATTCAATATTTTGTGATGCGCTTCACGTAATAAGAGTATTCCTTATAAGCCACGCAAAAGTGTCATTCGTTTCTTCGAAGAGGGCGCTGCCGAAGTTGCACGCTAGTTGGGCACGCCGCGAGGACGGCTCGGCATTTTGGTGCATAAGGATATAACCCTTTCTTCATTTCTGATTTTCGTCGGAGTTCGTGCCGGGACGACCGTCCGTCATTCGATATTAATTAAAGGCGTAAATAAACCGTTTAGGAATCAGGGGGTTGGAAAACTACCTGGCAGAACTGACAGGTCGGTATGCCCAACCAAAGTATTGAACTGATTTAAGTGGTGGTACAAATTTGCCTTTCCCATGTTAGTCCTACTTAACAGGCGAAGCGGTGGAGAGCGCTCTGTCGCGGGCTGCTCGGGATTAAATGGGTTTCGCCCTCGGGGGGGCTCCTGTCTTCCAATAAAAACAAGTTGTCGCCAGGCCTGATGAACTTTCAGGTACCCGCGTTCCGTTTTCTCGCGGAACTCACTGACTGCGCTTGACCGCGTGACCGGTTCGGTCGGTAAACAGCGACCTGCGCCGGAAACGCGATAACCGAGACAACTCAATCGAGGAACAGAAGATGGGATTATTCAATGCAGCCGCGAACCTGTTCGGCCAGGTCTACGAGCGCGCGACGCAGGTGGCCGCCACCGCCGTCACGGCGGTGGCGGACGTGGCCAGGACATTGGTGGGCTCCACCGTCGACGCCGTGGAGCAGCAGGTGCACGAAGCGCTGACATCGGTGCATGACGCCGTTGCCAGCGTGGAGCAGGCGCTGGAGGGTACGGTCGGCGCGGTGGCCGGCACGCTCGGCGAGATCGCCGGCGACGCCCTCGACACCGTAGGCTCCGCGGTCGGCACGCTGGGCGGGCTGGCCGGCAACTCCCTGGCGATCGCCGACGACCTGTTGCACGGGCGCGTCGAGCCGGAGGATTACCTGAAGCTGGTCGGCGACCTGGGGCAGGGCGTCGGTGCCACCGTCGGCCACGCCTGGGAGTTCGGCAGCGACAGCCTGAAGGCCGCCAACGACCTCTACAACACCGCCTACCAGGGCGGCTCGCTGAGCCTCGGCAACAGCGACGGCCTGCTCGGGGTCAATGTGATCGGCTCGCTGCTCGGCGGCAATCACGACCAGGGCGTGATTCCCGATAGCCGCGGCATCCTCGGCCCGCTGCCGATCAACGTCTCCTTCACCGAGCAGGGCCTGACCTTCGGCGGCGAGACGCCGCTGACTCCGCTGGTCACCGCAGCCCTGGCGCTGAATCCGATCACCGCGCCGCTGGTGCCGGTGCTGGCGCCGCTCAACCTCGGCGGCCTGGGAGTGGTCGGCTCGGTCGACAAGGAAGGCTTCAGCGCCAAGTTCTACGGTATCGCCGGACCCAGCTACAACCTCGGCGTGGCCAATCTCGGCGGCACCCTGGAGCTGGGTAGCTACAACGAGGTCAAGCTGCTGAGCTGGAACGAGGTGACCCTCAAGGACCTGCCCATCGTCGGCGGCATCCTCGGCTACGTGCCGGTGGTCAAGGACATCGGTGTCTCGCTGCCGACGCTGGACCTGCACTTCGACAGCAAGCTGTATGCGCAAACGATTGCCGGCGTCGATGTCGCCGGGGTCGGGCCGAAGGGCCAGATCGAGCTGGTGCATGACCTCGACAATGACCTGTCGATCGTCGCCGGGATCGCCGGGGATACCGCGCACAGCGCCCTGGACGGTGCCGGCAAGGTGCTCGCGGCGCTGCTCGGCCACGGCGGCGAAGCGGCGCCGCCGACAATCCAGCTGATCGGCGCCGACCCGGCGCCGGAGCATCAGGCCCTGGCCGCCTGACGGCGAGGGAACGCCCGGCACAGGGAGGTGCCATCCGGGCTCATTCGGGATTCCAGCGGCAGTCGTGGCAGAAGTGAGCGCGCTCGATGGCAAGGCTCGGTTCCAGCGTTACCAACGAAATCAAACAGGCCCTGGCGGCCAGCCGCGGCGCGTTGCGCAGCGTGGCGGCGTTCTCCGGGGTGATCAACCTGCTGATGCTGGTGCCCTCGCTGTACATGCTGCAGGTGTACGACCGCGTGCTGTCCTCGGCCAACGAAGTCACCCTGTTGATGCTGACCCTGATGGCGCTCGGCGTGTTCGTCTTCATGGGCGCGCTGGAGGCGCTGCGCAGCTTCGTCCTGGTGCGGGTCAGCGAACGCTTCGACGGCCAGTTGCACGGGCGGGTCTACGCCGCCGCCTTCGAACGCAACCTGCGCGCCGGCGGCCAGGAGGCCAGCCAGGCGCTGCACGACCTGACCACCCTGCGCCAGTTCATCACCGGCCAGGCGCTGTTCGCCTTCTTCGACGCGCCCTGGTTCCCGGTCTACCTGCTGGTGATCTTCCTCTTCGACCCCTGGCTCGGCCTGCTCTCGCTGGTCGGCGCGCTGGCCCTGATGGCCCTGGCCTGGTTCAACGAACGCGCCACCCGTGCGCCGCTGGCCAAGGCCGGCGAGTTGTCGATCAAGTCCGGCCAACTGGCCAGCAACAACCTGCGCAACGCCGAGGTGATCGAGGCGATGGGCATGCTCGGCAGCATGCGCGGGCGCTGGGAACGGCTGCACCAGGCGTTCCTCGACCAGCAGAGCCTGGCCAGCGAGCGCGCGGCGCGGATCAACGCGCTGAGCAAATACCTGCGCATCGCCCTGCAATCCCTGGTGCTCGGCCTCGGCGCCTGGCTGGCGGTGGAGGGACGCATCACCCCGGGGATGATGATCGCCGGCTCGATCCTGATGGGCCGTGCGCTGGGGCCCATCGACCAACTGATCGGCGTGTGGAAGCAGTGGGGCGCGGCGCGCGATGCCTATCGCCGGCTGAGCGGCCTGCTCGACGAATTCCCCGCCCGCGAGCGGCGCATGGAATTGCCCGAGCCGCGTGGCCACCTGCTGCTGGAATCGCTGGACGCGGCGCCGCCCGGCAGCGAGGCGCGCACCCTGCGTGGCCTGACCCTGGCGATCCCGGCCGGCTCGGTGGTCGGCGTGATCGGTCCGTCCGGCTCCGGCAAGTCGAGCCTGGCGCGGGTAGTGCTGGGCATCTGGCCGACCCTGCACGGCAGCGTGCGCCTGGACGGCGCCGAGATCCGCCAGTACGAGCGCGAGACCCTCGGCCCGCGCATCGGCTACCTGCCGCAGGACATCGAACTGTTCGCCGGCACGGTGGCGGAAAACATCGCCCGCTTCGGCGAGGTGCAGGCCGACAAGGTGGTGGAGGCGGCGCGCCTGGCCGGGGTCCATGAACTGGTCCTGCGCCTGCCGCAGGGCTACGACACCGTGCTCGGCGTCGGCGGCGCCGGGCTTTCCGGCGGCCAGCGCCAGCGCATCGCCCTGGCCCGGGCGCTGTACGGCGCGCCGACCCTGGTGGTGCTCGACGAACCCAACTCGAACCTCGACGACAGCGGCGAGCAGGCGCTGCTGGCGGCGATCCAGGCGCTCAAGGCGCGTGGCTGCACGGTGCTGCTGATCACTCACCGGGCCGGCGTGCTGGGTTGCGCCGACCGCCTGCTGGCGCTGAACGCCGGCCAGTTGCACCTGTACGGCGAGCGCGACCAGGTGCTCGCCGCCTTGAACAACCAGCGCGCCGCGTCGGCGTCGCAGCAGCGCGCGGACTACCGGGTGGCCGGCTATGGCGCGCCGCAGGTGGTGGCCGCGCCGCGCCAGGGAGGTGTGGAATGACCCGCACGGTGAAACGCGACGAGAACGCCTATGCGCGACTGGGCTGGCTGCTGGTCCTGTTCGGCTTCGGCGGCGCGCTGCTCTGGGCCGCCTTCGCGCCGCTCGACCAGGGCGTGGCGGTGCCGGCCACGGTGATCATCTCCGGCCAGCGCAAGTCGGTGCAGCATCCGCTGGGCGGGGTGGTCAAGCACATCCTGGTGCGCGACGGCCAGCATGTGGAGGCGGGCGAGCCGCTGATCCGCATGGAACCGACCCAGGCCCGGGCCAACGTCGATTCGCTGCTCAACCGGTACGCCAACGCGCGGCTCAACCAGGCGCGCCTGCAGGCCGAATACGACGGCCGGCGGACCCTGGAGATGCCCGCGGGACTGGCCGAGCAGGCCCCGCTGCCGACCCTCGGCGAGCGCCTGGAGTTGCAGCGGCAGTTGCTGCGCAGCCGCCAGACCGCGCTGGCCAACGAACTCTCCGCATTGCGGGCGAACATCGAGGGCCTGCGCGCCCAGCTCGAAGGGTTGCGCCAGACCGAGGGCAACCAGCGCCTGCAACAACGCCTGTTGAACAGCCAGTTGAGCGGCGCGCGCGACCTTGCCGAGGAAGGCTACATGCCGCGCAACCAGTTGCTCGAACAGGAGCGCCAACTGGCCGAGGTGAACGCCCGGCTATCGGAGAGCAGCGGTCGCTTCGGGCAGATCCGCCAGAGCATCGCCGAGGCGCAGATGCGCATCGCCCAACGCGAGGAGGAGTACCGCAAGGAAGTCAACGGGCAGCTGGCGGAAACCCAGGTCAATGCGCGGACCCTCTGGGAGGAGCTGTCCTCGGCGCGCTACGAGCTGCGCCACGCCGAGATCCGCGCGCCGGTCAGCGGCTACGTGGCCGGCTTGAAGGTGTTCACCGATGGCGGGGTGATCGGCCCCGGCGAATTGCTGATGTACATCGTGCCCAACAGCGACAGCCTGGAAGTGGAGGGCCAGCTCGCGGTGAACCTGGTCGACCGGATCCACAGCGGGCTGCCGGTGGAGATGCTGTTCACCGCCTTCAACCAGAGCAAGACCCCGCGGGTCACCGGCGAAGTGACCATGGTCAGCGCCGACCGCCTGCTCGACGAGCAGAACAAGCAGCCCTACTACGCGCTGCGCGCCCAGGTCGACGCGGCCGCGATGGGCAAGCTGAAGGGCCTGCAGATCCGCCCGGGAATGGCGGTGCAGGTGTTCGTCCGCACCGGCGAGCGCTCGCTGCTCAACTACCTGTTCAAGCCCCTGTTCGACCGCGCCCACGTGGCGCTGGCGGAGAACTGACCGATGACCATGCGCCGCCTGATGACCTGGCTGTTCGGCGCCTTCCTGTTGCTGCTGCGCGAGGATGCCTTCGCCCTCGGCCTGCTGGACGGCTATCACCTGGCCCTGGAGAACGACCCGCAGTTCCAGGCCGCGATCCAGGAGCACGAGGCCGGCAGGCAATACCGTGCGCTCGGCCGCGCGGCGCTGCTGCCGCGCCTGGTGTACAGCTACAACCGTGGGCGCAGTTGGTCCGATGTGACCCAGGCCACCACCCGCGGCGATTTCAAGGAAGACCGCGACTACGACAGCTACGTCTCCACCCTCAGCCTGCAACAGCCGTTGTTCGACTACGAGGCCTTCAGCCGCTACCGCAAGGGCGTGGCCCAGGCGCTGCTGTCCGACGAGCGCTTCCGCAGCCAGAGCCAGGAACTGCTGGTCCGGGTCCTGGAAGCCTATACCGGCGCGCTGCTGGCCCAGGACCAGATCGAACTGGCGCGGGCGCAGAAACGCTCCTACCGCGAGCAGTTCCAGCTCAACCAGCGCCAGTTCGAGCGCGGCAACGGCACCCGCACCGACACCCTGGAGACCCAGGCCCGCTTCAACCTGGCCCAGGCCCAGGAAATCGAGGCGCGGGACAGCCAGGATGCCGCCCTGCGCGAGCTGGAGCGACTGGTCGGGGCGCCGCTGGAAATCGCCGACCTGGCGCCGCTCGGCGAACGCTTCCAGGTGCGCCCGCTGAGCCCCGCCAGCTACACCGCCTGGCGCGACCTGGCGCTGGCCGAGAATCCCGAGCTGGCCTCGCTGCGCCACGCGGTGGACGTGGCCCGCTACGAGGTCGAGCAGAACCGCGCCGACTTCCTGCCGCGCCTGGGCCTGTACGCCAGCACCGGCAAGTCCAAGTCCGGTTCGGAGAACACCTACAACCAGCGCTACGAGACCGACAGCGTCGGCATCCAGTTGAGCGTTCCGCTGTTCTCCGGCGGCGAGACCCTGGCGGCGACGCGCCAGGCCACGCATCGCATGGAGAAGAGCCATTACGACCTGGACGACAAGGTCCGCGAGACCCTCAACCAGGTGCGCAAGATGTACAACCAGAGCAGCAGCAGTGCGGCGAAGATCCGTGCCTACGAGATGACCGTGGAGTCGGCGCGGACGCTGGTGATGGCCACGCGCAAGAGCATCGCCGCCGGGGTGCGGGTCAACCTCGACCTGCTGAACGCCGAGCAGGCGCTGTACAGCGCGATGAACGAGCTGTCCAAGGCCAAGTACGACTACCTCACGGCCTGGGCACGCCTGCGTTTCTATGCGGGCGTGCTGGACGAAGCCGACCTGGAACTGGTGGCGGCGAACTTCGTTTCCGGCGAGACGCCGGCGCGCCGCCGCGACTGCGCGACGACGGATTGCCCGGCGCCGCTGCACACCCTGTCGAAGACCGATACGGAGGAAAACCGGAGCGCGCTCAATTGAGACCGCGAGGGACGTGCAGGCAATTGTTCGCCTGGCGTGAAGTCGATGTCCCGGGCGGGTCGACAGAGGTCGAACAATACGCATGGAATTGTTTTTCCAATAAGGCTCTATTTATATGAAACGGTTTTTATAATATTCCAGTGTCTTCGGTAGTTTATCTTTCCTGCATGATTTCATATATGCGGAATTCGTTCGTGCATATGCTTTAAGTGCAGTTTAATTTTTTTCATGAAATCTGTGGACATTGGAAAATAAGCTGTGTCAGTTTGGACTTCGGCCTGATCTGGCCGATAACTGCAATTATCCATCCGATAATTGTATCCGAGTTATTTCCTTTACAACTTAAAGGGATATGACAATGTCCAGCAATTCTCTTGCATTGAAAGGTCGTAGCGATGCGTATACCCAGGTAGACAACTTCCTGCATGCCTATGCGCGGGGCGGGGACGAATTGGTCAATGGCCATCCGTCCTATACCGTCGACCAGGCGGCGGAGCAGATCCTCCGCGAACAGGCGTCGTGGCAGAAAGCGCCGGGCGACTCGGTGCTGACCCTGTCCTATTCGTTCCTGACCAAACCGAACGACTTCTTCAATACGCCGTGGAAGTATGTCAGCGATATCTACTCGCTGGGCAAGTTCAGCGCCTTTTCCGCGCAGCAGCAGGCCCAGGCCAAGTTGTCGCTGCAATCCTGGTCGGACGTCACCAATATCCACTTCGTCGACGCCGGCCAGGGCGATCAGGGCGACCTGACCTTCGGCAACTTCAGCAGTAGTGTCGGCGGTGCGGCGTTCGCCTTCCTGCCGGATGTACCGGATGCGCTCAAGGGGCAATCCTGGTACCTGATCAACAGCAGCTACAGCGCCAACGTCAATCCGGCCAACGGCAACTACGGACGCCAGACCCTGACCCACGAGATCGGCCATACCCTGGGCCTGAGCCACCCCGGCGACTACAACGCCGGCGAGGGCGATCCCACCTACGCCGACGCTACCTACGCCGAGGACACCCGCGCCTATTCGGTGATGAGCTACTGGGAAGAGCAGAACACCGGCCAGGACTTCAAGGGCGCCTATTCCTCGGCACCGCTGCTGGACGACATCGCGGCGATCCAGAAGCTCTACGGGGCCAACCTGACCACCCGCACCGGCGACACGGTGTACGGCTTCAACTCCAACACCGAGCGCGACTTCTACAGCGCCACCTCGTCCAGTTCCAAGCTGGTGTTCTCGGTGTGGGACGCCGGCGGCAACGACACCCTGGACTTCTCCGGCTTCAGCCAGAACCAGAAGATCAACCTCAACGAGAAGGCGCTGTCCGATGTCGGCGGGTTGAAGGGTAACGTGTCGATCGCTGCCGGGGTCACCGTGGAAAACGCCATCGGCGGCTCGGGTAGCGACCTGTTGATCGGCAACGACGTGGCCAACGTGCTCAAGGGCGGCGCCGGCAACGACATCCTCTACGGCGGCCTCGGCGCGGACCAGCTGTGGGGCGGCGCGGGAGCCGACACCTTCGTCTACGGCGATATCGCCGAGTCCTCCGCGGCGGCGCCGGATACCCTGCGCGACTTCGTCAGCGGCCAGGACAAGATCGACCTGTCCGGGCTGGACGCCTTCGTCAACGGCGGGCTGGTGCTGCAATACGTCGACGCCTTCGCCGGCCAGGCCGGCCAGGCGATCCTGTCCTACGACGCGGCGAGCAAGGCCGGCAGCCTGGCGATCGACCTCAGCGGGGACGCCCATGCCGATTTCGCGATCAATCTGATCGGCCAGGCGACCCAGGCCGACATCGTCGTCTGACGCGCTGAAGCGGGCGCGGTTCGGTGCGGCGGTACGAACCGCGGCCCTTCGGCCGGCCGGGCACTGTTCGAATTGATAGGTGTCTTCCACAGGAGCGAAGTTGTGAACTGTGGCGCGCCCGTGGGCCGGCGGCCCGGCGGACGAACGGAGGCCCGCGGCGCCTGGCGCGCGCTGGCGTTCGAAGCGAGGATGGCGGGCGGCGTTCGCCGCGTTCTCCGATGTTCCAGGCTTGAAGGAGATCTCTCGATGTCGGCAAGCGCGAAGCTCTCCAGGATGGTTTGCTTGCTCTGCGGTTTTTTCAGCACAGGTATCAGTATGGCCAGCAGTCTGATTCTTCTCAGCGCTTCCGATCTCGCCGGGCAATGGACCCTGCAGCAGGACGAGGCGCCCGCGATCTGCCACCTGGAGCTGCGCGACAGCGAAGTGGCGGAAGCCAGTGGCTACGACCTGGGCGGCGATACCGCCTGCCTGACGCGCTGGCTGCCCAGCGAGCCGCGCGCCTGGAGGCCTACCCCGGCCGGGATCGCACTGCTCGAACGCGGCGGCCTGACCCTGATGCTCCTCGGTCGCCAGGGCGAGGGCGACTACCGGGTGCAGAAGGGCGACGGCGGGCAGTTGGTGCTGCGCCGCGCGACGCCCTAGCTCGCCTGCGGGTCAGACCACGAAGCGACCGATCATGCCCTTGAGGTCGTTGGCCAGGCGCGACAGCTCGTGGCTGGCGCCGCGGGTCTGCTCGGCGCCCTGGGTGGTCTGCACGGCAACGTCGCGGATGTTCACCAGGTTGCGATCGACCTCGCGGGCGACGTGGGCCTGCTCCTCGGCAGCGCTGGCGATCACCAGGGTGCGCTCGTTGATCCGCGTGGCGTGCTCGGCGATCTCGCCCAGGGCGTGGTCGGCGGCCTCGGCCTCGTCGAGCATCTGCCGGGCGCGCTGGTCGTTCTCGCGCATCGCGGACACCGCGGTGTCGGTGCCCTCGCGGACGCTGGCGATCATGCCTTCGATCTCATGGGTCGATTGCTGGGTGCGGTGGGCGAGGGCGCGCACTTCGTCGGCGACCACCGCGAATCCGCGGCCCTGCTCGCCGGCGCGGGCGGCCTCGATGGCGGCATTGAGGGCGAGGAGGTTGGTCTGCTCGGCGATGGCGCGGATCACGTCGAGCACCTTGCCGATGTCCTGCGCCTGGCTGGCCAGGCCCTCCACCAGGCGCGCAGTCTGGCCGATCTCGGTGTTCATCTGGCGGATCGAGCGGACGGTCTGTCCGACCCGTGCGCGGCCGTTGCCGGCGGCCCGTTCCGAGAGACTGGAGGCCTCGGCGGTGGAGCTGGCGTTGCGCGCGACCTCCTCGACCGCCGCGCTCATTTCGTTGACCGCGGTGGCGGCCATCTCGATCTCATCGTTCTGCCGGGCCAGCGACCGGTTGCCTTCCTCGGTCACCGCGTTCAGTTGCTCGGCAGCGGCGGCCAGCAGCGCGGCGGAATCGCCGATCTGCTCGATGGTGTCGTGCAGGCTGGCCTGCATGCTGCGCATGGCCTTCATCAGTTGCGCCGGCTCGTCGTCGCCGTCGCTGGCGATCTCGCCAGTCAGGTCGCGGGCCGCGATGCGGTCGGCGCAGGACACCGCCTGGCGGATCGGCACGACGATGCTGCGGGTCAGCAGCCAGGCGATCGTCACGCTGGCCGCCAGGGCCACCAGCAGCACCGCGAGGATCGCGGTGGAGGCCCGGGAGTAGACATCGGCGGCTTCGGCGGTGGAGGCGCGGGCGGCCTCGCGGTCGAGGGCGATGAGTTGCTTCAGGGTCCGCTGCACCTGCTCGTAGCGCTGCAACTGGGCCCCGCCCATCAGCACGCTGGCTTCGTCGGTACGGTTGTCACGGGACAGCGCGAGCAGGGCGGCGTGTCCTTCGAGGTATTCCTGCTGGCGCTGGACGAACTGGTCGAGCAACGCGCGCTCCTCGTCCAGGACCAGCAAGGGGCGGTATTCCCTTTCCACCCTGGCGAGGGTAGCGATGACCTCGTCCATCCGTTGTTCCTGCTGGCGCATGCGCGTGGCGTCGTGCAGCAGCACGTGGTTCATCTCGCCGAGGCGCAGTTCGCTCATCAGGCCGCTAAGCTGGGCCGAGGCTTCGACGCTGGGCAGCCAGACCTCGCCGATATCCTTGGCGGCGCGGTTCAGCGAACCCATGCGGTTGTGCGCGAAGAGGCCGAGCGCCACCAGCAGCGAGGCGAGGATGGCGAAGCCGATGACGGCGCGTGGGGTGATGGCGATACGACGAAGAAGCATGGGGTGGTCTCCGACCGGGCTGTGGGAAGGTGCTTGGCCCTGTAGCGGGGCGCGGAGGGGTTTCTTGAGGGGCTGCGGGGCTATTTGGAATTGCCCTACATGATTGCTAGGAATTTTCTGTAAGTTTTCGATGTGCTCGAGCCGGTTGTGCCGTTTTCGGCATGCTCCGGGTCGATTGAGGTCAAGAGAAGGCTGTCGCGGCAGGCCACCCTAGGGATTGGTTGAACAAGGAGAAGCCCGTGATCCGAATGACGCTGGACGAGGTCCGCGAGCTGGCCGTGCGCATCCTGCGCCGGCACGCTTTCAGCGAAGCCCATGTACAGGCGGTGGCCGATACCCTGGTGGCGGGGGAGCGTGACGAATGCGCGTCCCACGGTATCTGGCGGTTGCTCGGCTGCATCGCCACCCTGAAGGCCGGCAAGGTATCCGCCGACGCCGAGCCGGAACTGCACGACATCGCTCCCGGCCTGCTGCGGGTCGACGCCCATGGCGGGTTCTCCCAGTGCGCATTCCGGCTGGGGCTGCCGCATCTGCTGGAGAAGGCCCGCAGCCAGGGCATCGCGGCGATGGCGGTGAACCGCTGTGTGCATTTCTCCGCGCTATGGGTTGAGGTCGAGGCACTCACCGAGGCGGGCCTGGTGGCCCTGGCGACCACGCCGAGTCATGCCTGGGTGGCGCCGGCGGGCGGACGCAAGCCGATCTTCGGCACCAACCCGATCGCCTTTGGCTGGCCGCGTCCGGACGGCCCGCCGTTCGTCTTCGACTTCGCCACCAGCGCCGTGGCGCGTGGCGAGATCCAGTTGCACGAACGCGCCGGCAAGCCGATCCCGCTGGGCTGGGGGGTGGACGAGCAGGGCGAGCCGACCACCGATGCCAGCGCCGCGTTGCGAGGCGCCATGCTTACTTTCGGCGGGCACAAGGGCTCGGCCCTGGCGGCGATGGTCGAACTGCTCGCCGGTCCGCTGATCGGCGACCTGACCAGTGCCGAGTCGCTGGCCTACGACGAGGGCAGCCGTTCTTCTCCCTACGGTGGCGAACTGCTGATCGCCATCGATCCGCGGCGCATGCTCGGCGCCTCGGCGGAGGAGCACCTGGCGCGCGCCGAGACGCTGTTCGAAGGCATCGTCGAACAGGGCGCGCGCTTGCCCTCGCAGCGACGCTTCGAAGCGCGCGAACGCAGCGCCAGGGACGGAGTGACGATTCCCGAGGCGTTGCACCGGGAGCTGCTGGCGTTGCTGGAGTGAGCGCAAGGCGAGGGGCCGACCGGACAGCGTGGCGCAGCGAGGACGACTGCGTAGGGCGGATAGCGCCAACGGCGTTATCCGCCATCCAGGCTTCCAGGCGTGCTCAATCCAGGGCCTCGCGCGTGCTCCGGCCATCGACCAGGCGCAGCAGGCCCAGCGGGTTGGCGTTCTTCAGGGCGTCCGGGAGCAGGCTGTCGGGGTAGTCCTGGTAGCACAGCGGGCGCAGGAAACGCTCGATGGCCAGGGTTCCCACCGAGGTGCCGCGAGCGTCGGAGGTGGCCGGGTAGGGGCCGCCGTGGACCATGGCGTCGCACACCTCGACGCCGGTCGGATAGCCGTTGAATAGCAGGCGCCCGGCCTTGCCTTCGAGCAGCGGGACCAGCCCGGCGAACGCCGCGAGGTCGTCCGCTTCGCCGATCAGGGTCGCCGTCAACTGGCCGTGCAGGTTGTCCAGCGCGCGGGCAAGTTGTTCCTCGTCGGCCGCCTCGACGACCACGGTGGCCGGGCCGAACACCTCTTCCTGGAGCAGTTCGTCGCCTTCCAGCAACAGGCCCACGTCGGCCTTGAACAACTGCGGATGGGCCTGCCGTCCTTCCTGTGGCGCGCCGGCCAGGCGCCGGATGCCGGGGTGGCGCTCCAGGCGTTGCAGCCCTTCGACATAGCTGCGCAAGGTGCCGGCGTTGAGCATGCTCTGTGCCGGCCTGGCGGCCAGTGCCTCGCCCAGGGCCGCGACGAAGGCGTCGAAGCCGGGGGAGCGCAGGCCAAGCACCAGACCCGGCTTGGTGCAGAACTGGCCGCAGCCGAGCGTCACCGAGGCGGCCAGCTCCTCCGCCACCTGCCGGCCGCGCCGGCGCAGGGCTTCGGGGAGCACCACCAGCGGATTGATGCTGCTCATCTCGGCGAACACCGGGATCGGCTGCGGCCGCGCCGCTGCCAGGTCGCACAGTGCGCGCCCGCCCTTGAGCGAACCGGTGAAGCCGACCGCGCGGATGGCCGGATGGCGCACCAGCGTCTCGCCGATGCCGCTGCCGTAGACCATGTTGAATACCCCGGCCGGCATGCCGCTGTCGGCCGCCGCCTGGAGGATCGCGTCGGCCACGCATTCGGCTGTGGCCATGTGTCCGCCGTGGGCCTTGACCACCACCGGACAGCCGGCGGCCAGGGCGGCGGCGCTGTCGCCGCCGGCGGTGGAAAAGGCCAGCGGGAAGTTGCTGGCACCGAACACCGCCACCGGGCCGAGACCGATTCGCCACTGGCGCAGGTCGGGGCGCGGCGGGGTACGCCCGGGTTGTCCGCGATCGATGCGCGCGCCGTGGAAGTCGCCACGCCGCAGGACTTCGGCGAACAGCCGCAACTGGTTGGCGGTACGTGTCCGTTCGCCCTGGATGCGTACGGCGGGCAGCGCGGTCTCGCGACGGACCAGGGCGACGAAGTCGTCGCCCAGGGCGTCGAGGCGCGAGGCGATCGCCTCGAGGAATCCGGCGCGGCGCGTGGCGGACAGTTGCCGGTAGTGTGGATAGGCGCGTTCGGCGGCGCGGGCGGCGGCGTCGACCTCCGCCTCGGTGGCCTGGACGAAGGCGTAGGGCAGCGCTTCGCCGCTGTCGGCGTCGAGGCTGCGCAGGATGAGGTTGCCGGCGGCGCTGCGAGCGCCGCCGACGTAGTTGTGACCGAGGATACTGGGCATGGGGCCTCCCTGGGGACGGTGGACGGAATGCTCTGCCGCTGGCTCTCGCCGGCCGCTCCCTGGGGAGCGAGGCGGCGAGGGCGCGGCGCCGGCTACAAGCCGACGTCCGGCAGCACCGGCCGGCTGGCCAGGGCCTTGGCCATGATCCGCTCGACGTGCTCGCGATCGGCGCCGCGCAGGGCCAGGCGCGGTGGACGGGTGAGGGCGCTGCCGCGACCGGCGAGTTCCTCGCAGAGCTTGATGCACTGCACCAGGTCGGGACGGGCGTCGAGATGGAGGATCGGCATCAGCCACTCGTAGATCGGCATCGCCTCGGCGAAGCGCCCGGCCCTGGCCAGGCGGAAGATGGTCTCGCCTTCCTTCGGGAACACGTTGGACATTCCCGAGATCCAGCCCTGGGCACCCACCGCCACGCTTTCCAGGACCACGTCGTCGAGGCCGGCGAAGAGGATGAAGCGCTCGCCCACCTGGTTGCGTACGTCGATGAAGCGGCGGGTGTCGCCGGAGCTGTCCTTGAAGCAGACGATGTTCTCGCAGTCGGCCAGGGAAACCAGGATGTCCGGGGTGACGTCGTTCCGGTAGATCGGCGGGTTGTTGTAGACCATCACCGGCAGGTCGGTGCCGCTGGCCACGCTGCGGAAATGCTCGGCGGTCTCGTGCGGCTTGGAGGAATAGACCAGCGCCGGCATCACCATGATGCCGTCGACGCCGACCCGCTCCACCGCCTTGGCCACCTTCGCCGCGCCGGCGCTGGTGAACTCGGCGATCCCGCAGATCACCGGCACGCGGCCGCCGGAGGCATCCTTGGCGACCTCGGTGACGGCCATCTTCTCCTCGATGGTCAGCGAGGTGTTCTCGCCGACGCTGCCGCATACCACCAGCCCGGACACGCCGTCGCGCACCAGGTTGGAAATGACCGTGTGGGTTTCCTCCAGGTTCACCGAGAAATCGGCGTTGAATTGGGTGGTGACCGCGGGGAATACGCCGCTCCAGTTGACGTGCTTGCTCATGGTTTCTCCTTTTTTCGTATTTCGTATACGAATTCAATCGGACCGCTGCGGTCCGAGTCACAGGGCGACGGCAGCGTTCGCCGTCGTGGGCGATCCGGTACGCGCCGGATCGGTTTCCGCCCGGCCGCTGCCTGCGGTCGGTCGGGGTGGTCAGCAGTGGCCGCCGGGCCAGGTATCGGACAGCCGATAGCCTTGCGGCCAGGGATCGTCCGGGTCGAGCAGGTACTGGTGGATGCCGGTGATCCAGGCCCGCCCGGACAGGCACGGGAGGATCGCCGGACGGCCGCCGAGTTCGGTCAGCGACTCGATGTGGCAGTGGAATTCCGAACCGATGATGGAGCGCCCGACGAAGCGTTCGCCGACCCGCAGCTGGCCTTTCGCCTGGAGCACCGCCATCCGCGCCGAGCAGCCGGTGCCGCAGGGCGAGCGGTCGATCTTGCCGGGGCGGATGACCACCGCGTTGCTCGCGCCGAGGACACCGTCGCGGCGCTCCGGCGGCGCGGCCAACTGGCAGAAGGACAGATGCTCCCAGTCCGGGTTGGTCGGGTGGTGGAAGCCCAGTTGTTCGTTGGCCGCGTGGGTGATCTTCAAGCCGGTGGCGACCAGCTCGGCGGCCTCGTCGGCGCGCAGGGCGAAGCCCAGGCGCCGGGCGTCGGCGATGACGAAGCTGTCGCCGCCGTAGGCGGTGTCGACCTGTAGCGAGCCGAGGCCCTCGACTTCGATCCAGGCGTCGAGGCGGTCGGCGAACGACGGCACGTTGCGGATTTCCACCCGCTCGGCCTTGCCGTCGCGGCATTCCGCGCGGGCCTCGATCAGCCCGCCCGGCGCTTCCAGCAGCAGCCGGGTCAGCGGTTCGCGCATCGGCAGGATGCCGCTGTCGAGCAGTACGGTGGCCACGCACAGCGAATTGGAACCGGACATCGGCGGGGTGTCGGCCGGCTCCATGATGATCCAGCCCATCTGCGCGCGCGGGTCCTTGGCCGGCACCAGCAGATTGGCGTGGCGGAACACTCCGCCGCGCGGTTCGTTGAGGACGAAGTTGCGCAGGTCCTGGTCTCTGGCGATCCAGCGCGACTGTTCCCAGAGGGTGGCGCCGGGCGGCGCGGCGACGCCGCCGACGATCACGTCGCCGACCTCGCCTTCGGCATGGCAACTGACGATGTGGACGATCCGCTGCGAACGCATGGCTATCTCCTGTGCGGGGGCGGGCTCAGAGCACCGAGCGGAGGAATTCCACCGTCTCCGGCCGCTGCGGGTTGCCGATCACCTGGTCGGGGGTGCCGATCTCGTGGACCAGGCCATTGCGGAAGAACGCCACTCGGTCGGACACGTCGCGGGCGAAGCGGATCTCGTGGGTGACCAGGACCATGGTCATGCCTTCTTCGGCGAGCAGGCGCATGGTGTCCAGCACCTCGCCGACCAACTGCGGGTCGAGCGCCGAGGTGGCTTCGTCGAACAGCATGTAGTCCGGCGACATCGCCAGCGCCCGGGCGATCGCCATGCGCTGTTGCTGGCCACCGGAAAGGCGCTGGGGGAAGACCTTGAGCTTGTCGCCGAGACCGACGTGGGTAAGTTGCTTCAGCGCCATCGCCTCGGCTTCGGCGCGGCTCTTGCCGAGCACCTTGCGCGGCGCGAGCATGACGTTTTCCAGCACGGTCAGGTGGGGGAAGGCGTTCCACTGCTGGAAGACGATGCCGATCTTCCGCCGCAGGCGGTTGAGGTCGGTACCGCGGGCATGCACGTCGATGCCGTCGACGCGGATGCTGCCGCGCTGGATCGGCTCCAGGCCGTTGATGCACATCAGCAGGGTCGACTTGCCGGAACCGGAGCCGCCGATGATCGACAGCACCTCGCCCTTGTCCACCCTCAGGTCGACGCCCTTGACCACCTCGAACTGGCCGTAGGCCTTGTGCACGCCGCTGATCTCGATCATTGCTGCCATCTCCGTTCCAGCCGGGCGCCGAGTCGCGCGACCACCCAGCTCATGAGGTAATAGACGAGCCCCGCGATGCAGAGCACGAAGAGCGGTTCCTGGATGCGCGTGACGATGGTCTGCGAGGCGCGCAGCAGTTCGACGATGCCGATCCAGAGCACCAGCGAGGTGTCCTTCATCACCGACAGGGTCAGGTTGACCCAGCCGGGGAAGGCCACCCGGGCGGCCATCGGCAGGACGATGTGGAGCAGGTCCTGGCGATAGCTCAGGCCCAGCGAACGCGCCGCCCGGCGCACGCTCGGCGGTACCGAGAGGACGCCGCCGCGGACCACCTCGGTGCAGTAGGCGGCGGCGTACACGCCGAGCACCAGGCAGGCCACGGCGAAGGCGCTCCAGTCGAGGCCGAGGATGCTCTTGAAGGAATTGAGCAGGACGAACTGGATCAGCAGCGGCACGCTGCGGAATACGTCGAGCAGCGCCGCCAGCGGCAGGCTGGCGCGTGGCAGCAGGGCGCGGAGCAGGCCGAAGACGACACCCAGCAGGGTGCCGATCAGCATCGCCATGGCGGTGATGGCGAGGGTGGTCCAGGCGCCTTGCAGGAGGAACAGCAGGTCGTTGGCGGTGAGGCTGGTGGTGAACACGGCATTCCCCTCAGTAACGGAACAGGCGCCAGCCCAGCAGGCGGGCGGCCAGCACCAGCAGCTTGGCCATGGCGAAGTAGAGGACGGCGGCCAGGGCGAAGTATTCGAAGGTGCGGAAGGTCTTGACGTTGAGCGCCTGGGTGACGCCGGTGAGGTCGTTGGTCAGGCCCACCACCACGCCGAGGGAGGTCATCAGCATGGCCCAGACCAACTGGTTGGTCAGCGGGTAGAACACCACCCGCAGCAGCTGCGGGATCACCACCAGGCGATAGGCCTGCGGCGCGCTCATGCCCAGCGAGCGGGCCGCCCGCAGCTGGGTCTCGGGCACCGCCTGGAGGCCGCCGCGGAAGGTCTCGGCGAGGTAGCCGGCGTTGTTGAAGGTGACCCCGGCGAGCAGGGCGAACCAGGAACTGACGTGCAGGCCGAAGGAGCCCAGGCCGAAGTAGAGGATGTAGATCTGGAATAGCGCCGGGGTATTCCGCGCGATGGAGATCCAGGCCCCGGCGGCGGCGCGCAGCGGGCGGTTGCCGCCGAGCCGGGCGAAGGCCAGGAGCAGGGCGATGAGGATGCCGAAGAGCATCGACAGCGCGGTGACCTGGAGCGTCACCAGGCTGCCGGCGAGCATCTCCGGCAGGGCGTTGAACGCCGAGCGCCAGTGGAAGGTGTAGTCGAACATCAGCAGTCCTCGCTCAGCCAGGCGGGCAGCCCGGCGGGGGCCCGTCCGCCGACGGCGGCCTCGACGCAGCCGGCGAGGCCGGCGAAGCGCACCTGGCGGCCGACCAGTCCGGGGGCGTAGTGGGCATACTTGGCGGAGTTGGTCATCAGGGTGCGCGCGCCCGGCGGTACCAGCGGTTCGTCGAGCATGCACCAGCAGGTGTCGGTGACCAGCCGCGCGCCGAACGCCTGCAGCGTCGCCAGGTGCCCGGCCGCTTCGGCCTGGGCGACGACCTGCCGGCTGCTGGTGATCACCAGCGCTACCTCCGGGTGTCTGCGGCGGCCGTGGCAGAGCGCGGCGAGCTGGGCGAATTCGCTGGCGGAGAAGTGCGGGTTGCCCAGCGCCACCAGGTCGATCCGCGTCTCGCCGGCGCTGTCCAGCTCGCGCCAGGCGTCGCGCAGGCGCTCGCGACCGACCCGCAGGGTCCGCCGCGGCGCGCGGCCGCCGAAGGCGCTGGCCAGGTCAGGGGCTTCCGGGGTGACGCCGATGACGTGGAACATCGGCACCGAGGAACTGGTGCCCAGCGCCGCGCCGAAGGCCTTGAGCGCGTCGCGGTCCGGCTGCCGCTGCCGCAGGCCGTCGATCGCCGGGATCTGTCCGTCGCAGAGCAGGCCGCAGAGGTAGCCGAGGGTCGGGTAGAAGGCATCGTCGACGCTGCCGAGGTCTTCCACTTCGATCAGTACCCGCGCCTGGCGCTGCTCGTCGAGGTGGCAGCCGGCCAGCGGCGCGCGACCGGTGAGGGCGCAGCAGATATCCATGAAGTCGGCGTACTTGTTGGTGCGTGCGCCGAGCACGCTGTTGGCGAAGAGCACCGCGTTGGACTCGGCCCAGACGATCTGTTCGCCGGCCCGCGCGCTGTCGTCGAGCAGGTAGGGCGCGCAGGTGAAGCTGGGCTGCGCGCCCATGTCGAGATAGGCCTGGGCCAGGGCCGCGGCCGGCTCGCCGAGGGTGGCGGGTACGCCCTGTTCGCGCCAGCGGCGCTGGTCCACGGAGATGGCGTTGAGGGTGGTCGGTACCCGCACCCGGGCACCGAGGTCGCGCAGGGTCTCGGCGAAGCGCAGGCCGGCCGGGCCGGTGTAGATGCAAGCGTCGATGTGCGCGCGCTGGATCTCGACCAGCCGTTGCGCGCCCTGCAACGCCGCCATGCGCAGGACGATGCGCATCGCCAGGCGCGCGGCTTCGCCGTGTTCGCCGGCGAGCAGGGCCTGGTCGAAGGCGTCCAGTCGCGGGCCGGCATCGGTCGCCAGCGCTTCGGCGGGCCGGGCCTCCAGCGGCGGCGGGGCATCGCGGTGGAGTTCCAGGCGACCGTCGGCCAGGCGCGCCCAGGGATAGGCGGCGAGTTCGTCGAAGCGCTCGCCGAGACAGGCGATGGGTAGCGAGCGGCCGAACAGTTCCTCGGCGACGATCGCGCCGAGGGCGAGGATTTCGTCCGGTTCGCGCAGGAGGATCGCCGCCGGCGCACGTCCGCCGAGGATCAGTTCCAGCAGTACGCTGCTGCCGGTGCAGGAGCCGCGCCCACCGGGAATCGCCAGCAGCCTGCCGTGCAGATGGCGGCCGCTGAGCGGGTGGTGGCGGTCGATCACTTCCGCGCTGCGCGGGTCGACGCCGCCCCAGAAGCTCAGGCCGGTCGGTGCGTACAGCAGTTCGCCGGACGCGCTGCCGGCGACCAGGGTACGGGGAACGATGAGGTGTGCGTGCTTCATCGGCGCATCCAGGACGGGGGGAAACGGCGCGGCCCGGCGGCGGACCGCGCCCTCGGCTTCAGCGGTAGACCGCGCTGGTGGTCAGCTCCGGCGCCGTGCCGCCGACCCATTTCTGCGCCAGCTCGGCGTAGCGGCCGGTGCGCACCTGCTGGTTGATGAACAGGTTCAGGTAGTTGAGCAGGCCGTATTCGTTGCGCTTGGCGCCGAGGGCCACGTAGTCGATGTCATAGGGCGCGTCACCGGCGATCTTCAGGCCCTTGTACTTGCCCGACTTGATCCACGAGGCGGCGACGGTGGAAGAGACGACCGTGGCGTCGATATGCCCCTGGCTGATCGCCAGGGCGGTGTCGGCCTCGGACTGGTAGGCGCGGAAGCTGCCCTTGGCGTCGCCCCAGGCCTTGCTGTCCTTCTCCAGGGCCAGCGCCTCGAAGGTGCCGGCGGTGCCGCCGACCGGGCGGCCCTTGAGGTCCTCGTAGCTGGCGATGCCGGTGTCCTCGCGGGTCAGTACCACCTTGACGAAGGCGAAGTAGGGGATGCTCATGCCGATGGTCTTGGCCCGCTCCAGGGTGTCCGAGGTGGATGCGACGATCACGTCGGCGCGACCCGACACCAGCGCCGGGATGCGGTCGGGAAAGGGCGTCTCGACGATCTCCGCCTTGACGTCCAGGGCCTTCGCCAGGTCGTTGCAGTAATCGACGTCGAAGCCCACCGGGTTGTTCTGCGCATCGCGCGAGCCCATCGGCGGAAAGTCCAGGGTGACGGCGCAGCGCAGCTTGCCGGACTCGATGATGTCGTCGAGCTTGTCGGCCTGGGCGAGACCGGCGAGGGAGCAGCCCAGGGCAGCGGTGAGGGCTAGGGCAAGGGTCTTCTTGGTATTCATGGGGGCCTCTGGCGATGCGGTTGAGTGGGAGGGCGGCAAATCCCGTATTTGTGATTTCGTATACGATATTTTAAGTGAGCAATGGCTGTGCCAGAACCTCGTCCGACGCCGATAAAAAATCTTTCGCTGGAGCGCGACCGCTTTGGCTGGCGCGTCGCTGTGCCATGCCGCGCCGGACTGCGCCCCGCTCGGGCGCGGCCGGCGGTGTTACAAAAGGGAGCAGGATTGCTACCGCCGCCCCGTGGCGGGGCGAGGCGTTACGCTTTTCGGGGCTGGCGATGGGTCTCGCGGTACTGGCTCGGCGAGAGTCCGGTGAGCGCCTTGAACTGGCGGCTGAAGGCGCTGTGGTCGGTGTAGCCGCAGCGCAGGGCGATCTCGGTGATCGGCGCGTCGCCGGCGAGCAGTTGCGAGGCGGCGCCGAGCCGCGCCTTGTGGATCATCTGCCGTGGGGTGAGCTGGAAGATGCGCTTGCAGTGACGCTCCAGTTGCGCCACCGAGAGCCCGGCGATGGCGGTGAGATCGGCGAGGCTGAGCGGCTGGTCGTAGTGCTCGCGGATATGCGCGTCCACCGCCGCCAGTCGGCCGTAGGCCGGGTGCGCCGACTGCGCCGCCGGCAGGTCGTGGGAGATGCCGGCCATGCCGATGATCGCCCCGTCGGCATCGCGCAGCGCCTGCTTGTGGGTCAGGCACCAGCCCGGCTGGCGACCGGGATAGAGGTGCAGCTCCAACTGGTTCTCCAGCGTCGCGCCGCCGCGCAGCACGCGCCGATCCTGCTCGGCATAGAGCGGACCGAGGCTGGAAGGGAAGACCTCGTCGGCGCTGCGGCCGAGCAGTTCGGCCTTGTCCTTCACGCCGCAGCGGCGTGCCAGGGTGCGGTTGACCAGGACGTAGCGGGCACGCTCGTCCTTGACGAAGAACACCACGCCGGGCATGGCGTCGAGCAGCGCCTCGACCTGGCGCAGGCTGGCCAGCAGGCTGGCGAGGTCGGCGGGGGGCGGGGCGGCGAGCAGGTCGTGCATCGGGGCGAAGGCCTGGCTGGGGGACCGCGCCAGCATACGGGGCGCCGGCGGCCGGGAACAGGGCCCGGCCGCGCGCCTCAGTTGCCCGGCGAGTCGCAGCGCAATGGCACCGTGCGCACGCGGCGCAGGTAGAAGAGGCAGGTGGCGCCGAGCAGCAGCGTCATCAGGACGAACTCGACGGCCAGGGTCGTCTGCGTCGCTTCCAGGTAGTCGCCATGGCGCTCCAGCCTGTGCGCGAACACCGCGCCGAGCAGCGCCGAGCCGAGGCCGAGGGAGGCCTGCTGGACGGTGGCGAGCATGGCGCTGCCGGCGCCGGCCTGGGCGGTCGGCACCTCCGAGAGGCCGATGCGGAAGAAGCTGCTGACGATGAACGCCTGGCCGAAGCCGATCACCAGGGTCGCCGGCGCCAGGTTGAGGATGCCCGGCTGCGGCCAGACCCGTTGCAGGGTCAGCATCAGGCCGAGCAGGCCGCACATCTGGATGACGCAGCCGAGCAGCAGCAGGCGTACCGGGCCGATCCGCGCCGCCACCCGGGCGGTGAGCAGCGCCGAGACGAAGTAGGAAGCGCCGAGGGCGATGAAGGCATTGCCGGCCTGCACCGGCGAGAGACCGGCGCCGGCCTGCAGGGCCAGGGCAAGGGCGAACATGAAGCCGCTCCAGCAGGCGAAGAACAGGATCGCCAGCAACAGGCCGAAGCGGATGCTCGGCAGGCGCAGCAGCGACGGCGGCAGCAACGGCCAGGCCTGGCGGCGTTCCTGGCGCAGCTCGGTGCGCCACAGCCAGGCCAGCAGCGGCACCGCCGCCAGCAGCAGGGCGCAGGGCCAGGACCAGTGCAGCGATGGGCCGAGAGCCAACGGCAGCAGCAGGCAGAGGATCAGCGCGGCGAGCAGCAGGGTGCCCGGCGCGTCGACGCGGGCGGCATGCTCGGCGCGGGTCTCCGGTACCCAGCGGCGGCTGCAAAGGAGAATGCCGAGGCAGATCGGCAGGTTGATCAGGAACACGCTGCGCCAGCCGAGGCCGCCGATGTCGGCGGAGACCAGGAAGCCGCCGAGCACCTGGCCGACGACGAAGGCCAGGCCGCCGATGGCGCCGTAGGCGGCCAGCGCGCGGGAATGCGCGTGGCCGCTGAGGCTGACATGCAGGGTGGCGAGGATCTGCGGCACGATCAGCGCCGCGCCGACGCCCTGCAGGGCGCGCGCCACCAGCAGCAGCCAGACCGAACCGGCCAGCCCGCAAAGCAACGAGGCGACGGCGAACAGGGCGACGCCGAGATCGAACAGGCGGCGACGGCCGTAGTTGTCGCCAAGCCGGCCGCCCATCGCCAGGCACACGGCGAAGGCCACGCCGTAGACGGCGACGATCAGTTCCAGTTCGGTTTCGCTGGCGCCGAGGGAATGGGCGAGGGCGTCGAGGGCGACGTTGACGATGGAGAAATCGATCATCGGCAACAGTTGCCCCGCCAGCAGGATGCAGAGCCCGGCGAGGCCGAGCCGCGACGACGAGACGGTGCTGGGCATGGGCGGAGTCCTTGTGCGGAAGGGAGTGGGCTGGCAGCATGCGCTTCTGGCTAACCCGGTACCAGTTCTTGCTTATCCTGGTATTGGCGCTACCCGTCTGCCCTCCGGAGGACTTCGCCATGCCCCTCGACGCCCCTGCCAGCCACGCTGCGGAAAGCCCCGCGCAGCCGTCCCGCGCCGAACAGCTGGGGGCCTTCCTGCGCCGCCGGCGGGAAAGCATCGAGCCGCAGCGGGTCGGCATTTCCCGCCTCGGCCGCCGACGCACGCCGGGCCTGCGTCGCGAGGAGGTGGCGCAGCTCGCCGGGGTCGGCGTGACCTGGTACACCTGGCTGGAGCAGGGCCGCGCGGTACGCGCCTCGGAGCAGGTGATCGGAGCCATCGCCCGGGCCCTGCTGTGCAACGAGACGGAAACCCACCACCTGTTCAACCTCGCCGGGCTGGCCGCGCCGACCTCGGCGCGGCGGGCGGTCTGCGAGAAGCCCTCGGCCGCCACCCAGGCCATCCTCGATGCCCTCGACCCGTTGCCGGCCATGGTGCAGAACGCCCGTTTCGACATCCGCGGCTACAACCGCGCCTATTGCCGGCTGGTGGGCATCGACCTGGCGGAGATCCCCGAGGAAGACCGCAACTGCATCTACCTGGCGCTGACCCACGAGCGCTGGCGCTACTGCATGGCCAACCGCGAGGAGGCGTTGCCGCGGATGGTCGGCTTCTTCCGCGCGGCAATGGTCGAGCGCATGGGCGATCCGCTGTGGGAGCGGCAGTTGCAGCGCTGCCTGGAGGCTTCGGCGGAGTTCCGCGAGATCTGGCGGCGCAACGAGGTGATGGGCATCGAAAACCAGCTAAAGCGCTTCCGTCATGCGCGCTGCGGCGAATTCGAACTGCAGCAGACCAACTGGTGGTCGGCGCCGAAGAACGGCGATCGCCTGCTGGTCTTCGTCCCCCTCGACGACCACGCCCGCGACTGCCTGGAGCAACTGTGAGTCGGCGCCCTGTCCCGTAGCCAGCGCCTGCTCGACCTGCTGCAGATTCTGCGCCGGCGCCGTTACCCGGTGGCCGGGCATGTGCTCGCCTGCGGGTCTAGCGCCCGGCGCTGTAGCGGCTCAGAGCCGGAACTCCTCGGCGATCAGTTCGCCGAGGCGCTCCAGCGCCGGCGGCCGCTCTCCCGGGGCGAAGGCCAGGCGAATGCGGTGGGCGGGCAGTTCGGCGAAGCCCTCCGCCGGCCCCAGCACGCGCATCGTCGGGCCGACCCGCGCGCGGTCGATCACGCCGATCGCCAGGCCGCCTTCGATGGCCGCTTCCAG
Source organism: Pseudomonas sp. YA1 (assembly GCF_058680555.1). Taxonomy (NCBI): domain Bacteria; kingdom Pseudomonadati; phylum Pseudomonadota; class Gammaproteobacteria; order Pseudomonadales; family Pseudomonadaceae; genus Pseudomonas; species Pseudomonas sp. YA1. Next base: position 122,308 of record NZ_JBZWBG010000008.1, read on the forward strand.
CGCCGCCGCGCCGGGACTGCTGACCACCGTGCGCCAGCGCCGGCCCGTCGCGCCGAGGGCTTCCAGCAGCGCCTGCCGATAGGGACAACCCTGGCCGTGCAGGGCCAGCGGCAGCGGGCGTTGCGGATCGATCCGCAGGCCGTGGCCGGCGACCCACACCGGCTGGGTGCCGCCGATCTCGCGGGAGTGCCCGTCGTACGGGGGTTCGTCTTGCGCTTGCACCAGCAGGGCGAGATCCAGCTGGCCGCGCCGCAGGCGTCCGGCCAGCCTGCCGCTGGCGTCGGTGAGCACCTCCAGCTCCAGCGCCGGCAGTTCCGCGCCGAGGCGTGGCAGGAGGCGGCCGAGCAGCTTGCCGGCGTATTCCTCGGAAATGCCGAAGCGCACCCGCAGCGGCTCTTCCCGTCTGCGCAACCCGGCGAGCACGCGGTCGTGGGTCTCCAGCAGCTCGGCGGTCTGGCGCTGGAACCGCTGCCCCAGCGGGGTCAGCCGCACCGACTGGTTGTCGCGCTCGAACAGCCGGCCGCCGGCCAGTTCCTCCAGGCGCCGGACGTGGGTGCTCACCGCCGAGGGGCTGCGGTTGAGGTGGCTGGCCGCGGCGAGAAAGCGGCCGAAGCGCAGGATGGCATGGAAGGTACGCAGCAGCTCGATATCCAGGTTGGCGCTCATGGTTCCGATTTCCTGCATGACTGGTGCAGATAGTTTCGTTTGATAGTAGCGGCGGAGGCCGCCTAGCCTCGACTTGAACCTGACCGACGGAGGCGAGCGATGCGCGCGACCACCTGCACCCCGCGAGCGATGCCCGGGGCGACCCGCCTGCTGGCCGTGCAACTGGGCATGGTACTGGCCTGGAGTTCCGGCTTCGTCGGCTACCGCTATGCCATGGAACAGGCGCCGGTGTTCCTCACCAGCTTCTGGCGTTTCGCCGTCTGCCTGGCGCTGCTGCTGCCCTTCGCCTGGGCCGGGCTGCGCCGGTTGTCGGCGCGCCAGTGGCGGCGCCAGGCGCTGATCGGGGCGTTGGCCTACGCGGGCTACATAGCGCCGATCGCCAAGGCCATCGAACTCGGCGTCTCGCCGGGCGTGGCGGCGCTGATGGCCGACCTGTTGCCGCTGCTGGTGGCCTTGCTGGCGCTGGTCCTGCCGGGGCAGCGAACGCGGCCGGGGCAGTGGCCGGGGATCGCCCTGGGCGTCGCCGGGTTGCTCTGGGCCGGGCATGCTGCGCTGGCGCTGGGGCGGGCGCCGGGCTGGGCCTACGGCCTGCCGCTGCTGGGCATGCTGGCGCTGGCCCTGGCCACCCTGTTGCAGAAGCGCTGGGACGATGCGCCGGGATCGCTGGCCGTGGTGCTGTTCGTGCAGATCGGCGCCGCGCTGCCGGCGTTCGCCGGCCTGGCGCTGGCGGAGGGTAGCCTGCGGCCGCCGCTGTCCGGCGGATTCCTGTTCGGGCTCGCCTGGCTGGTGCTGCTGCCCACCTTCGGCGGCTACGGCCTGTACTGGCTGGGCCTGCGCCATCTTTCCGCACAGGGCGGCAGCGCGGCGCTGTACCTGAGCCCGGCGCTGACCCTGCTATGGGCGCACTGGATGTTCGCCGAGCCGCTGACACCCATGCTGCTGGGTGGCCTGCTGCTGTCGCTGGCCGGCCTCGGCTGGCTGTATCGCGCCGAGCGTCGCTAGCCGGCGTCGCCCTGCCAGCGGGCCAGGGTCTCCAGGCGCGCCGGGCTGAACGGCGGACGCGGCGCCGGAGGCGTCCAGCCGAACAGGAATTGCGCGGCGCTGCCGCATATCCGCCCCTGGCAGGCGCCCATGCCGCAACGGCTGTGCAGCTTGGCCTCGGTCCAGCCGGCATGCCCGGCCAGCGCGGCCAAGGGGACGTCTTCGCAACGGCAGACCAGGGTATCCGCCTCCGCCAGTTCACGCAGTTCGGCACGCAGGGCGAAGTGTCGCGCCAGGGTGTCGGCGAAGCCCTGCCAGCGTCGCCGTCGTGGCCACAGGCGGCGGGCCGCGTCGCGCTCGTCGACGGCGGCATGGCCGGCGATGGCGCCTTCCACCAGGGCCAGTTCGCTGCCGCCGAAGCCGGTGCATTCGCCGGCGGCGTAGTGGTCGGGCAGGCTGCCGGCCTGCCATTCGTCGACGGCGAGCGCCTGGCCGTCGAGGCGATAGCCGAGGGCCTGGCCGAGTTGCACGTTGGGCACCAGGCCGAAGCCGCAGGCCAGGCGTTCGCAGGCGATCTCGCGGACCCGACCGCCTTCGCGCAGGCGCACGGCTTCCAGGCGCTCCTCGCCGAGGGCGGCGAGCACGTAGCTGTCGGCGCGGTAGCTACGGGCGAACAGGCCGGCGGCCTGCCACAGCTTACCGGGCCAGCGCGGCAGGCGTACGGCGAAGGCGGCCAGGGTTCTCGCCGGCGCCTGTTCGGCGATGCGCAGCAGGCGCGCCCCGCACTGGCTGGCGCTGGCGGCGCTGGCCAGCAGCAGCGGGCCGGAGCCAGCCACCACCAGGCGCTGGCCGGCCAGTGGCAGGCCGCCTTTGGCCAACGCCTGCAGGCCGCCGGCGCCGGTGACGCCGGGGAGGGTCCAGCCGGGAAACGGCAGCAGCAGTTCGCGGGCACCGGTGCAGAGGACCAGGCGTCGGTAGCCGACCTGCCAGCCGCGTTGCGGGTCTTCCAGCAACAGGCGCCTGCCGGGACCGCAGGCGACCACCCGGGTCGCCGGGAAGTGCTCGACATTGGCGTGCCCGGCCAGGCGTTGGCGCATCTGATGGGCACGCGGCGGCAGGCTGGCACGCGGGCCGTCGCGCCAGATCTGTCCGCCGGCGGCCGGGTTGTCGTCGACCAGGGCGATGCGCGCGCCGCTCGGCGCGGCGGCCAGCGCTGCGGCCAGGCCGGCGGGGCCGGCGCCGACGATCAGCAGGTCGTAGTCGGCGCTCATGCCTGGGTCTCCACGCGCATGCCGGCTTGGCAGACGGTCTGGCAGGCCAGGCGTCGCCGACCGTCGATCAATACCCGGCATTCCTGGCACGCGCCCATGCCGCAGAACGGCGCGCGCCGCCCGCCGCCGACCGCGCTGCGGGAGCAGCCGTCGCCGCCGAGGGCGAGGGCGGCCGCCACGCTGGTACCGACGGCGACCCGCAGCGGACGCCGGTCGATGAACAGTTCGATCATGGCCGGGCACTCCCGGAGCTGGAGAGGAAGCGTTGCGGCAGATAAGGCGTGGGATCCAGCGGCGGCGTTTCGCCGAACAACTGGGCGGCGAGCAGGCGCGCGCTGCCCGGCGCGGTGGTCACACCCAGGCCCTCGTGGCCGACCGCCAGCCACAGGCCCGGCTGCGCCGGGTGCTCGCCGAGCAGCGGCAGGCCGTCCGGAGTGGCGGCGCGGAAGCCGGTCCAGGCACGGATCGCATTGAGGCCGGCGAGCCCCGGCAGGTAGTCCAGGGCACGCCGCAGCATGCGCGCCAGCACCGGGCCTTCCACCTGCGGGTCGAGCGTGTCGAACTGCCGCGAGGAGCCGAGGAAGACCTGCCCGGTGGGGCGCGGCTGGGCGTTGAAGGCTACCGAGGTACCGCTGCTGGCGTGGGCGCTGCTGACATAGCCGAGTTCCACCAGTTGATGGCGGAGGGTGCCGGGATAGCGGTCGGTGATCAGCAGGTGGCCTTTCTTCGGGCGGATCGGCAGCTCCGCGCACAGCTCGCCGGCATGGATGCCGTTGGCCAGCACCAGCGCCTCGGCGCTCAGCCAGCGGCCGTCGGCCAGGCGCAGGCGGCTGCCGTCCACTTCGCTGACTTCGGCGTGCAATCGACGCAGGCGCGGGCCGGCTCGTTCGAGCAGCCAGCGCGCCGCGTTGGGCGCGTAGAGGATGCCGTCGCCCGGCACCTTCAGGGCGCCGGCGAGGCCTGGCCGCAAGACCGGTTCCAGGTCACGCAGGCGCGCGGCGTCGAGCATCTCGCAGGCGACGCCGGCGGCCAGCAGGGCCTGGCGCTTGCGCTCGGCTTCGGCGAGTTCGGCGGCGTCGGCGGCCAGCCAGAGGGTGCCGCAATTGCGGTACGCGCAGTCTTCCGGCAGATCCGCCGCCCAGGTGCGCCAGGCCTGGATCGAGTAGTCGCTGAGGGCCAGTTCGGCCGGGTTGTCGTCCATCGCCACCAGGTGCCCCATGCCCACCGCGGTGGCACCGCCGCGGCGGCTATCCAGCACCAGTACGTCGAGGCCGCGACGCGCCAGTTCATGGGCGCAGGCGCTGCCGACGATGCCGGCGCCGACCACGATGACCTCGGCGTTCACCGGCGGATGCCCCAGGCGAACGGATCGTCGTCCGCCAGCAGCAGGGTGGCTTCCGCGCTGACGTGGGCGCGGCCGCGGATGGTCGGCACGATACGCCCGCCGGGCTGGCCGTCGAGCCATTCGTAACGCCCCTCGAACTGGCTGCCGATCACGCTCGCCTGGCGCCAGGGCTGGCCGGGCAGCAGCTTGCCGTCGGCGGCCAGGCAGGCCAGCTTGGCGCTGGTGCCGGTGCCGCAGGGCGAGCGGTCGTAGGCCTTGCCGGGGCAGAGCACGAAGTTGCGGCTGTCGGCGTGGGGGTCGTCGGCGAACAGTTCGATGTGATCGATGGCGCCGCCGTCCTCGCCGCGGATGTCCTGGTCGTCCAGCGCCTGCTGGACGGCGACGGTGTAGGCGGTGAGGGCGTCGAGGTTGTCGCCGGCGAGGCGCTGGCCGTGTCCGGCGACCAGGAAGAACCAGTTGCCGCCCCAGGCGATGTCGCCGCTGACCCGGCCGATGCCGGGCACTTCGACGCTGACCTGGCGACGGTAGCGGTAGGCCGGCACGTTGCGCACGCTGACCGAGCCGTCCTCGTGGAGGGTCGCCTCGACCTCGCCGACCGGCGTCTCGATGCGGTGCACGCCGGGACCGATCCGCCCGAGGTGTGCCAGCGAGGCGACCAGGCCGATGGTGCCGTGGCCGCACATGCCGAGGTAGCCACTGTTGTTGAAGAAGATCACTCCGGCACAGGCTTCGGGATCGACCGGTGCGCAGAGCAGGGCGCCGACCAGTACGTCGCTGCCGCGCGGTTCGAGGATGCAGGCGGCGCGCCAGGCGTCGTGGCGCTCGCCGAGCAGGCGCCGGCGCTCGGCCATGTCGCCGTGGCCGAGATCGGGAAAGCCGCCGATGACCAGGCGGGTGGGCTCGCCGCCGGTATGCGAATCGATGATGCGGATGCGTTGCATGGTGGCCCTCGCCTGTGCCGGGGTATGCGCCACAGGGTGGCGTTTCGGCGGGGCGGGGCGCTTGAGGGTTTTCGCTCAGGCGAGTGACGAAAGCGGCATAGCCGGGATGGCCCGGCTCAGGTGCTGGCCGGGCGGTTCGGCAGGTGTTCGTAGAGGGTCCGGCAGACCCCGACGATATGTGCCTCAATCAGTGCCGCGGCCCGTTCGGCATCGCCGGCGCGACAGGCGGCGACGATCTCGCGGTGTTCCTGGTCGGCGCGCTGCTTGCCTTCGGACAGGCTCATCTGCATGCGCAGATAACGTTCCAGCTTGTCGTGGATGGAGCGGATCAGGTTGACCAGGAACGGCCGCTGCGCCGGTTCGTAGAGGCAGGCGTGCAGTTGCCAGTTGAGTTCGGCCCAGCGTCCGACGTTGTCTTCGCCGACGAAGTCGGCGCAGATCGCCTCGGCGCGGGCGAAGGTGGTCTCGTCCATGTTCGGCACCGCCAGGCGGATCGCCTGCGCCTCGAGCAGCACCCGCACTTCGAACATCTGCGCCAGTTCCGGTTCGGAAATACGCGTCACCACCGCGCCCTTGTTGCGCTGGAACAGCACCAGGCCTTCCGCTTCCAGGCGCTTGAGGGCCTCGCGGACGGGAATCTTGCTGACATTGAAGAGTTGCGCGATGTCGTCCTGGCGGATCGGTTCGTCCTCGGCGAAATGCCCGGCGATGATCGCTTCGCGCAGGTGCTTGGCGATGATCTCGGAGGCCGAAGGGGCGATGCCCAGGTTAGGGGCGTTGAGCATGGAGAGAGGCAAGCGGGGCAACCTGCGTGGCGTTGGGAACGTGCGGGATATTGTATACGAACGCTCGGCGGCTGCCGCTGCCGGTTGGCGCCTTCTGCGCAGGCGTGTTGGTCGGCTTCAGTGGGCCTCCGTGGCGCATGTTTCGCAGGGCGAAACGCTCTTCCGGAAAGTTCGCGGAGAGGCTGGACAATAGAAAATTAGCTTGCTAATAATTCGCTCGCTCATGTATTTCGGGGCGCCCGCGATGGCCAAGCCTTCCTTCTTTTCCTCCGACCTGGTGCAGGTGCTGCTGTGCCCGCGTCTGCACGAACTGCAGTTCGCGGTGAAGGCCCTGCTGGCCGGTGGGTTGGCCCTGTACCTGGCCTTCAGCCTGGAGCTGGAGCAGCCGCAATGGGCATTGATGACGGTGTTCGTGGTCAGCCAGCCCTATAGCGGCATGGTCCTGGCCAAGGGCATGTTCCGCCTGATCGGCACCTGCGCCGGTGCGCTGGTGTCCATCGGCATGGTCGCGCTCTATGGCCAGGCATCGCTGCCCTTCCTCCTGCTGATGGCGCTCTGGCTGGCGTTCTGCACCGCCGGCGCGTCGCTGCTGCACAATCATGCGTCCTACGGTTTCGTCCTGGCCGGCTACACCGCGGCGATCGTCGCCCTGCCGGCCAGCGCCGATCCGGCGACGGTGTTCGACCAGGCGGTGGCCCGCTGCTCGGAGATCGGCCTGGGCATCCTCTGCGCGGCGCTGGTGAATGTGCTGCTCTGGCCGCGGCGCCTGGAACGCCAGTTGGCGAACCAGGGCAAGGCGGCCTGGGAGGCCGGCTTGCAGGCGGCCGCGGCGGAGCTGCGCGGCGCCGACGAACGCGGCGAGCTGCTCGCGGCGCTGGGGCGGATCGCCGCGGCGGACGCCCAGCGCGACCACGCCTGGTTCGAGGGTGCGCTCGGCCGCGCCCGTTCCCAGGCCTTGCGCGTGCTAGGCCTCGACCTGCTCGGTCTGCTGCGCGCGGCGCGCAAGGTGGCTCGCGAGCGGAGGCTGCTCGATCCGGCCAGCGCGCACGCCTTGCAGCCCTGGCTGGAAGAACTCGAGGCACTGTTGCGCGAGGGCCGCCAGGCCGAGTTCGAGGCCTGCCGGCAGCGCTTGCGCCTGGCGCTGGACGCGGCGCACGGACAGTTGCACCTGTGCCTGGTCTGCCTCGAACGCCTGCTCGGCGAGGCGGGGGCGGCCGGGCGCAGCGTCGAGGCGCTGGTCTATGGCGCGCCCACCCGCCAGGCGCCGGGCGCCATCGCCTGGCACCGGGACATCGAGCGCGGCGTGCTGTTCGGCCTGCGCAGCGCCCTGGCGTTCCTCTGCGTAGCCGCGTTCTGGCTGGCCAGCGCCTGGCCGAGCGGGTTGGGCGCGGTGTCGATCACCGGGGTGGTGCTGAGTCTCTTCGCCAGCCGCGACAACCCGGCCCAGGCCGGCCTGAACTTCCTTCGCGGGATTCTCCTGTCGATCCCGCTGGCCGGCTTCGTCGCACTGTTCTACCTGCCCGGCGTGGACGGCTTCCCGCTGCTCTGCCTGGGCCTGGGCGTACCGCTGTTCTTCGCTGCGCTGTGCGTGAACCGGGCGAGCCTGGCCGGGATCGCTTCGCCGTTCTGCATCTTCTTCGTGAAGAACGTCGCGCCGAGCAACAGCATGAGCTACGACCTCGCGCACTTCCTCAACAACGCCCTGTCGACGGTGCTCGGGGTGGCCTTCGCCGTGCTGGTGTTCAACCTGGTCAGCCTGCGACCGGGCGAACGCCATTACCGGCGCATGCTGCAGGCCACCCTCGGCGACCTGGCGCGGCTCACCCTGCGCTCGCCGGCGCAGGCCGAGGCCTGGTTCGGCGGGCGCACCGCGGATCGCCTGATCCGCCTGGCGCAGCGCTACGACCGTTTGCCGGAGGGGCGCCGCCAGCCCTGGTCGGACGGCCTGATGGGACTCGACTTCGGCGACGAGCTGCTCTACCTGCGGCAGTGCCTGGAGGAGGTCCCGGCGTCCCTGGCGCAGGCCCGCGACCGCTACCTGCGGCGCCTGCGCCTGGTGCTGCTGGGCGATGGCCCGCGGGCCGAGCGTGAACACGCCCTCGACCCGCCGACCGCGCGCCTGCTCAAGGCCCTGGCCGCCAGCCCGCTGGCCGGCAGCGAACGCGGCGAGCTGGCCGGCGCCGCGCTGGTGCAGTTGCAGGCCACCTGGCGGCAGTGGTGCCGCAGCCATGCTCCGGCCGGGACGGCGCTGCGCGTGGACCCGCTCCCCGGAGCCGGGCGCTAGTTCTGCGGTGGCCGGCCACATTGACCGCGCAAGCCCCGAACCACTAAGCTGCGCGCCTTGCGACAGGTGCCCCGCAAGGGGTGAAACAGGGAAGCTGGTGCGTTCCGTCGGAACCAGGCCAGCGCTGCCCCCGCAACGGTAGGCGAATCAGACAGCTGCTCGATGACCACTGTGCTCCGGCATGGGAAGGCGCGGCTGGAAGCGTCCAGCGCTTCGCTCGCGAGCCCGGAGACCGGCCTGACGCACCCACGGCATCGCGGAGGGCGCTGTCGGACGTCTCCTGCCGTCGCTTCGTCCTCCGTCTGCCTCAACCCAGGTCGCGCGGGTGAGAGCGACGGAGCAGCGCAGAGCATGAACAGAGTTTTCCTGACCCCGGCAGCCGTGGCGCTGTGCGGCGCGTCTTCCCTGAGCCTGGCCGAACCGGTCAGCCTTGCCGACCAGGTGGTGACCGCCACCCGTACCGCCCAGACCGCTTCCCAGAGCCTGGCGGCGGTGAGCGTCATCGACCGCGAGGATATCGAGCGCAGCCAGGCGCGCAGCGTGCCGGAGCTGTTGCGCCAGGTACCCGGCGTGTCGCTGGCGAACAACGGCGGTTTCGGCAAGAACACCACGCTGTTCCTGCGCGGCACCGAGTCCGACCATGTGCTGGTGCTGATCGACGGCATCAAGGTCGGCTCGGCCAGCGCCGGCCTCACCGCGTTCCAGGACTTGCCGGTGGAGCTGATCGAGCGCATCGAGGTGGTCCGCGGGCCGCGTTCCAGCCTGTACGGCTCGGAGGCCATCGGCGGGGTGATCCAGATCTTCACCCGGCGCGGCGACGGCCAGGGCGCCAAGCCGTTCTTCTCCGCCGGCTACGGCACCCATCAGACCCTGGAGGGTAGCGCCGGGGTCAGCGGCGGCGCTGGCAACGGCTGGTACAGCCTCGGGGTGAGCAGTTTCGATACGGCGGGGATCAATACCAAGCGCGCCGGTACTGCGGGCTATGAGCCAGACCGCGACGGCTACCGCAACCTGTCCGGCAACCTGCGCGGCGGCTATCGCTTCGACAATGGCCTGGAACTCGACGGCACCCTGCTCAGGGCCAAGTCGCACAACGACTATGACCAGGTCTTCGGCAACTCCGGTTTCAATGCCAACGCCGACGGCGAGCAGAACCTGGTCGGCGGCCGTGCCCGCTTCACTCCGTTCGATCCCTGGCTGGTGACCCTCCAGGCCGGGCGCAGCGAGGACAAGGCCGATGCCTATCAGGATGGCCGTTTCTACTCGCGCTTCGATACCCGTCGCGACAGCCTGTCCTGGCAGAACGACCTGACCCTGGCCGAAGGCCATGTGCTGACCCTCGGCTACGACTGGCAGAAGGACGAGATCAGCAGCAGCGAAGCCTTCAGCGTCGACTCGCGGCTGAACAAAGGCTGGTTCGCCCAGTACCTCGGCCGGTACGGTCGCCAGGATTGGCAACTGAGCCTGCGCCGCGACGACAACCAGCAGTTCGGCGTGCACGATACCGGCAGCGCCGCCTGGGGCTACGCGCTGAGCGACGCGCTGCGCTTCACCGTCAGCTACGGCACGGCGTTCAAGGCGCCGACCTTCAACGAACTCTACTACCCCGACTACGGCAATCCCGACCTGGACGCCGAGACTTCGCGCAGCCTGGAAGTCGGGCTGAGCGGTACGCATGGCTGGGGGCACTGGGCGGTGAATGCCTTCCGTACCAACGTCGACGACCTGATCGGCAACGATCCGCGTCCGGCGCCGGGGCGCCCCTGGGGGCAGCCGAACAACATCGACGAAGCGCGCATCCGTGGCGTCGAACTGGTCCTCGGCAGTCAGTGGCTGGGCTGGGACTGGAACGCCAACGCGACCTTCCTCGACCCGCAAAACCGTTCCGGCGGCGTCAACGACGGCAACGAGCTGCCGCGCCGGGCGCGGCGGATGTTCAACCTGGAACTGGACCGGCGCTTCGAGCGTCTTTCGCTGGGCGCCAGCGTGCACGCCGAAGGCCGACGCTATGATGACCCGGCCAACGAGGTGCGCCTGGGCGGCTACGCCACCCTCGACCTGCGCAGCGAGTACCGGCTGAACGACGAATGGCGCCTGCAGGGCCGGATCGCCAACCTGTTCGGTGCCGACTACGAAACCGCGTATGGCTACAACCAGCCTGGCCAGGCGGTCTACCTCAGCGTGCGCTACCAGGCCCTGTGAGGCCGGGTATTTCGAATGAACGAGGCGACGGCGCGGCCGCGTCGCCGCAAGGAGTGATCGACGATGAACGAATCCCCCGAGAAGGACCAGCGCCACCGCGAGCGGATGGAGCGCAAGAAGGCCGTGGTCGACGAGAAGATCGCCCAGGCCCGCGACGAACGCGGCGTGCTCCTGGTGCATAGCGGCAACGGCAAGGGCAAGAGCAGCTCGGCCTTCGGCATGGTCGCGCGGGCCCTGGGCCATGGCATGAAGGTCGGTGTCGTGCAGTTCATCAAGGGCGCCGCCAGCACCGGCGAGGAAGCCTTCTTCCGGCGTTTCCCCGAGGAAGTCAGCTATCACGTAATGGGCGAGGGCTTCACCTGGGAGACCCAGGACCGCCAGCGCGACATCGCCAAGGCCGAAGCGGCCTGGAAGGTCGCCGCGCAATTGCTGGCCGACCCGGACGTTGGCCTGGTGGTGCTGGACGAACTGAACATCGCCCTCAAGCACGGCTACCTGGAACTGGACAGGGTCCTCGCCGACATCCAGGCGCGCCCGGCCATGCAGCATGTGGTGGTGACCGGTCGCGGCGCGCAGCCGGGGATGATCGAGGTCGCCGACACGGTGACCGAGATGAGCCTGGTCAAGCACGCGTTCAAGGCCGGGATCAAGGCGCAGAAAGGAGTGGAGTTCTGATGCCGGCGCCATGCGCGGAGACGCTTCGCCCATGACCCAGGCACGCTGTCCGGCCCTGCTGATCGCCGCCCCGGCCTCCGGCCAGGGCAAGACCACCGTCACCGCCGCTCTGGCCCGCCTGCATGCGCGCCAGGGGCGACGGGTGCGGGTGTTCAAGTGCGGACCGGACTTCCTCGACCCGATGATTCTCGCTCGCGCCTCCGGCGCGCCGGTCTACCAGCTCGACCTGTGGATGGTCGGCGAGGCCGAAGCGCGACGCCTGCTGGCGCGGGCCGCCGGCGAGGCCGACCTGATCCTCATCGAAGGGGTGATGGGCCTGTTCGATGGCAACCCCTCGGCGGCAGACCTGGCGCGGCGTTTCGGCGTGCCGGTGCTGGGGGTGATCAACGGCGCGGCGATGGCCCAGACCTTCGGCGCGCTGGCCTACGGACTGGCGCATTTCCAGCCGGACCTGCCGTTTTCCGGAGTGCTCGGCAACCGCGTCGGCAGCCAGCGCCACAGCGACATCCTGCGCGATTGCCTGCCGCCCGGCATGCGCTGGTTCGGCGGCCTGCCGCGCTCGGCCGAGTTCGAACTGCCGAGCCGCCACCTGGGCCTGGTCCAGGCCGAGGAACTGGCCGATCTCGATGTGCGCCTGGACGCCGCCGCCGACGCCTTGCTGGCCAGCGCCGAGACCGACCTGCCGGAGCCGGTGACCTTCGAGGTGCCCGCTCCGGCGCCGCTGCAACGCAGCCTGGAAGGCGTGCGCATCGGCGTGGCCCGCGACGCCTCGTTCGCCTTCCTCTACCAGGCCAATCTCGACCTGCTGCGCGAACTCGGCGCCGAACTGGTGTTCTTCTCGCCGCTGCAGGACCAGGCGTTGCCCGCCGTGGACAGCCTGTACCTGCCGGGCGGCTATCCCGAACTGCACCTGGGGCGCCTGCAGGGCAATCGCGCCATGGCCGAGGCGATCCGAGCCCACCATGCCGCCGGCAAGCCGCTGCTGGCCGAGTGCGGCGGCATGCTCTACCTGCTCGACTGCCTGGAAGACGCCGACGGCGAGCGCGGCGAACTGCTCGGCCTGCTGCCGGGCCGGGCGCGCCTGCAGAAGCGCCTGACCGCCCTGGCTTTGCAGGAGGTCGAGCTGCCGGAAGGGCGGCTGCGCGGGCATACCTTCCATCACTCGACCCTTGACTGCGCCGTCGAGCCTCTGGCCCGTGGCGTCTGCCCGAACGGCCGGAACACGGCGGAGGCGGTGTTCCGTCTTGGCCGGCTGACGGCTTCCTATATCCATTTCTACCTGCCTTCCAACCCGCAGGCCGCCGCCGCGTTGCTGGCGCCCGCGCGAGACGCCGACTGACATGTCCGATTCTTCCCACGCCTTCAGCGCCACGGAACGCGCCGCCGTCTACCGGGCCATCGCCGAGCGCCGCGACATGCGCCACTTCAGCGGCGGCAGCGTGGCGCCGGAGCTGCTCGCGCGGCTGCTGGAGGCCGCGCACCAGGCGCCCAGCGTCGGCCTGATGCAACCCTGGCGCTTCATCCGTATCACCGCGCCGGCGTTGCGCCGGGCCATCCACGGGCTGGTCGAGGACGAACGCGGACGCACCGCCGAAGCCCTCGGCGAGCGCTCCGACGAGTTCATGCGGCTCAAGGTAGAGGGCGTGCTGGATTGCGCCGAACTGCTGGTCGCCGCCCTGATGGACGACCGCGAGCACCATGTGTTCGGTCGCCGGACCCTGCCGCAGATGGACCTGGCGTCGCTCGCCTGCGCGATCCAGAACCTCTGGCTGGCCAGTCGCGCCGAGGGCCTGGGGATGGGCTGGGTATCGCTGTTCGATCCGGCCGCGCTGGGCGAGCTGCTCGGCCTGCCGCCCGGCAGCGAGGCGGTGGCGGTGCTCTGCCTGGGCCCGGTGGCGGAGTTCTACCCGGCGCCGATGCTGGCGCTGGAGGGTTGGAGCGAACCGCGTCCGCTGGCCGAGCTGGTCTACCAGAACCGTTGGGGCGAGCGAGCATGAGCGCACTGCTGGGTATCCTCGGCGTGGCGCTGGATGCGCGCTTCGGCGAGCCGCAGGGCTGGCACCCGCTGGTCGCCTTCGGCCGCCTGGCCGATCGCCTGGAGCGCCGTTTCAATCGCTCGCGCCTGGCCGGCGAGGGTGATCCCGGGGTCGGCTGGCGCAGCCACGGGGTGACCGCCTGGGGCCTCGCGGTACTGCCGCTGACCCTGCTGGCCTGGGCGCTCGCTGAACTTCCCTGCCTCGGCTGGCTGGTCCAGGCCCTGGCGCTGTACGCCGCGCTCGGCCTGCGCAGCCTCGGCGAGCACGCCGAACCGGTGGCGCTGGCCTTGCGCGCCGGCGACCTGGACGAGGCGCGGCGACGTGTCGGCTACCTGGTCAGCCGCGATACCCGCGAACTGGACCAGGCCGGGGTCGCCCGCGCGGCCACCGAATCGGTACTGGAGAACGGCAGCGACGCGGTCTACGCCGCGCTGTTCTGGTTCGCCGTGGCCGGCGCGCCGGGGGTGGTGCTGTATCGCCTGAGCAATACCCTGGACGCGATGTGGGGCTACCGCAACGCGCGCTTCGAGCGCTTCGGTTGGGCCGCGGCGAAGATCGACGACATCCTCAACTACCTGCCGGCGCGGCTGGTGGCGCTGACCTACGCGCTGCTCGGCGGCACCCGCCAGGCCCTGCGCTGCTGGCGCGAGCAGGCGCCGCAATGGGACAGCCCCAACGCCGGCCCGGTGATGGCCGCCGGCGCCGGTGCGCTGGGCGTGTCCCTGGGCGGCGCGGCGATCTACCACGGCGAGTTGCACCAGCGGCCGCTCCTCGGCAGCGGCCCGCAGCCGCAGGGCCGCGACATCTATCGGGCCCTGGCGCTGGTACGCCAGGGCGTGCTGCTCTGGCTGCTGGTGCTGGCCGGACTCTGGGCCATGGGGTGGCTGCATGCTTGAACACGGAGGGCGGTTGCGCGAGGCGGCGCGCCGCTACGACATTCCGCTGGCGGACTGGCTGGACCTGTCCACCGGCATCGCGCCCTGGCCGTTTCCGCTGCCGGCGATCCCCGAGCAGGCCTGGACCCGCCTGCCGGAGAGCGACGACGGCCTGGAAGCCGCCGCCTGCCTCTACTACGGTGCCGAACGGGTATTGCCGCTGGCCGGCAGCCAGGCGGCGATCCAGGCCCTGCCAAGGTTGCGGCGGGGCGGGCGGGTCGGCGTCCTGTCGCCGTGCTATGCCGAGCACGCCCACGCCTGGCGCCAGGCCGGGCACCTGGTGCGGGAGATCGGCGAGGCCGAGGTCGAGCCCTATCTCGACAGCCTCGACGTGCTGCTGGTGGTCAACCCGAACAACCCCACCGGGCGGGTCTTCGAGCCCGCCGAGCTGCTGGCCTGGCATGCCCGCCTGCAACGTCGCGGCGGCTGGCTGCTGGTCGACGAGGCGTTCATGGACTGCACCCCGCAGTCGAGCCTGGCTGCCTGTAGCAACCGGCCCGGATTGATCGTGCTGCGCTCGTTCGGCAAGTTCTTCGGCCTGGCCGGTGCGCGGCTCGGCTTCGCCCTCGGCGAACGGCCGCTGTTGCAGGCGCTGGCCGAGCAGCTCGGTCCGTGGACGGTCAATGGCCCGGTGCGCCATGTGGCCCAGAGCGCCTTGCGCGACCGCCAGCAACAGCGCCAGCAGCGCGAGCGCCTGCTGGCCGCCAGCCAGCGCCTGGAGGAGCTGCTGCGCCGCCACGGCTGGCCGCCGGCGGGCGGCAGCGCGCTGTTCCAGCGCCTGGTCGATCCACGCTGCGCGGCGTTGCACGACTACCTGGCGCGGCGCGGCATCCTCACCCGCCAGTTCGAGCAGCCGGCCAGCCTGCGCCTCGGCCTGCCTACCGACGAGGCCGCCTGGGCCCGGCTCGATGCCGCGCTGCTCGGCTTCAAGGAGCCTGCTCATGAGTGATCGCGGACGGACCCTGATGGTCCAGGGCACCACCTCGGACGCCGGCAAGAGCACCCTGGTGACCGCGCTGTGCCGCTGGCTGGCCCGGCGCGGCGTCGCGGTGGTGCCGTTCAAGCCGCAGAACATGGCGCTGAACAGTGCGGTCACCGCCGACGGCGGCGAGATCGGCCGCGCCCAGGCGGTCCAGGCCCAGGCCTGCCGGCTGGCGCCGCACACCGACATGAACCCGGTGCTGCTCAAGCCGAACACCGACATCGGCGCCCAGGTGATCATCCATGGCCGCGCGGTGACCAGCATGGACGCCGCCGCCTACCACGACTACAAGCGCGTGGCGATGGAAGCGGTGCTGGCTTCCCATGGGCGGCTCGCCGCCGCCTACCGGGTGGTGATGGTGGAGGGCGCCGGCTCGCCGGCGGAGATCAACCTGCGCGCCAACGACATCGCCAACATGGGCTTCGCCGAAGCGGTGGATTGCCCGGTGATCCTGGTCGCCGATATCGACCGCGGCGGGGTCTTCGCCCACCTGGTCGGCACCCTGGAACTGCTCTCCGACTCGGAGCGGGAGCGGGTCAAGGGCTTCGTCATCAATCGCTTCCGCGGCGACATCGCCCTGCTGCAACCCGGCCTCGACTGGCTGGAGGCGCGCACCGGCAAGCCGGTGCTCGGCGTGCTGCCCTATGTCAGCGACCTGCACCTGGAGGCGGAGGACGCCATCGATACGCGCCAGGCGGCCAAGGCCGGGCCGCGCCTGAAGGTGGTGGTGCCGGTGCTGCCGAGGATCAGCAACCACACCGATTTCGATCCGCTGCGCCTGCACCCCCAGGTCGAGTTGAGCTTCGTCGGCCCCGGCCAGGCGCTGCCGCCGGCGAACCTGATCGTCCTGCCCGGCTCGAAGAGCGTGCGCGCCGACCTCGCGGCGCTGCGCGAGCGCGGCTGGGACGAGGCGATCCTTCGCCACCTGCGCTACGGCGGCCGCCTGCTGGGGATCTGCGGCGGCCTGCAGATGCTCGGCGAGCGCCTGCACGATCCGCTCGGCCTGGAAGGCGCGGCCGGCAGCAGCGCTGGCCTCGGCCTGCTGGCGTTGGAAACGACCCTGGAGGCGGACAAGCAATTGCGCAACGTACAGGGCCGCCTGAGCCTGGAGGACGCGCCGCTGTCGGGCTACGAGATCCATGCCGGGGTCACCCGTGGCGAGGCCCTGGCGCGGCCGGCGGTGGTGCTCGACGATGGCCGCGCGGATGGTGCCCGCAGCGTCGACGGGAACGTCATGGGCACCTACCTGCACGGCCTGTTCGAATCCACCGCGGCCTGTTCGGCGCTGCTGCGCTGGGCCGGCCTGCGCGAGGTCCAGGCGGTGGACTACCAGGCCTTGCGCGAACGTGACATCGAGCGGCTCGCCGACCTGGTCGAGCGCCACCTGGATACCGGGCGATTGCTCGCCCTCTGCGGAGAACCCCATGCGTGACCTGATCCTTGGCGGCGCCCGTTCCGGCAAGAGCCGCCTGGCCGAGCGCCTGGCCGCCGAGAGCGGGCTGGCGGTGAGCTACATCGCCACCGCCCAGGCCGGCGACGGCGAAATGGGCCGGCGCATCGCCGAGCACCGCGCGCGCCGCCCGGCCCACTGGCGAACCCTGGAAGAGCCCCTGGCGCTGGCGGCGACGCTGCGCAGCGAGGCCGAGGCCGGGCGCTGCCTGCTGGTCGACTGCCTGACCCTGTGGCTGACCAACCTGCTGCTCTGCGACGATCCCCAGCGTCTCGACGGCGAGCGCGAGGCGCTGCTGGAATGTCTCGGCGCGCTGCCGGGACGGATCATCCTGGTCAGCAACGAAACCGGGCTCGGCGTGGTGCCGCTGGGCGAACTCAGCCGGCGCTACGTCGACGAGGCCGGCTGGCTGCACCAGGCCATCGCCGAACGCTGCGAGCGGGTGACCTTCACCGTCGCCGGCCTGCCCATGCCGTTGAAAGGAGAACCGCTATGAGTCTGCAATGGTGGCGCGACACCTGCCGCGAGGCGGACCCGCAGATGCGCCGGCGCGCGGCCGAACGCCAGGACCGGTTGACCAAGCCGCGCGGCTCGCTGGGCCGCCTGGAGCAAGTGGCGATCGACCTGGCGGCGTTGCAGGGGCGCGAACGACCGAGCCTGGAGAGGCTCTGGGTGACGGTCTTCGCCGGCGACCACGGGGTGGTCGCCGAGGGCGTCTCGGCCTATCCGCAGGCGGTCACCGGCGAGATGCTGCGCAACTTCGTCCGCGGCGGCGCGGCGATCAGCGTGCTGGCGCGCGAACTCGGCGCCGGCCTGGAGGTGGTCGACCTGGGCACCGCCGTCCCCCTGGAAGCCTTGCCCGGCGTGCGCCACCTGCGCCTGGCGGCGGGTACCGCGAACTTCGTCGAGGTCCCGGCGATGGGCGCCGAACAGTGCCTGCTGGCGCTCGAGGCCGGGCGCGAAAGCGTGCGCCGCGCCGAGCAGGCCGGCAGCCAGCTGTTCATCGGCGGCGAGATGGGCATCGGCAATACTACCGCGGCGGCGGCCATGGCCTGCGCGCTGCTGGATGCGCCGGCGAGCGCGCTGGTCGGGCCGGGAACCGGGCTGGACGCCAGCGGCGTGGCGCACAAGACCGCGGTGATCGAGCGCGCCCTTGCCCTGCACGGCGCCCATCGCGCCGACCCCTTCGAAACCCTCCGCCGTCTCGGTGGGCTGGAGATCGCCGCGCTGGCCGGCGCCTACCTGGCCTGCGCGCAGAAAGGCATGGTCGCCCTGGTCGACGGCTACATCTGCAGCGTCGCGGCGCTCTGCGCGGTGCGCCTGAACCCGGCCTGCCGCGACTGGCTGCTGTTCGCCCACAGTGGTGCCGAGCCGGGCCATCGGCATGTGCTCGAAGCCCTGGCGGCGCAACCGCTGCTCGACCTCGGCTTGCGCCTGGGCGAGGGCAGCGGCGCGGCGCTGGCGGTGCCGCTGCTGCGCCAGGCCTGCGCGCTGCACGCGGGGATGGCGACCTTCGCCGAAGCGGCGGTCTCGGACCGCCCGGCATGAGCCTGCGCCTGGACCTCCTGCGGCATGGTGAAACCGAGTCCGGCGGCGGTTTCCGCGGCAGCCTCGACGACGCCTTGACCGCGCGTGGCTGGGCGCAGATGCGCACGGCGGTGGAAGGCGGACGCTGGGACCTGCTGGTCAGCTCGCCATTGCAACGTTGCCGCGCCTTCGCCGAGGAACTGGCGCAGCGCCAGGGGATCGAGCTGGAACTGGAAAACGATCTGCGCGAACTGCATTTCGGCGATTGGGAGGGGCGCTCGGCGGCCGCCCTGATGGACGGCCACAGCGAGGCGCTCGGCCGCTTCTGGGCCGATCCCTACGCCTTTACCCCGCCGGGCGGCGAGCCGCTGTCCGAGTTCGAGGCGCGGGTGCTGGCCGCCCAGCGACGCCTGCGCCAGCGTCACGCCGGCCGTCGTGTGCTGCTGGTGACCCATGGCGGCGTCATCCGTCTGTTGCTCGCTCGCGCCCGTGGCTTGCCGCGCGAGCGCTTGCTGCAGGTGGACGTCGGTCATGGCGCACTGTTCTGCCTGCGCGCCGGAAAGGGCGACGATCGCTGGCACGAATGCCGGGAAGGGGAATAGCCATGCGCGAAGCCTTGCGCTCACTGCTGGTCGCCTTGCAGTTCCTCACCCGCCTGCCGGTGCGCCTGTCGGCGATGCCGACGCCGGAACAGTTCGGCCGCGCGGTGCTCTGCTATCCACTGGTCGGCCTGCTGATCGGCGTCGTGCTGTACGCCGCGGCGCGGTCGCTCGACGGTACGCCGCCGCTGTTGCAGGCAGCCTTGCTGCTGAGCCTGTGGGTGGCGCTGAGCGGCGCGCTGCACCTGGACGGCCTGGCCGACATGGCGGACGCCTGGGTCGGCGGGTTGGGCGACCGCGAGCGGACCTTGGCGATCATGAAGGACCCGCGCAGCGGCCCGGTGGCGGTGGTGGTCTTGGTACTGGTCCTGTTGTTGAAGTTCTCCGCCCTGGCGGCGCTGCTCGGCCAGGGCGAGGCCGGGTTGTTGCCGCTGGCCCCGTGGCTGGCGCGCAGCAGCCTGCCGCTGCTGTTCCTGACCACGCCCTACGCGCGCCCCGGCGGCCTCGGTCAGGCCATCGCCGAGCACCTGCCGGCGCGCAGCCTGCCGTGGGTGCTGGGGGTGAGTTTCGGCCTGGCCCTGGCGTTCGGCCTGGCCGGCCTGCTGGCGTTGCTGGTGACGCTGATGCTCTTCGCCTGGCTGCGCAGCCGTTTCCTCGCGCGCCTCGGCGGCACCACCGGGGACACCGCCGGCGCGCTGGTCGAACTTACCGAGTGCGCGGTGCTGGTAGCCCTGGCTCTGTAGCCGGACGCGGTTGGCGCAGGACCGCCATGGCGCTGAGGAAGAGCAGCGCGGCGGCGGCCAGTAGCACGGCGACGAAGGCCTGGTCGAAAGCCTGCCGGGCAAGCTCGACGAGTCGCGACGCGACCTCCGGCGCCAGGCCCTCGGCGACCAACAGGGCGTCGTCGAGGCTGTCGCGGACCCGCGCCGGCAGCTCGGCCGAGGGCAGCCTCAGCGACATCCCGTAGACGAAACTCATCAGGCTGCCGAGCAGGGTCACGCCGATCACCCCGCCCAGTTCGTAGGATACGTCCTCGATGGCGGCCGCCATTCCGGAACTCTGTTCGTCCACGTTGAGCATCACCGCGGTGGAGGCGGCGGTCATCGCGCCGCCGAAGCCGACGCCGAGCAGCACCAGGCTGGCCAGTTGGGCTCCGGTGGCGGCCTGGTAGGACAGGGCCAGGCCGAGCAATCCGGCGCTGCCGAGCAGCAGGGAGGCGCACATCACCCGGTTCTCGCCCCAGCGCGGCACCAGCCAGCCGGCCAGCGGCCCGACCACCAGCGAGGCCAGCGGGATCGGCAGGACGAACAGGCCGGCCTTCAGCGGCGTCAGGCCCTGCACCAGTTGCAGGTGCTGGCTGAACACCAGCTCCATGCCGACCAGCGCCATGGTCGCCACCAGGGCCACCGCGACGCCGCGGGCGAAGCGCCGGTTGCGGAACAGTGCGAAGTCGATCATCGGCTCGCGGGCGCGGCGCTGGCGACGGACGAACAGGTACAGGCAGAACACGCCGCCGAGCGCGGCCAGGACGGCCAGTCCGAAGTCCGGGGCGCGCGCGCTGAGTTCCTTGATCGCATAGACCACCCCGACCAGGCCGAACATCACCTGCAGCGAGCCGAGGGCGTCCCATGGTCGCCGTGACTGGCCGCCGCAGGCGGGGATGGCCGGCAGCGCCAGCAACAGGGCGATGGCCACCACCGGGACGTTGATGAGGAACACCGAGCCCCACCAGAAGAACTCCAGCAGCACGCCGCCGACCACCGGCCCCAGCGCCGCGCCGGCAGAGGCGACGGAGGCCCAGATGCCGATGGCCAGGGCGCGTTCGCGTTCGTCCTGGAAGACATGGCGGACGATCGACAGGGTCGCCGGCATCATCAGCGCCGCGCCCACCGCCAACCCGGCGCGAGCGGCGATCAGCGCCGTGGCGCTGGGGGCGAAGGCGGCGCACAGCGAGGCGAGGCCGAACAGCGGCAGGCCGGCGAGGAACAGCCGCTTGTGGCCAAGGCGGTCGCTGAGCAGACCGGCGCCGGGCAGCAGGCCGGCGACCACCAGCGGATAGGCGTTGACGATCCAGAGCTTCTCCGTGGCCGTCGCGCCGAGATCGTGGGTCAGGCGCGGCAGGGCCGTGTAGAGCACGGTCATGTCGATGATGATGAGGAACAGGGCGCTGGAGACGATGGCCAGGACCAGCCAGCGATTCTGCCGGAACATGGGATAACCTCTGTGGCGAACGGTTCTTCGCTCGCCGTGGATAACGGGAATTGCGCGCCACGGGCGGACGCGTGAAAATATAAATACATACGTATGGATTCAAACTCAAGAGGTAGCCATGGGACGCCGACGAACGATCGACCGCGACCAGTTGCTCGATGCCGCCGAGGCGGTGATCGCCCGCGAGGGCGCGGCCGGCCTGACCATCGATGCGGTGGCGAAGGAGATGGGCATCACCAAGGGCGGCGTGCAGTACTGCTTCGGTACCAAGGACGCGCTGATCGACGCGATCTTCGAGCGCTGGGGCAAGGCCTACGACAGCCTGTTCGAAGCGGTGGCGGGGAAGCAGCCGACGCCGCTGACGCGGGTTCGCGCGCATGCCGAGGCGACCCAGCGTTCGGACGAGTTGTCCAGCAGCAAGGCGGCGGCGCTGATGGCGGCGCTGATCCAGACGCCCGAGCACCTGGAGGGCAGCAACCAGTGGTATCGCAGCCGGTTGGAAGGCCTGGACCTGTCCGCACCCGAGGGGCGCCGTGCGCGCCTGGCGTTCCTGGCGGTGGAGGGCGCCTTCATGTTGCGCTACTTCCGCCTGATGGACATTGGCCAGGACGAGTGGGACTCGATGCTCGACGACGTTCGTGCGTTGTTGCTGACCCCGGCTGGCGCCAGCGGAGACTGAGGCTCCGCTGGCGCGCTGCGGGTGGTCGCCTCAGTCGAAGGCGAAGTGCTCGCTCTTCAGGTCCATGATCGAACCGGTCGGCTTCGCCATCGCCGCCGCGTGGCCTTTGGCGCGCGGAAGCAGGCGGGCGAAGTAGAACTCGCTGGTGGCGATCTTGGCCTTGTAGAAGTCCGCCGACTCGCTGCCGCCCTGGCGCAGCCGCCGGCGCGCAGCGGCTTCCTGGAGGGCCCAGGAATAGGCCAGCGTGGCGTAGCCGGAGAACATCAGGTAGTCGTGGCTGGCGGTGCTCACCAGATCGCGTTGCTTGCGCGCGCTGAGGGCGATGCGCAGGGTCAGCAGGTTCCATTGGGCGCAGAGCTTGAGCAGCACCAGGGCGCGGCCGCGCATGCGCGGCTCGTTCTTCAGCAGGTCGACGGCGAACCGGGCCACGCCCCTGGTGAAGTCGCGCACGGCCTTGCCCTGGGTCATCAGCAGGACCTTGCGGCCGAGCAGGTCGAGGGCCTGGATGCCGGTGGTGCCTTCGTAGAGGGTGGCGATCCGCGCGTCGCGGACGATCTGCTCCATGCCGTGTTCGCGGATATAGCCGTGGCCGCCGAACACCTGCATGCCGAGGTTGGCGCTTTCCAGGCCGAGTTCGGTCAGGCAGCCCTTGAGGATCGGCGTGAGGAAGCCGAGCTTGTCGTCCCAGCGTTCGTATTCGGCGTCGTCGTTGCTGAGGATGCCCTGGATCATCCGGTCGGCGTACTGGGTGGCCAGGTAGACCAGCGCCCGGCCGCCTTCGGCGATGGCCTTCTGGGTCAGCAGCATGCGCCGCACGTCACCGTGGTGCATCAGGCTGTCGGCGACCTGGTCGGGTTCCTTGGTCCCGGAGAGCGCGCGCATGGAGCGGCGTTCGCGGGCGTAGGCGAGGGCGCCCTGGTAGGCCAGCTCGGCGGTGGCCACGCCCTGGATGGCGGTGCCGATGCGGGCGCTGTTCATGAAGGTGAACATGCATTCCAGGCCCTTGTTCGGCGGTCCGATGAGGAAGCCGGTGGCGCCGTCGAAGTTCATCACGCAGGTGGCCGAGGCCTTGATCCCCATCTTCTTCTCCAGCGCGCCGCAACTCACGCCGTTGCGCGGGCCGAGCGCGCCGCCTTCGCCGGGAAGGAACTTGGGCACGATGAACAGGGAGATGCCGCGGGTGCCCTTCGGTGCGTCCGGCAGGCGGGCGAGGACGATGTGGACGATGTTCTCGGTGAGGTCGTGTTCGCCGGAAGAGATGAAAATCTTCGTCCCGCTGATGGCGTAGCTACCGTCGGGGTTGGCCTCGGCGCGGGTCTTCACCTGGCCGAGATCGGTGCCGCACTGCGGCTCGGTGAGGCACATGGTGCCGCCCCAGCGGCCTTCGGTGAGCGGAGCCAGGTAGGTCTGCTTCTGTTCCTCGGTGCCGTGCTGCATCA
This sequence comes from Pseudomonas sp. YA1, assembly GCF_058680555.1. Lineage (NCBI taxonomy): Bacteria > Pseudomonadati > Pseudomonadota > Gammaproteobacteria > Pseudomonadales > Pseudomonadaceae > Pseudomonas > Pseudomonas sp. YA1. Next base: position 145,316 of record NZ_JBZWBG010000008.1, read on the forward strand.
GAGTGTTCATCGCGCCGAGGGAGAGGCCGGGATACATGGAGAACGGCCAGTTGGCGGTGCCCATCATCTCCTGCTTGAGCGCGCCGAGGCTCATCGGCAGGCCCTGGCCGCCGTACTCCACTGGGTGCGAGAGGCCCTGCCAGCCGCCGGCGACATAGGCCTCGTAGGCTTCCTTGTAGCCCTTCGGCGTCCGTACTTCGCCGTTCTCCAGGTGGCAGCCTTCCTCGTCGCCGCTGTGGTAGAGCGGGGCGATCACTTCCTCGCAGAGCTTCGCGCATTCGCCGAGGATCGCATCGACCATGTCCGGCGTGGCTTCGGCTCCGTTGACCAGGTTGCGGTAATGCTCGGGGAAATCGAAGACTTCGTTGAGCAGGAAGCGCGTGTCGCGCAGCGGGGCTTTGTAAACGGGCATGGCTACCTCGGCGATGGATGGAGGGCGCCGAGTGCTCCCGGTCGCCGCTGACAGCGCGAGTTATAGGCCAGCGCCCGGCGTCCGGCCTTGGCAGGGGCAACAGACGGCGTTGGCAGTTCGGACAATCCGCTTGACCGACGAGAGGTACGGGTATATACACGCATCCATGCTACCGACCCAATGCCTCTGTACCAAACTGCGTCGCGCCGCCCGCAGCGTTTCCCGCTTCTACGACGAGGCGCTGGCCGATACCGGCCTCAAGGTGGCGCAGTTTTCCCTACTGCGGCACCTGCGGCGCCTGGACCGGCCGAGCATTTCCGAACTCGCCGAAGCCATGGGACTCGACCGCAGCACCCTCGGTCGCAACCTGCGGGTGCTGGAAGGCGACGGCCTGCTGCGCCTGACCGGTGGCGAGGACCAGCGCAACCGCCTGGTCGAGCTGACGCCTGCCGGGCTGGATGCCCTGGAGCGCGGAACGCCGGCCTGGGAAGACGCGCAGCGGCGTCTCGCCGGGCGCCTTGGCGAGGAGCGCAGCGGCGCCTTGGCGGCGTTGCTGGTGGAACTGGAGCGACTGGACTGACAACCGACGAAGCCTCTCGCCGAGGCGCTTCGTTCACGACAAAGCGGGTATATACCCGTAGATGGAGCGACCCATGCCGCGTGCCGCCTTTTGGATCCTGCTGTCCGGAGCCCTGATCCTCGCCCTGTCCCTCGGCGTGCGACATGGCTTCGGCCTGTTCCTCGCGCCGATGAGCGCCGACTTCGGCTGGGGCCGCGAAGTCTTCGCCTTCGCCATCGCCTTGCAGAACCTGGTCTGGGGCCTGGCCCAGCCGTTCACCGGGGCGCTCGCCGACCGCTACGGCGCGGCGCGGGCGGTGCTGGTGGGGGGCCTGCTGTACGCCCTCGGCCTGGTCCTGATGGGGCTCTCGCAGTCGGCCACCGGACTGTCGCTGAGCGCCGGCCTGCTGATCGGCCTGGGCCTTTCCGGCACCTCGTTCTCGGTGATCCTCGGCGCCGTCGGCCGCGCCGTGCCGGCGGAGCAGCGCAGCATGGCGATGGGTATCTCCAGCGCGGCCGGCTCCTTCGGCCAGTTCGCCATGCTGCCCGGTACCCTCGGCCTGATCGGCTGGCTGGGCTGGTCCTCGGCCCTGCTCGCCCTGGGCCTGCTGGTGGCGCTGATCGTGCCGCTGGCCGGGCTGATGAAGGATCGCCCGTTGCCGCCGCAGGGCCACGAACAGAGCCTCGGCGAAGCGCTGCGCGAGGCCTGCGCGCATTCCGGGTTCTGGCTGCTGGCGCTGGGCTTCTTCGTCTGCGGCTTCCAGGTGGTGTTCATCGGCGTACACCTGCCGGCCTACCTGGTCGACCAGCACCTGCCGGCGCAGGTCGGCACCACGGTGCTGGCGCTGGTCGGGCTGTTCAACGTGTTCGGCACCTACATCGCCGGCTGGCTCGGCGGGCGCTGGTCGAAGCCGCGCCTGCTGACCGCGCTGTACCTGGTGCGCGGGGTAGTGATCGTGCTGTTTCTCTGGCTGCCGCTGAGCGTCTACAGCGCCTACGCCTTCGGCGTGGCCATGGGGCTGCTGTGGCTGTCCACGGTGCCCCTGACCAACGGCACCGTGGCGACCCTGTTCGGCGTGCGCAACCTGTCGATGCTCGGCGGCATCGTGTTCCTCTTCCACCAGTTGGGCGCCTTCCTCGGCGGCTGGTTGGGCGGGGTGGTCTACGACCGCACCGGCAGCTACGACCTGGTCTGGCAGTTGTCGATCCTTCTAAGCCTGCTCGCGGCGCTGCTCAACTGGCCGGTGCGCGAGCGTCCGGTGGCGCGCCTGCAGGTGGCCGGAGGCGCGGCGTGAAGCTGGCCTGGCTGCTCGCCGCCGGGGCGCTGCTGGGACTCGCCTGGTGGGGCTGGCAGCGTGGCGGACTGGCGCTGCTGGAACTGGGCATGGGCGCATGCTGATAGGTGGCGATAGGCGCGGGGAAGGGTAAGCTGGGACATTCGTCGCCAAGGAGCCATTCCATGAAACCTCGCGTGCTGTTGTCCGCCCTGGCGCTCGCCGGGCTGCCGCTGAGCGGCTGGGCCGCCGATTGCCCGGAACTGTTGCAGGGCCAGTTGACCAAGCTGCGTTCCAAGGAAAGCATCGATCTTTGCCAACGTTACGCCGGCAAGCCGCTGGTGGTGGTCAACACTGCCAGCCACTGTGGCTTCACCCCGCAGTTCAAGGGGCTTGAGGCGCTCTACCAGCGCTACAAGGGGCAGGGCCTGGAAGTGCTCGGGGTACCCTCCGACGACTTCAAGCAGGAAGCCGCGGATACCGCCGAGACCGCGAAGATCTGCTATGGCAACTACGGCGTGACCTTCGCCATGACCCAGCCGCAGCACGTGCGCGGCGACGAGGCGATCCCGCTGTTCCGCCAGTTGGCCGAGCAGAGCGGCCAGGCGCCGCGCTGGAATTTCTACAAGTACGTGGTGGATCGCCAGGGCAGGGTGGTCGCGCAGTTCTCCAGCAAGACCACCCCGGACGATCCGCAGCTCCAGGCCGCCATCGAGAAAGCCATCGCCAGCCAGCCCTGAGGAGCAGGCATGAAAAAGCCGGGCAATGCCCGGCTTCTTCGTTGGCGCGTGCGATCAGAAGCGATAGGTGACCTGGGCGGTCAGGCCATGCGCGCTGTTGTCGTACTTGGCGCTGTAGGCCGGCTGCAGGGCGCTGCCTTCCTGGTTGACGCCGGCAGTGGTTTCCCACAGGTAGGCGTAGGCCACGTCGACGGTCAGGTCCTGGTTCGGCGACCAGCCGGCACCAACGGTGAAGACCTTGCGGTCGCCCACCGGGATGCGCACGTTGCGGTCCTCGTTGGTGGTCGGCGAGGGCTCGTAGGCAAAGCCGGTACGCAGCACCCACTCCGGGGTGGCCTGGTAGGAGGTACCTACCGAGAAGGACCAGGTGTCGCGCCAGTTCAGGTCTTCGCCGATGGTGTTGAAGCCCAGGGCCTGGCCGAGCGCCGGTACGCCGCTGTTGCGCACTTCGATCTTCTCCAGGCGGCTCCAGCGGGTCCAGACGGCGCCCAGGTAGCCCGTCCACTTGTCGTCGAACTTGTGGGTGATGGAGGTATCCACCGACTCCGGCAGGGTGATGTCCAGCTTGGCATCGTACTTGCCGTTCAGGCCCAGGGCACCCGGAGCGTTCTTCACTTCGGTGTTGCCGCCCAGGTGGTACTTGACCTTGGAGTGGTAGGTCAGGCCCCAGGTGGTGTCGTCGGTCAGGTCGACCATCACGCCGACGTTGTAGCCGATGGCAGTGTCGTCGCCCTTGATGTTGATCTTGGTATCGCCGTTGCTGCCGAGCAGGCCATTGGTGGCCAGGGTGTTCTTCAACTGGCCGTCGATGCGGTTGAAGGTCGGACCGAAGCCGACGGAAACCTTGTCGTTGATCTTCCAGGCGATGGTCGGCTGCACGGTGATCACCTGCACCTTGCTATAGGAGCCGTGGGAACTGCCCATGAAGCCGTTTTCGTAATCGTTGATGATGCCGTAGGGCACGTAGATGCCCAGGCCGAAAGTGAAATCTTCGTTGATCGGCGTGGAGAAGTAGCCGAACGGTACGGCGGCCAGCGGTACCGAGTCGCCCTTGTTGCTGCCCTGGGCGGTGCTGTGGGCCTGGCTGATGTCGTCCTTGGCCTTGACGATGGCCAGACCGCCGCTGACTTCGGTGCGTTTCAGCTTGGACAGGCCGGCCGGGTTGCCGTAGATGGTGCTGGCATCGAGCGCGGACGAGGCGCGGCCGGCGTAGGCGGTGCCGGCGCCGCTGGCGCTCTGTTCGTTGATGGCGATGCCGTTGGCGAGGGTGTAGGTCGAGACAGCGCTAATGGTCAGTGCGAGAGAGGTTTTAAACCATATTGTTTTCATTGTTGGAGCAACTCCTGTGTATAACGGCGCGCAAACTACCAAGATTCCCAGACCGGCGCCAGTGTTCCGAAGTTCCGCAGGGTGCGGAACAGAGCGGTTGGCTCCGGTGCCAGTGAAGCGAAGGTAGCGCAACCGTTCGTGTCTGTATGTAAAAAATTTTCTGACCGGTTGGTCTGTTTTGGACGCGGGATTTTTCCATTCGCCGTCAGGCGACCTGGCTGAGGCTGCCGATGCAGCGTTGCCAGGCGTCGATGAACTCGTGCAGGCGACCGTGCGGCTGGAATACCTGGCGCCACACGCGAGCCTGGGCGAGGTGGTCGTGCTGGTCGGGCAGCGGCAGTCGCGCGGCTTCCACCAGCGACCAGGCGATGGCCGTGCTGTAGCGCAGGTTCACCGTCAGTTCCAGGTGCGGCGCGGCGAGGAAGGCATGCTGGCTGGCCAGGCCGCGGACCCGGCTGGCGCGCTCCGGGTCCAGCGCCAGGTACTGGTCCCAGAGCTGCTGGTGGCGTTCGCTGGCGATGCGGTACAGGCCGTGGCCACGGCGGTCGTCGAGGGCGCTCCCGAGCGCCGACTGGCAGGCCGCCGCGCCCAGCAGCAGCGCTTCGGCGGCGGGGCTGTGGCAGGACAGGTAGTCCAGGGTCGGGCGTATCACGTGCTGGCAAAGATCGTTGGCGGAAATACCCATGACGGCCTCGCGCAAGGTGGATCGGCGGGGCCGGGCAGTTTGGCAGCTTCTATTCCGATGGCCCCGCCGATAGCGGACTTAGCCGCTTGATTTGAAGTGTAGTGAAACAAGTCAGCTGTAAAGGACTGTTTTTAAATTGTTTCCAGCTTTAGAGAACGGCTGATATGCCCGCTGGAAATTAAACCGGCGCGTCCTTGCTTCGCTTGTGCTGGGCGGCATTCTCAGCCCCTGCGCAGGCTGTAGAGGAAGTCGCGGATGATGGCTTTCACTTCATTGGCCGCTTGCCGCTTGTTGCGTGCATCGCGAAGACTCATCGCGGCCTGGGTAAGGAAGCCGTAGAGCTGGCCGACCAGGGTTTCCCGGCGGTAGTCCTTGAGTTCGCCACTGGCCGCCAGTTCGTCCACCAGGCGCCCGACGTAGCGCAGCGTATGGCGCGAGTCGATGCGTTTCCATCGCTCCCAGCCGACGACCGTGATCACCTCCTGCAGCGACAGTTGCCGCTTGCCGCGCGCCATCACGCTGTCGATGAAGGCCTCGGCCAGCGCGGCGGCCTCCGCCCACTTGTCGACCTGCGCCGGCACCCTGTCCAGGTCCTCGGCGATCGTCCGTACCTGGCGTTCGTAGCATTCGGCGAGCAGTTCCTGCTTGCTGCCGAAGTGGTGGTAGAGCGCACCCTTGGTCACGCGCGCCTCGCGGGCGATGGCGTCGATGGAGACGCCGCCATAGCCATGTTCGATGAAGGCGGAGAGGGCGCTTTCCAGCAGTGCCTCGCGGGTCGCCTCGGCATTTTCCTGCTGCCTGCTCTTGACATTCATACTGTTGCCTTCTTACATACCGTCGGTATGTTCATGCTAGCACGCCTGGCGATCCGTCGAGCATTGCGTCCGTCCCGGCTGCTCGAACCCGCACGGAAAAGGAGAGCGCGAATGAGTACCGCAGTGGAGATCGCCTGCCGTGACGGTGTGCGCCTGGCCGGCGACCACTTCCCGGCCGTCGGCGATGCGCAGGGGAGCATCGTGGTGGCCTGCGCGCTCGGCGTCAGGCGCGCCTTCTACCAGCGCTTCGCCGTCCTGGCCGCGGCTTCCGGCTACGAGGTGCTGTTGTTCAGCTACCGCGGCAGCGAAGGCGACGACCCTGCCGTGGCTAGCTATCGCCTGGCCGACTGGGGACGCGAGGACATCGATGCGGCGCTGGCCTGGTGCCGAGCGCGCGCGCCGGAGCTACCGCGCTATTTCGTCGGCCACAGCATCGGCGCGCAGTTGCTCGGTCTGGCTGGTCAGGCCAGCGGATTGAGCGGCGCCGCGTTCGTCGCCGGTTCGTTTCCGTACTGGAGGCGCTGGCGAGGCAGGCAGCGCTGGCAGATGTTCGGCCTGTTCTGCGTGGCGGTGCCGCTACTGACCGGACTGCTCCGCCGCTTTCCCAGCCGTTTCTTCGGCCTCGGCAGCCTGGATATGCCGAGTCATTTCATGCGCGACTGGGCGCGCTGGGTGCGGCAACCGGACTACCTCCTGGCACCGCGCTTCGAATTGCGGCGGCAGGGTTACGAGGCGCTGGACATCCCCGTCGCCAGCTTCCTGTTCGAGGACGACGACTACGTGCCCTGGGCTGCGGCGGAAAAGCTTCACCAGGTCTATGCCGCGGCGCGCCTGGAGTTGCGTCGCAAGGAGCGGTCGGAGGGAGCGGTCGGGCATTTCGGGCTGTTCCGCAACGAGGCGTTGCAGAAGGAGTTGCTCGACTACTTCAGGAAGCTGCCCGACGCGGCGTAAGCCGCGTCCGAGCGTATGGCGTCAGTCGCCGGTGGCGACCGGGCGGCGCGGGTCGGTGATCCACTCGCTCCACGAGCCGGCGTAGAGGCGCGGAAGCGGGAAGCCGGCGAGGCTCAGGGCGAACAGGTTGTGGCAGGCGGTGACGCCGGAGCCGCAGTAGGCGACCAGCTCGTCCACCGGGCGACCGCGCAACAGGGCGGAGAACCGCTGGTGCAATTGTTCCGGCGGAAGGAAGCGGCCGTCGCTGCCGAGGTTGTCGCTGAAGGCGGCGCACTGGGCACCGGGAATGTGCCCGGCGACCGGATCTATGGGCTCGACTTCGCCACGGAAGCGCGGCTGCGCGCGAGCATCGAGCAGCGCCAGTCCGGGTTGGCCCAGTTGGGCCTGGAGGGTGGCGGCGTCGACCAGCAGCGAGGCATCGGGCTGGCCCTGGAAATCGCCGGGTCGAAGACTGCTTTCGCCATTGGTCAGTGCCAGCCCCGCAGCCTTCCAGGCCGCCAGGCCGCCATCGAGGAGGTAGACCCCGTCGCGCTTGCCCAGCCAATGCAACAGCCACCAGGCGCGGGCGGCGAATGCGCCGGGGCCGTCGTCGTAGAGCACCACCTGGCTATCCTGGCGCAGGCCCCAGGCTTGTAGCTTGAGCGCTAGCTCGGCGGGATCCGGCAGCGGATGGCGACCGGTCACGCCCTTGCGCACGGGAGCGGAAAGATCCCGTTCGAGGTCGGCGAAATGCGCGCCGGGAATGTGGTTCTCCTGATAGACGCGGGCACCGTAGGACGGGTCTTCGAGGGCGAAACGGCAGTCGAGGACCAGCAGGTCGGGTTCGCTGAGGCGGGCGGCCAGTTGTTGCGCGGTCAGCAGTTGGGCGGACGACATCGCGGACTCCTTGGGTCGGGAAGCAAAGCCGGTGGCGGATGGGTGGATCATGCCCCTTGGACCGCGTCGCGTCATCCCGGCGTCGCGCGGCGAGGCGGAGAAATGGCGAAAGGAAAGGGCTGGCTCCAGGCGAGGAAGATTCCTACTCGGTCATCAGCCTCGCCCGGCAGCGAGGTATTTGTCCAGACATGCAGAATCGGCTCGTTCCGAGGTATCCGCTCCTGTGTTCTATCCCTCGGAACGCTTGTCCGATTGGCTTGGCCCGGCGCTTGCGCCGGGCTTTTTTTCGCCTCTGTCCCGACCGCACCGCTTGCCTATCCATCCCGGGCCGCCTGCCGTAATGGTTGGGACCTTGCATGCCTGGCGATGGAGTCTCGAAATGATTGGGTTTTACGACTTGTAAGTTGGGAGTTTTCTTACTTCTAACTCAGGATTTTCAATTTTCTATAAATGCCACACTTCCCGCATCTTCAACTCATCGCTTTCCATCCTGCCATTTGCAAACCCAATGACGCCTCATGCCTTTGCTCGCTGGAATCTTCTGCTTCTGGTCGCTTCCATCTTTGCCGGACTTGTCTTTGCTCCGAGTGCCGATCTTTCCGCCTTGCCCACTCCTGAAGCCCGGAAGTGGGTTCTGGTGGAAGTTCCGTCCGTTGCGGTTGATACGACGGTTGCCGGCAAGTTGGCTGGAATGTCGTGGTGGGGGAGAACCGTGGACGAGGAGCGCGAAGCTGAATCGAAGCGGGTTTCGGTGGGCGTGGATGGAGTGGCGCTAATCAAGGTCGATTGGCTGCTACGCGGCATTGTCCGCGATGAAGGCGGCATCTTCGCCCTTGTTGCCAAAAGCGCCGAGGGGCCTCTGCGGCGTTTTGCGGCGGGCGCCACTCTGCCTGGCGGCGAGCGTCTGGAGAGCATCACTGAACAAGGAATCCGCTTCTCGTTCTCGCAGGACGGGAACACCCAGGGTTTTGAAAGGAAACTGTATGCACCCTTGCCATAGGCCGAGCTTTGCCTTCTTGCGCCACCCGTTGTCCATTGTCGTCTGTCTGGCCCTATTGGCAGGTTGCAGTACTTCCCCATTGCAGTTTCCCGAACCATTGCTCGCGAAGTCGGAAAAAGCCAAGGCAACCGAGGGCGTAGCCCTGGTGAGCGACGACGGAAAGAAAGCTCCGGCATCGTTGGCTGTTCCGAAGACGGAGTTCAGTGGCACGCCCACATCGCCTCGGTCGATCGTAGGCGGTGTAGTCGATCGAATGGACAAGGCGATCCTCGACGACAAGAAGGCTGACATCAGTCTGAACGTGGAGGACGTACAGCTTGCCGCATTCATCAACGAGGTATTCGGCAACATCCTCGGTTTGCCGTTTGAGATCGAAAGCGCTCTGAAGGAAAAGACTGATCGCGTGACCGTTCGTTTGGAACAGCCGCAGACTGCACAGATGGTCTACGAAGTCGCGCGCCAGGTGCTCGTCAACTACGGCGTGGAGATACTCCACCAAGGCGATATCTATCGCTTCCAGATCAAGCAGGTAGGGCTCAGCCCGGACGAGCCGCCCATTCTCATCAGTGGCGAAGCACGGCCTAGTGTGCCGATTGCCTATCGGCCGGTATTTCAATTCGTGGCATTGCACAGCGTCGACCCCAAGGATGTGATTCCCTGGTTGAACAGTGCCTACGAAAAATCCGGCCTGAGCGTGATGGCCGATGGTGCGCGGAGTGGCTTGATGCTCAAGGGCATGTCTTCCATCGTCAGCCAGGCCACCGAAGCCGTCCGCCTTCTCGATCAACCTTTCATGCGTGGACGTCACAGCCTGCGTATCGACCCGGCCTTCGTCAGTGCTGCCGACATGGCCAGTCAACTCAAGAGCGTGATTGCGGCGCAAGGCTACAGCGTCGGTATCGGCGAAGCGGTCGGCAGCATAATGCTGGTACCGCTGGAAAGTTCCAATGGCCTCATCGTCTTCGCCAACGATGGCCAGCTTCTCGACTTGGTGCGCGAGTGGGCGCAGCAGGTCGACAGGGCTCCGATGGCGGTTGCCGCAGGTATCGGCGAGGAGAAGGAAGGGCTGTTCTTCTACGAAGCTCGCAATACCCGTGTCACCGAACTGGCCAAGTCGTTGCGGGCATTGGTATCGGGGTTCGCTGGGGAGGGTGCCTACGGGATCACCTCCGGACTGCAAAGCAGCGCTTCCAAGCGATCTGGCGGTGGCAGGCGCGCTGGAGAAGATGGCGCGGCACCGGCGGTCGCTCCCTTGCTGCAAGCCGCAGGTGCCGCCGCGTTGGTGGGGGGCGACAGTGCTAACGGTTTGCTCGGTGGCTTGGCGGCCGGTATCAGCGGCAGCGGCACCATAGTAGAGGACGAGAATCGAAACGCCATCTTGTTCCGAGGAGCGGCGCGTACCTGGCAGCAGATGCAGGGCTTGCTCCGGGAAATGGACAAGCCGGCCCGCCAGGTATTGATCGAGGTGACGGTGGCCAGCGTAAGTCTCAGCGACACCCAGGAGTTGGGCGTGGAGTGGGAGATGCTCAACGGCAGTTTCAATAGCGCGACCTCGACCGGAAGCAAGGGCAGCGCCGGGAAAGGAGGCTTCAACTACGTCATCAACACCGCCGGAGGCAATACCGCAGCCATCCAGGCAATGGCGGACAATCAACGAGTCCGGGTACTCGCCACTCCCCGTATCTTGGTCAAGAGCGGCGAGCAGGCCAACATCAATGTCGGTCGGGATATTCCTATCCCAACGGCTCAGGTCAACGACGACAGCACCACTGCTGGAAGCACCAACCTGCGCAATGAAATTGCCTACCGCTCTACCGGCACAATTTTGAATGTCGCCCCCGTAGTCTACTCGGATAGTCGGGTCGATCTTACGGTCAGCCAGGAGTTGAGCGACAGTGGCGGTTCTTCCGGCGGCGGTGGCAAGGCCAGTGGCGGAGGAATCAGCGCTCCGGAGATTTCCAGGACGTCGCTGGAAACATCGCTTACGTTGAAAAGCGGTGGGTCGGTGCTGATGGGGGGGCTGATTCGGGACAACATAACGGACTCCAACGCTGGCGTGCCTCTCCTGAAGGACATTCCCGGGATCGGTTTCCTCTTCGGACGCCAGAAAGCCGTGAAGACCCGTGAAGAAGTCATCATGTTGATCCAGCCTTACGTGCTGGAAAGTGATGCCGATGCCAGGGAAGTGACGGAAAAGCTGCGCGCCATGCTGAGCAAGACACTGGCCTGCTCCGATAGACCGGGCGCCTGCCGTATGGAATGAGGTCGGTCACCTGCAACACTCATCTAGACGACTCTCGTCGTGGTCCCCGATAGGCCTGGAACTTTCCGGGCCGTATCCATCCATAAGAATCTATTGCGAATCTTCTTTCTAAATGCTCAGAAGTAGCCTTTTACTTCTGGGTATAAGCCAGTTTTTAGAAGCGTTTGTCCGTGATCGCTTGGATATTCTTAAGAATTTTCTCTATTTTACGGTTTTTGTTTTTACCTTCTTCCGTAGGAAAATTCATTTATTAAATAGGAAGAGGTGAAAACGCACTTTTTGCTATTGCTGAGGTGCTTTGGCAATTATATAAAGCCATCCGTTGGTGCCTGTGTGGCCACTTCAGGTAGTGGCTGGGCGTCAATTCGATCGGTGTCACCGGAATGATTGGAAGTATTCATGGTGTCAGGCCTTTCGATGTGTTGGTTGATTACCGATACATGATCATTAGCGTGTCGTCCAAAGATGGACACTTGACTGGAATGCTCAATATAAACGCTTCAAGGAGTTATTTTCTCATGCTCAAAAGAACACTACTCAGCGCCGCTGTAGCTTCGGCACTGTTTGCTGGAGTCGCGAACGCTGCCGGAGTGGTTGCTATTGCCACAAGCCCCACTCTGGAGGCGAACTCGCCTGGTGCAACCGAGCAGTACGGACCAGGACAGGCCAACTATGTCGTCGGCAAGAGTGTGGAAAATGGTGCCAACCTCGATAGCAAGGCGGCCAACATCACCCTGGCTCAGGAGATTTTCGGCAACAAGTCCGAAGAAACTACCTTTGACCTGCCCAGCGTTACCTACACCATCGATCCAGTGAAGGCTGGAAATGCCGCTGCGGGCCACACCATCAAGCTGACCCTTGGTCGTACCGTCGTGCGCTTCGCCAAGGCCGTGACCGCCAACCAGATCAAGATCGGCGCCCTGGCTGCGGGTAGCGGCTTCGTCATCACCAGCGGCACTGGCGCCACCGACAACACGCTTGAGCTGCGCCTCGACCAGGCGGGTGCCGACATGATCAAGCAGACCGCGACCGGCGGCAACGTGGTGTTCTTCAACTTCCGCGAGCCGAGCAGCCAGGACAGCCAGCCTGCCAAGGTCACCAACATGCGCGCTCCGCTTCAGGGCGATGCCACCTTCGTGGCTGGATCCTGGAATCCGAAAGTGAGCCTGCAGAACGACCCGCTGAACGAATTGCGTTTCCAGGTCACGGTTTCCGCACAGTTCGATACCACCACTGGCGCCGATGCTGGCAACCCTGCGAATAACGACTCTGCACCGCCCCTGACCATTTTCACTTCGCTGCCCGCGGTTTACTGGGATGTTCTCAACACCAACCAGTATGGGCAGAATCGCGTCCTGCATCCGTTGAACCTGAACAATCAGGATCGCTCCTTCGATACCACGGTGTCCGTCGGTGGCGATAACACCGATTATTATGGTGCCAACTATGCGCGTCTGGGCGCCGTACGGCTCGGCATCAATACGGATGTGCTCAACGAGGCGGGTCGAACCGTGTTTGGTTTCGCCGGTGGCGACAAGGTGACCAGCACCCTGTCGGGTAACTTCAACGGGATCAGCGACATTGGCCTGACCACCGGGAACTGCTCCGCCTTTGCCGCCAATCCGGGGTCTGCCGCCAAGCTCTGGAATTCTGCCGCCATCGAAGGTGTAGTGGATGCGCAGGGCAACGGTACTTTGCCGGTATCGTTCGACAACTCGAATATCAACCAGACCTACAACGTCTGCGTGAAGGCTTCCGGCACCGTGCCGATGCAGGCGCTGCAACGTTTCGATGTGGGTGATCTGAAGGTCGACTTCGAGAACGTACGCTATGTCGACCGTACCATTGCAGGCAACCGTCTCGACGAGTTCTGGAAGAACAGTTGCGTCGCCAGTCTGTTCAATCTGCCTGGCTCCAATGTTTCCGACCAGTTCTTCATTCGTCTGACCAACACCAGCGACGATGGTCGGGACGGCAAGGTGCGCGGGGTACTGTTCGACCAGAACGGTAAGCGTTATCCGGCGACTGGCAGCACCTACCTGACCGACTCGAGTGGGAAGACTGCCCTGAAAGCGCACGAAACCGGTGTGTACACCGTAACCGAAGTAGCCAAGGCCTTCGGTATCGACGGTACCAACTGGAACGGTGCCAACGGTCGCGCACGTCTGGTCCTGGAAGGCGAGTTCCCAACTTGCGAGGCGCTCGGCCTGATCCGCTCTGCCAATGGCACCATCACCAACATGACCTCCACCACCCAAGGCAACTTCAACGAAGATGGCTCGTCCACCTCGGAGAACCACAAGGCTGGTAACAACCGCAACTAAGTCACTTTAGCTGCAGGCCAAAGGAGGCGATCTTCTCGATCGCCTCCTTTTCCACTGGGTAAGTAGAAAGAGAGTGCGTTACAGACGGGCTCGATGGGAGTTCTTACCCCTGAAAACCCAGCTCTGTACGTATCAAGGTGAGGCGAGATGCGCGTATTGGTCACAGGAGGTGCAGGATTCATTGGCTCTCATGTGTTGGTCGAACTCTTAGGCCAAGGCGCCAAGGTTGTGGTTCTGGATAATCTTGTCAACGGTTCTTCGGAATCTCTAAAGCGAGTGGAAAGAATAACCGGGCATCCGGTTGGCTTCGTACTGGGAGATGTTAGAGACAGTCTTCTTGTTGAGCGCCTGCTGATCGGTGAGAAGGTTGATGCGGTCATTCATCTGGCAGGGTTGAAAGCTGTTGGAGAAAGCGTTGATGACCCGCTGGAGTATTACGAGAGCAACGTTCAGGGAACTATTTCGCTGCTACGCGCCATGCAGAGGGTCGGGGTATTCAAGATTGTCTTCAGTTCTTCCGCAACGATCTATCAGATGCCTGGCACCTTGCCTATATCCGAGAGTTCGAAAGTGGGAGGCGTGGCCAGTCCCTATGGCCGGACAAAACTGACTGCCGAGCATATGCTCGATGACCTGGCTCGCTCCGATGCGCGTTGGTCCATCGCGGTGCTCAGATACTTCAATCCCATCGGTGCTCATGAAAGCGGCCTCATCGGTGAGGACCCATGCGGTACCCCAAACAATCTTCTGCCCTATATCGCCCAGGTTGCAGTCGGACGTTTGAGTCGGTTGACGGTACATGGCGGCGACTATCCGACTATCGACGGGACGGGAGTCCGGGACTACATCCATGTTTGCGACCTGGCAGCAGGACATACCAGGGCGCTCGAATACCTGGGGCAGGGGCACGGCTACCACGTCTGGAATCTTGGGACGGGCACCGGCTATTCGGTCTTGCAGGTCATCGAAGCTTTCGAGCGAGTCTCTGGCAGGCGCATTCCCTTTACGGTGTCCGGTCGCCGCCCAGGCGATGTGGCCGAGTGCTGGGCGGATGTTTCCAAGGCGGAGCGAGAGTTGGGCTGGAAGGCGGGGCTGGGCCTCGAATGCATGATTGCGGATGCTTGGCGCTGGCAGGTTTCCAATCCGAGTGGGTATTCATGAATCACGCCGCTGTTGTCGATGGGTTGCCTTTTAGCAACCTTGCGCTGATCTCCAATCAGGCTTTTTCAATCTACAATTTTCGTGGCGATTTCATTCGAGAGGTCGTACGTCGAGGAGCGAAGGTCTACGCTTTCGCTCCAGACTATGACGAGGTGACAAGCCGTCAAGTTTCGGAGCTTGGAGCAATTCCGGTTTCCTACAGCTTGAAACGTGCGGGCATGAATCCCTTTCAGGAGTTGCACGCGCTCCTGAGCCTGATCTGCAAGCTGCGGGCGCTGAAGATCGATGCCGTGTTCAGTTACTTTATAAAGCCCGTTATCTACGGTGGTATCGCGGCTTTTTTGACGGGTGTCAGATTACGCTATTCGATGATCGAAGGCGCTGGTTTCATCTATTCGGAAGAAGGCTATACCCATTTTCTACGGAAGCTGCTTAGGCATGTCGTGACCTGTTCGATCAGGTTGGTCCTTCGGTTCTCGTCTCGTGTATTTCTGCTCAATCAGGATGACTATGACCTGTTTGTGAGCCCTCGGCTGGCCAAGACGGGACGTGCCTTGATATTGCCGGGTATAGGCGTCGATCTTGATTATTTTGCCGCGAGTTCTCCCGTGTTGCGGCCTATTACTTTCGTGTTTGTCGCTCGTCTTCTCAAGGAGAAAGGTATCTATGATTTTGTGGAAGCCGCGAGAATCGTTAGAAAACGTAGTCCGCTCGCGCGTTTTCTGGTCTTGGGAGGCGTCGACAGTAATCCAGGAAAGGTTTCACGGGAGGAAATGAACCAGTGGGTAGCCGAAGGCTTGTTGGAGTGGCCTGGCCATGTGCATGACATCAAGGCATGGGTGGTCAATACAAGTGTATTCGTGCTGCCATCCTATTATAGAGAAGGTGTGCCGAGAAGTAGTCAGGAGGCCATGTCCCTGGGGAAGCCTGTGATAACGACTGACTGGACGGGATGTCGTGAAACGGTACTGGATGGTGTCAATGGGTTTCTGGTACCGATCAAGAGTCCGCAGAGTCTAGCCGCGGCAATGTTGAAGTTCATCGAGTCGCCTTCGCTCATCGCACGTATGGGAGAAGCCAGTAGATCGTTGGCGGAACAGCGCTATGACGTTTTCAGGATAAACAATACGATGCTTTCTGCGTTGTAGGGATCTGGCTGTGAGTTGTATGAATGGTAAGGCGCCGGTACTTGCGGCCGTAGATATAAGCAAGGGTTTTAGAGTCTACAGGGCTCCTCATCAAAGGATGTTGCAGGCCATCTGGGGTGAGAGAAAGAAGTTTTATTCGGAATTCTGGGCTCTGCGGAATGTGAGTTTCCAGGTTTTTCCTGGGGAGGTGGTTGGAGTAATCGGCTGCAACGGCTCCGGGAAGTCCACCTTGCTGCAGATACTTGCGGGTACCTTGCGCCCTACGAGTGGACAGGTGGTTCGCCCAGAAAGGGTAGCGGCATTGTTGGAGCTGGGGGCCGGTTTCAACATGGAGTACACCGGCAGGGAAAACATAATCTTCAATGCCATGCTTCTTGGACTGGGCGAGCAGGAGATTTCTGAACGCCTCGACGAGATAATCCAGTTTGCCGATATCGGTGAGTTCATCGATCGTCCGGTTCGAACATATTCGAGCGGTATGTTCGTGCGTTTGGCTTTCTCCATTGCGGCATATGTCGATGCCGATGTGCTGATCGTGGACGAGGCCCTGGCGGTAGGTGACGCCGCGTTTCAGTTCAAATGCCTGAACCGGCTTGAAGAACTGCTGCTGAAAGGCATCACCATCCTGCTGGTCTCCCACGATATACAGTTGATCAAGAGTTATTGTAGTCGAGCGATCTATCTATCCAAAGGTAGAGTGATATTCAATGGCGACTGTGAAACAGCCACGGAACTCTATCTGCGGGACAGTATAGAGACACAGCGGGCGGAAGTCCGCTCAGGAAGCCTGATCGCTTCTGGCGAACACGGGAACTCGGTAATTGCATATGGAAATGGGCAGGGCAGGTTTCTATCCATCCGCATGGGTGTACTTGACGAAGCCCGGGATTACTTCGATTCGGGTGAACGTGTCTGGGTCGAGGTACTTGTGCAATTTGACCTACCCGTCCCGGAGCACCCAAAGATCACCCTGACTATCCGTGACCAGCGCGGTTACAACCTCTATGGCATAAACAATTTATTGCAGGGCAAGGCTCTGAATGTCGAGCCTGACGGGCGCTTGAGAACACGTATCAGCTTCGACTGCGACTTGCAGGCCGGCGAATACGCCTTGACGTTTCGTCTGGAGAACTCTTTGTCGGAGTCCGTTTGCGAACTCATGGATAAACAGGTCAATGCAGCGATATTCAGGGTCTTCAATTCGCCCAAGTGCTTCGATGCAGTGGTGAATCTGCATGGAGCATTCGAGCCGGTTTCGTTCTGCTGCGAGACCCGGGCTACCCAATGAAGTCATCGTCTTTGACCATGGTATTCGTCGTCCACGCCGGCGAGCTGGAAATCAAGTCTGCCGTGTTGGCGGCTTCTCTACGCAAATGCTTTGGCTTTTCCATGGATATCATTGCCGCATGTCCATCGGGAAAGGCTGACTGGGGTGTGCCAAGCGATGCATCCCGGCGCTTATATGAGCGTTTGGGCATTCCTCTTTTGCCTATGGATAGTCCTTTCGGGCCAGAGTATCCAATAGGCAACAAGTTTTCGGCGTTGGCGCTGGGGCCGGCTGTTGGGCATACGTTGTTTCTCGACAGTGACATGATCTGTGTCGATGCATTCGAAGCTGACATGCTTTGTCGTTTCGACGCGGCACTCAAACCTGCCGATATGGCATTGGTGGCAAAACAGAACGATTACTGGCAACGCATATACGCCCATGCGGGATTGGCATTGCCTGGAGATCGGGTAGTGACCACTTGTTCCGGGGAAGCGATGCCTGCGTACTATAACGCTGGCTTTATCCTGGTACGTGATGCCAGGCGTTTCGCCGAAGTCTGGTACAGGCTCGCCGAACGCGTCCATGCGGACCCGCTGATCATCAACAAGATGCCCTGGCTGGACCAGCTGACGCTACCCGTCGCTCTGCACGCGTTGAACTACAAGACGAGAGCGCTCAGCGAACGGTTCAACTATCCGCTTCATATCAAGCCGCTATCCGCTGCGTCCCTACCGCCCTTCTTCTGCCACTACCATTCTCTCGACACACTTGTCCGCGAGCGTTCGCTATGGGCCGAACTGGACGAACTGGGCAAGCGTTTCCCTGAGCTGCGCGAAGTGCTTGCGCTGGATGCCAACTGGAAGAAAGCAATCCTGGCTCCTGCGCCTCGGCTGGCTTTCTCGGAAGGTGATTCCACCGGCACTGTCGAGGCCGGACAGGACCTGGTGATCACCGGGATTCCCCGGAGCGGAACCAGCCATCTATGCCGTCTGCTCTCCCAGCAGCCCGACACCGTGGTGCTCAATGAACCTCCTCAGGTATTCGAAGCGCTGAAACTCTCGCCTCTTCCTTGGGGACTGCCACGCTACTACGCAGAGTTACGTCGCGACATCCTGGCGGGCAGGCCCGTGCCGAACAAGCATGTGAATGGCCGCCTGGTCGACGACACTGCCAGGGGCAACGATCAGTCCAGCGACTATTTCGCTGAGGTGCGGGGGGCTTCGTTTCACCTGGGAACGAAGAACACGCTTGCCTATATCGCCCGGCTGCCCCTGATCCGCAAGGTCATGCCGACGGCGTTGCTGATCGCAACCATCCGTCATCCCTACGACACCCTGAACTCCTGGGCGAACACCTTCGAGCACCTGCGCCAGGCTGCCGTCGAACGCCAGCCGTTCGGATGTCCCGATGACCTGGCCCTCACGGGATGGCAGCGCAAGGCACTGCTGGCCATTGCCGATACCGACCACCTAGCTGTCCGGCGTGCTCTGTGGTGGCGTTACCTGGCACTGCAACTGGAGGACGCCGGGGATTACGTCCAGTTGTTGCGCTGCGAGGACTTCGTCGAGGCGCCGCAAACGACCTTGGCCGCTCTGCGAAACAACCGCCCCTTGCCTTTCGACGAGCCTGTGGCATGGAGCAAGGGGCTGGCGCCGGACGAGCAGGAGCTGGTTGCCAACATAGTCTGCGACGTTGCCGAGCGATTCCACTACGTCTTGTAGAACCGGGAGAACCCTTATGCTGGATATCAGTTTAATCATGAATTTCCATGCGGAAGACGTGCTGGCGCATTGGAGCCTGCTGGGTTTTCAACGCATGCGTGAATTCGCGTCGCACCATGGGGTTTCCGTGCAGTTGGTGGCGGTGCTCGACCGCGCCTCGCAAACGACTCGGCGAATCGTCAGGCAGCATCCGGTCCTGCGCGAGGGCGACAAGGTCCTTCAGGTCGAGCATGGCGATCTCGGGCTTTCCCGGAACGCCGGGATCGATAGCGCGGATGCGTCCACGGTGGGGGTGTTGGATGGCGACGACTACTGCTCGGCGAACTGGTTGGTCGAAGCCCTGCAGGTGGTATCCGAGAAGGGCAATGGCGTCGTGGTCCATCCCGAGTACACGGTGAGCCATGGAGCCTGCCATTTGCTGGGGCGTTCGGTAGATCAACTGAGCGAAGACTATCCCGTGGAAAGTTGCTTCAAGCATCACCCATGGGTTTCCGTTGCCGTAGCCGAGAAAGCCGTATTCCAGGAGCTTCCATACCTGGAGACCCGAGTGGGGAAATCCGGCTTCGGTTATGAAGATTGGCATTGGAATCTCGAGGTGATTGCGTCCGGTCGGAAGCACACCCTGGCTAGCGGCACCTGCCTGTTCTATCGCCGCAAGGAAGCATCGATGCTGGCCGCCATGGGCGCGCTGAACGCAGTGGTTCGCCCCGGACGATTCTTCGATGGACGGTGTTTCGATCACTAGCCGGCTTCTCTGGGGCCGGGGAGGCACATGCCTGCCGCGGCAGCCCCGCATCGATGAGCCGAGCATCCAGCACTTCTACCAAGTGGAACTTTCCTGATGAGCCTGAACGGCAGACTGAAAGCTCGTGCGGCCAGCTTCGCTCGCACAGCCTATCCACCTATTCTTGGATCGTTGCGGCGGGTGCTCTCCGAGCGCCAACTACAACGCTTCATACTGGTCTGCGACCGTTTGAAGGGCTGGTTGCTCAAGGAGGCAGTCGTCGTACCGTCACCCTCTCCGATGGCGCTGCCGCCATGGATAGTCGACGAAATGAAGGCGTTGGCCCGGATCGAGCCTGCCCTGTATCCCTCGGCGGCGAAGCTGCGCGTTTTCACTTCCTGGAAGGCTCCGATAGATAACGGACCGGCGCAACTGTACCGGGGATGTCTGGCGGACTTCATCGAATATGCGCCGGATATGGTCTTCCTCGTCCCGCATTTGCAGCGCGGTGGCGCTGACCTGGGAATCCTGCATCATGTGCGGTTATGCGCCGAGATGGGCGTGAAGGTGACGGTAGTGGTCACGCGGGATGTGGTGTCTCCCTGGCTCAACCGGCTTCCGGCGGAGGTTCGGGTGGTGGAGTTCGGACGCCTGGGCAATCTGCTCGGTGAGGAGGACCGGCGGCTGGTACTGCTGCGCCTTTTGCTGCAATGTCCTGCCAGGAGTATCCACATCATCAACTCGCAACTGGCCTGGGAACTGCTCGAGCGGCATGGCAAGACGTTGATGTTCGAGGGGAAGCGGATTTACGCCAGCGTCTTTTGCGACGACCTGGACGGCAATGCGATTCGCTGCGGCTATGCCAGCGAGTTCCTCCCACGGTCCTGGATGCACCTGGCGGGCCTGCTTTCGGATAACCGGACCTTCCTCCAACAGATTCACGAGCGGGACGGCATTCCGCCGGAGCTTATGCATGGGCTCTACTTTCCCGCCAGCGACCATGCAGAGGCGATTCCGACCGCAGGCTCGACGATTCTTTGGGCCAGCCGTATCTCGCCGCAGAAAAGGCCGGGCCTGCTCTACGAGATTGCCCTGGCGCTTCCCGAATACCTGTTCGAAGTCCATGGCGAGGTCGATCCTGCTTGCAGGGGAGAAACCCAGAGGAAGCTGCGACGCCTGCCGAATGTCAGGCTTCATGGGCGTTACGACTCCTTCCAGGCCCTGGCTCGGCAGGGGCGATATGCGATGTTGCTGTATACCTCTCGCTATGACGGCTTGCCGAACATCCTGCTCGAAGCCACTGCCGCAGGGCTGCCCATAGTCGCCCCCGACGTTGGGGGTATCGCTGAGTTCCTGAATACCGAAACGGGCTATCTGGTCGGCGCTGACGCCGATGCCGGCGAGTTCGCAAGGGCAATCAGGAGTGCGCTGGGCAATCCCGTGGAGACGGCGAGACGGGTGAAACGCGCCCGCGAGTTGCTGACGCGACGTCATGGCTGGGCCGCATTCAGGGATGCGGCCAGGAAGATACCCGGCTACCTGCCTGGGGGCGTGCGGCCTGAGCAAGAGGTTTCCATGGAAACCGAACCGGTGTCCAGGTGAAGGGCGTGAGGTCGGCCCATTTTCTGCAACGTCTGCTATTTTCCCTACCGCCTGCTTTTCGTTCGTGGCTGGGAGAGAAGGGAAGGCTCCTGGTCCATCTTGTCCTCGATATCGGTTCGGCCTCGGCGCTCCGGCAGGATTCCGGGCACGCCACTCCGTGGGATCCGCAGAAGCCCCTGCTGAGCGTGGTCATTCCCTGCTTCAACCATGGGAGGTATTTGAGGCGCGCGCTTGATAGCCTGGCTCGGCAGAGCTTCCAGGACTTCGAGATCATTCTGGTCGACGATGGTTCTGATGACCCTTCGACCCTGGGCCTCCTCGAGGCTCTCCAGGAGCCCGGCATGACGCTCCTGCGCCAGCCCAATCGTGGGCCATCCGCAGCGCGGAATGCCGGTGTGGCGCGGGCGAGGGGGCGTTATATCTGTTGCCTGGATGCGGATGACTGGCTGGCGTCCACCTATTTGGAAAAGTGCCTGGTCTTGCTGGAGGGAAACTCTGGCGTCCGCCTGGCGTACAGCTGGGTCCAGGTGGTGGGAGAGGAGCATCGGCTGCATCGTTCCGCCGGCTTTCATCCCGGACTGTTGCGTTACTTCAATCCGTTCTGTGTCTCTGCGATCTTTCATCGCGATGACTGGCTGGCGGTAGGCGGTTTCGACGAAGCCAGGCAGGCGCAGTTCGAGGATTGGGATTTCTGGATCGCCCTGGTCGGATGTGGGGTGCGAGGCAGGCTGATCAGGGAACCCCTGTTGTTCTATCACCGCCAGGTCGGCTCCAGACTGGAGACCGGCAAACGTCATGCCTTGAGTTCTTACAAGCGCATGCGGACTCGCCATCCTCGCTTCTATCGAGGGAGTCCATTTCTTCGAGCGCAGCGGCAAGGCTATTACGACTGCTGGGCATATCCTCCTCTGCTCAACCTCTCCCGCGCCGACCAATACAACGCCGTCATATCCGATGCGGTAGCCGTGGTGGCCGACGGGCCGCTCACCGAGGACTGGAACGCATGGCGTCGACAATTCGATGAGCTGCCAGCGTCCTCGACGGTTTTCGTCATTGCCGGTGGGTGCCGGAAACTCCCGGGCTGGCTGCTGGAGAGGGCGAGCGCCATCTACTGGCTGGACGACCTGCTGCACGAGCGGCAATGGTCGGCTTTCATCGATAACTTCAGGCGGACCCGCGGAATCTCCAAGGTGTTTTCCGTGGGCAGGACGGCGTGGTGAAGGTTCTTTCGCGAGGTCCCGTCGCCGATGCCGTGCCGTTGCTGTCCATCCTCACGGCCTGCGATTGCAGCGTGGAGGAACTCGAACGAATCGCCGCATTTCTCGAGACGCAGACGCTGAAACGCTGGCGCTGGCTTCATTGCCCAGGAGTGGACAGTGACTGTCTGCCGGTAGAGGGGATGGCGGTACTGTACTTGCCGCGAGCACCGGCAGCCCTGAGGGCGACTGCTCTGGAAGAGGCGATCTGGTTCCTGCTGTCCCGACCGACCCTGCCGTGGGTCGAACTCCGCGAAGATGCGCGACGCGGCGACCTCTTCGTCAGTCACAGGTCGTTGCCCGAGGGCCGTATTGGCGCAAGGCTGAACGGGCGCAGGCAGCCTTGCTCGTCGGCCATGCTGGCGCCGGGGGGCTTGCCTAATGCCCCGGGAAAGCGCCTGTTACTGCTGGCGCCCTGGCTTGAACCAGGCGGAGCGGATCGTTGCAATCTGGATATGCTTCGAGCCTTGGCCCGGGAGGGCTGGATGCTGACGGTGGTCGCCAGCCTGGCGGCCGAGCATCGGTGGCGGGATCGTTTTACCGCGCTCACTGCGGATGTCTGGGTGCTTCCGGACTTTCTGGCTGCCGAGAAAGCTTGCGCCTTCCTTGCCTATCTGGTGGACAGTCGACAACCCGACCTGATGCTGCTTTCCAACTCTGCATTCGCCTATGACGTGCTGGGGTACGTCCGGACCCGCTACCCGGGCTTGCCCGTGGTCGACCTCAATCATATGGAGGAGGGCTGGGACGATGGCGGCCATCCGGGTAGAGCCGCTCGATGCACTGCCTTGCTGGACAGGCACTGGGTCGTATCCGGGCACCTGCGCCACTGGCTGCTCGACCGTGGCGTCGAGGCGAGCAAGGTCGAGGTGTTGCACTGGTTCGCCGATGTGGACTCGTGGAAACCCGACAGCCTGACGCGCGCGAAGGTCCGGGCGCGCCTGGGAATAGCTCCGCAGTGCGTAGTGATCGCCTATGCGGGGCGGCTCTGCGCGCAGAAGCGACCGGAGCTGTTTGCCGCCAGCCTTGGCGAGTTGGCGCGCCGTGGTAGTGATTTCGTCGCGTTGGTACTGGGCGATGGCGAGCTGGCAGGGGAGCTGCGGAACGACCTCCGGCGCCATGGCTTGGCCGGGCGGGTGCGGATGCTGGGCTGGCAGGACGAGGCTGCGTTGCGCGAGTTGTTCCAGGCCTCCGATATATTTTTCCTGCCATCGGCCGGCGAGGGTATCGCACTGGTTCTCTACGAGGCGATGGCGTGCGGAATGGCCATAGTCGCAGCCGATGTCGGCGGTCACGCAGAACTGGTCTCTGCCCACTGCGGCTTCCTTGTTCCGCGGCGCGATGCCGAACGAGAGGCCAGGGATTACGCCGCTAGGCTCGAGAGCCTCATGCGCGAACCGGAAATGCTGAGGCGGATGGGGCAGAACTCCGCACGCCGCATCCGCGAAGAATTCACCTTGTCTCTTTTCGAGCGGCGTTTGCGGGAGTTGCTGGAACGCGTGCCGGTTTCGACTCCATGCGGCGTTTGCACGGATAGTCCGGTGCCTGCCCTGGGGGCGGCCAGGCTGTCCATGCAATGGGCGTCCTACCGACTGGCAAACGGATTGCGCTGCCGGCTGGATATCCAGAAGCACGGCCGTTTTTCAAGATTCCTGGAGCGATGCGCGAAGGGGGTGTTCTTCTTGCGCACATTCGGGGCGAAGGCGCTTTGGCAAAAGATCAGGAAGCACTGAATGAATAGGGAGGTTTCATCCATGACGCCCAGGGTGGTGGTGATTCTCGGCATGCATCGCTCCGGTACGAGCGTACTTTCCGCCGGACTCGAGGCGCTCGGGGTCGAGTTTGGCGAGAATCTGATCCCACCCAGGCCGGACAACCCCAAGGGATACTGGGAAGATGCCCGCCTGGTGGCTTTCAATGACAGAGTCCTGTCCCTGTGTGGGTTTTCGTCGGGCGACGTCGGGTTGTCCAGTCGCCGGGTGCTGGGCGTCGAGCGATTCGAAGAGATCGTCCAGCAGGCCATGGCGCTTTTGACTGAGCTACTGGCAGGCAAGGCGCTGCTGGGTATCAAGGATCCGCGTATGCCGCGTCTGATGCCGATCTGGCAAGCCGCGTTCGATGCATTGGGGCTATGGGTCGACTATGTCATTGCGGCTCGCCATCCTCTTAGCGTCGCGGAGTCTCTTGCTGCCCGTGACCACTTGAGTCGGGAAAAGAGCCTGATGCTCTGGTACGAACATTCCTGTCGCTCGATGCAGTGGGCGCTCCACAAGGGGGCCGTGGTGGTCGACTACGATCGATTGCTGGCTCTGCCGCGACAGGAACTGGGCCGTATTGGCCATCGACTTTCCTTGCCGGTGGACGAGTCGGCTTGCGCCCGCTTCGTCGGTGATGTCCTGGATGTCGCATTGCGTCATTCATCCCATGATGCGAGCGCGTTGGCTGCCGCAGCGGGAAGCTTTCAGGCGCTGCTCGAGGTGCATGAGGCACTGCAGCAGCTTGCCGTGGACCGGTTCGACATCGAAGGGTGGAAGGGCCTGGAGCGGGAATTCAGCAGAACGATGCCGTTGCTGGAGTACGTGGGGGAGCTGGACAGGCAACTCTGGCAATCGGCTTCGTCCCACAACGAGAGCATGACGCGGTTCAGCGAGCAGGTGGCTGACCTGGCCATGAGCTGTACCGCACAGAGGCAACTGAACGATGGACTGAGAGATCGCTTGCTTGAGGCCGGTGCTCGGATCGAACAGAACGAACGAGCCATGCGGGAACTTTCTCGGCGATTGTCGGCGTGTCGCGAAGAGCTTGCTTCCGCTCAGCGCAATCTCGCCGAAACGGACAACTTGCTACGGCGCACGCAGGTAGATCGCGATGATACTCACGCCCGTTTGATGGCTATATTGGACAGTCGCTTCTGGCGTTTCACGAAACCCTTGCGAAACCTGTCCCGTCTGTTCGGCAGCGAGACGGGGTGTCCCTGAGCGCAAGCTGGAAGTGCTGCTGCGGACGGTTCGTGTCTCCAGGCCCAGTCATCTTGTCAGGCTGGCTGGTTCGTCTCCAGGTAGGAAATGATTCGCTTCACCGCCAGGTCGGGGTCTTCTGAAAGTGTATCGATCGTTATGTTCGGCTGTGCGGGCGTTTCGTAGATCGAGTCGATCCCGGTGAAGTTTTCGATCTTGCCCGAGCGTGCTTTCCTGTACAGGCCTTTGGGATCTCTTCTCTCGCATTCCGAGAGCGGCGTGTCGACAAAGACCTCGATGAAATGCTCGATGCCGATAAGCTCCCGAGAGAGGCGCCTGTCTCGCGAAAATGGCGAGATGGTTGCCACGATCACGATAAGGCCGGCTTCCAGCAGGATCTTTGCCACTTCCGCGATTCTTCGAATGTTCTCGGTGCGATCTTCGTCGCTGTAGCCAAGGTTTCGGCACAGGCCAAGGCGGAGATCGTCGCCGTCCAGGAGAAACGTATGTTTCTTCTGTTCGAAAAGCGCTAGTTCCAGGGCATTCGCAATAGTGGATTTTCCAGCGCCACTCAACCCGGTCAGCCAGATGACCGCTGGGCGTTGGCGCTTGAGCGCACTGCGTGTCTCGTTATCGATCGATCGTTTTCCATGTTCACGAGGGTTCATCGCTGTTTCTGCCTGGAGGATTGGTTAACTGCATGGGAAGGGGGACCTCCCGAAGTTGGAGTTGGATTCCGTTGGGGGCCGGTACTTCTTCTAATGCGCGGTCAGGGCGTGTTTGTGTAGTTAGTTAAGTTAACGTTGCGCCAAATAAGTGCGTATAAGAAATTTCTTTATTTTCAGTAGGATGTTCTTTCCCTTAGGTATTTAAGCAAGTGGCTGGTTTCACTTGTCTTCCAGCCATGGCCGTGCAGTGTTCGGTCGCGAGGGTGCTGTTGGAGACCGAGAAAACAGGGGAACTCATCCAGTGTTTTCCGGGGCGCAGAGTTGGTCGATGGCATGGCGCAGCTTCGACCGGAACTCACCGAGGTGACGTCCCGATCGGACGAGCCGAGAAAATAGTACCTCTGTGCTATTCGAGCTTCTTCGCCGCGACGCTATAGTCCCGCCCTTGATCCCCGCGTTTCGCGGAAACCGGTTGTGCAGGACGCACGCGACTTGGAAGGAACCATGACTCGGCAATCCGCACTCGCCACCGGCCCGGAGGCCAGCGATTGGTGGCGCTTCGGCAGCGGCGACGAGCCGGCGCGAGTCGTTCTCTGCCGGTGGGCGTTCGCTTGCGGCGTCGAGAAAACCTGCCGCCGCACCGCGCGGAATGGCCGTGGCCGAGCAGGCGAACCGCGCGCAAGCGTCCGGGCAGGACGCCGCGCCGGGCCTGCGAGCCTTCGATCTGCTGCCTGGCAACCCGCCGAAGAACCCTTAGACACGGAGTCAACCCATGCGCCGGATATTCATCGCGCCGTTACTGGCGTCGCTTTCCCTGGGCGGCTGCATCCAGATGGACACGCTGCCCGAGGTCTACGCCCGCAGCCAGTGGAAGGGCCGTTCCGCCGAGGAAGCGATAGCCTTCTTCGGGACGCCGCAGAACATGGAGCGCACCGCCGACGGCTCGCAGGTGGTGATGCAGTGGTACACCGACACCAGCTATTCCCGCTATGAAGTGGTGGGCTCCAGCTCGGAGATGCAGGGCAACGTGATGGTGAACACCAACTACTGGGATACCGTCAACCACCCCAATCGCTGCATCATTTCCGTCACCGTCGACAAGAGCAAGCGGATCACCCAGTTCGAGGCCGACGACGGCGAGTTGCTGCTGTCCCACGGCTGCGCCGGCATGAAGTACGGCCCGCCGTAGGCCTGCGCTCCTCGACCTGCCTTGCCTCAGGAAGCGTGGCTGGCGGCCTCCGGGCGCTCGCGCAGGGCGCGCAGGGTGGCGCGCAATTCCGTGGGGCGCACCGGCTTGGAGAGTAGGGCGATGTCGGTGTCTTCGACGCTGGCCTGGATACGCTCGATGTCGTGGCCGCTGATTACCAGCGCCGGTATCGCCTCTCCGCGTTGCCGCCGTACCCGCTCGATGCACTCGACGCCGGAGGCGTGGGGGCCGAGGTCGTAGTCGACGACGAGGATGTCGCAATCGGTTCGCCAGCCGTCCGCCTCGGTTTCCGCCTGGACCGTGCAGCCCCAGCGTTCGAGCAACGCCGAGGTGGCGCGCAGGACGTTG
Organism: Pseudomonas sp. YA1; assembly: GCF_058680555.1. Lineage (NCBI taxonomy): Bacteria > Pseudomonadati > Pseudomonadota > Gammaproteobacteria > Pseudomonadales > Pseudomonadaceae > Pseudomonas > Pseudomonas sp. YA1. The sequence continues at coordinate 172,605 of NZ_JBZWBG010000008.1, forward strand.
CGATCATCTTCCACCAGGCACACCCGCAAGCCGGTGAGCAGGCCGGCCTGCAGGGGATCGTCGCGGCGGGGCAGGGCTTGCGCGGCGACCGCCGGCAGGCCGTGCAGGGTCACCGCGGTGCCGCGTCCGACCCGCGAGCGCAGCGTCACCTCGATCCCGGTCAACTGCCCCAGGCGGCGGACGATGGACAGCCCCAGGCCGATTCCCTCGACGTCGCGGTCGCGCGTCTCGCGTACCCGGTAGAACTCCTCGAACACCCGCGGCAGGTGTTCCTCCGCGATCCCCCGGCCCTGGTCGTAGATGGCTACGGCCAGGCCGTCGCCTCGCCGCCGCACGCCGATCAGCAGCGGGCGCTCGGCGGCGTACTTGAGGCTGTTGGAGAGCAGGTTCTGCAGCATGGTGGACAGCAGCCCCGGATCGGTTCGCGTCCACAGGCGGCAAGGGCGCAGGCGCAGTTCCACCCCGGCCCAGCGCGCCGCTTCGGCGTTGCGCCGGACCAGGTCGCGCAGCAACTCGCCCAGGTGGACGTTCTCCTGCTTGGGTTGGAGCCGACCGTTGTCGAGGGTGTAGAGATCGAGAATGGAGCGGAACAGTTGCGAGACGTTGAGCAGCGAGCGGTCGATGTTGTCCACCAGGCGCCGTTCCTCTTCGCCCAGGCGGGCGTCGCGCAGGCAGGCGGTGAACAGGCCGATGGAGTGGATCGGCTGGCGCAGGTCGTGGCTGGCCTGGGCCAGCAGGCGCGATTTCTCCTGGTTCGCCTGCAACGCTTCCTCGGTGGCCTTGCGCGTGCGCTCCAGCAGGAGGTGCGCGTAGAAGGGAATGACGGTACTGGTGGTCATCAGCATCAGCACCATGAACGGCTGTGCCTGCCAGGCCGGGGTCAGTCGATAGATGACCAGTAGCGCGAGCAGCGCCAGGGCAGTGGCGATGGCCAGGTAGCGCGAGCCGTAGCGCATGCCGTTGCCCAGGTTGATCCAGACCATCACCGCGTACAGCGGCAGCGCTGCCTCGCCGCCCACGATCAGGCCGAACGAGGTGCCGGCGTAGTCGTGCAGCATGCAGAAGATCCGCCGCGCCGGGTAGTGCCCCGGCCAGCGCACGATGGCCTGGCGCAGCAGTATGGAGGCGATCAGGAACAGGCCGTAGTAGGCAACGATCGGCAGGTAGGTCTCGACCTTCAGGCCGGGCAGCAGGCCGATCAGCACCACGTAGAGGATCGCGCAGGTGGCCACGATCAGTCGCAGGTTGGCCTGGTCCAGCTCGGTATTCTTCTCGAACTTCATGTGCACCTCCGTGTGCATGGGAGCGCCGCGCGCCTTTTCCTCTGTTTCGCCCCCTTCGTCACGAAGACGGACGAAGGGTGGGCGCGGCGGTAGCGGGCTAAGGTAGCATGCGCGGCGGAAACTGCGACTCCTGGAGACTACAAGAATGACTGGCCGCATCATCGTCGCCGATGATCATCCGCTGTTTCGCGAGGGCATGCTGAGTATCCTCCAGCGCCTGCTGCCCGAGGCCAGGATCGAGGAGGCCGGCGATCTCGCCGGGGTCCTGCGCCTGGCTGGCGAAGGCGAGCAGCCCGATTCGCTGATCCTCGACCTGCGTTTCCCCGGCCTGACCCGCATCGAGATGCTCGCCGACCTGCGCCGCCGGTTCCCGCGCACCACCCTGATCGTCGTCTCGATGGTCGACGACCCGCAACTCATCGGCGAAGTGATGAACGCAGGGGCCGACGGCTTCCTCGGCAAGAGCATCGCGCCCGAGGAACTCGGCCAGGCGATTCTGGCCATCCGCGCCGGGGAAGTGCTGGTGCGCTACGAACCCTCCGGCCTCCTGCCGCTGCAGCCCAGCCCGCGCCTGGAGGGGCTCACCGAGCGCCAGCTGGATGTCCTGCGCCTGCTGGCCCAGGGCAAGAGCAACAAGGAGATCGGCCGCGCCCTGGACATCTCCCACTACACGGTGCGCATCCATGTGTCGTCGCTGCTGCGGGCACTGGACGTGCCGTCGCGGACCGCGGCGGCGGTGAAGTACCGGGCGGCTCTGGGGCATGGCGACGGGGAGTAGCGGCAGCGATGGGCCCGGCGCCGATCAGACGTCGTGCGCCTTGTCCTTCCGCCGGCATGGGGCCTTGGTCCTAACAGGCCAAGACCATGCGGCTCGGCACGTTCAGTAGCGTTGCGAGTATGGCTTGACAGTCGCTTGACTGCCTGAGTGAGACGGCAGCAGGTCCCGACAGAACCACTTCTGGTCAGACAGCGTTTTCAGAATTTTCTGCGCATACGTTCGAAGGGCGACTTGCTAGAGTCCTCGCTCCATGCCCGCGCAGCCGCATTTTTACAAGTGCGCTGTCCAGCTTAAGGAAAAGCAAAATGTTCGCGCCAGCCAATAGTGCGCACTTTGCGCTATCGATCCCCTCCGTACGCAATGACTTCAAGGTACTGGCTTTCGATGGCACCGAAGCCATCAGCACCCTGTATGCCCTCCGTATCGAACTGCTCAGCGAGAACCCCGATTTCGACCTGGAGGGTTTGCTCGGTCAACCGGCATTTCTCCAGTTCGGCCTGAGCGGCGAAGGGATCCATGGGCATATCGAAGACGTGTACGTGGGCGAAGCCGGTAGGCGCCTGGCGCGCTATCACCTGACCCTGGTGCCGGTATTGCACTACCTGCAATTCAGCTTCAACCAGCGCATTTTCCAGCACCTGACAGTACCGCAGATCATCGCACAGGTGCTGGCAGGCCATGGTATCCAGCCTGATGTTTACGTCTTCAATGTCCACTCCAGCCCGGAACGCGAATACTGCACCCAGTACGGTGAAAGCGATTTCGATTTCATCCAGCGGCTGTGTGCCGAGGACGGCATCGCTTGGCACCACCAGCATTCAGCGGATAATCACCTGCTGGTGTTCACCGAGGACCAGGCCTGGTTCCCCGTGCTGGGATGCACGCCATACCGCCAGGATACTGGAACGGTCGCCGATCATCCGGTGGTCAATCGGTTTTCCCAGCGTTTCAGTTCCCGCACCAGCAAGGTAACTCGCCGCGACTACGACCTGCAGCGGCCAAGCCTGTTGCTGGAAAGCCAGTTCACCGCGGAGTTCGAGCCGGCCCTCGAGGACTATCGTTATCCTTCGCCGATCACCACGCTGGAGCGTGGACAGGTGTTGGCCAGACAGGCTCTGGAACGGCATCGTGTCGATTACCAGTTGGCCGAAGGCCAGAGCGATCAGCCGACGTTGCGCAGCGGTCACTTCTTCAAGCTGACCGAGCATCCGCGCAAGACATGCAACGAACTGTGGTTGTTGCTGAGCGTCACGCACTCTGGTCGGCAACCCCAGTCACTCGAAGAGTCCGTGACCGGGGATAGCCAGGCAGAAGACCGCTTCACCCAGGGTTATCGCAATACCTTCACCGCCATTCCATGGGATGTGTTTTTCCGGCCGCCGCTGCTGACGCGCCGGCCCCTGCCGGGGTGCCAGACCGCTCGGGTCACCGGTCCGGCCGGCGAGGAAATCTTCTGTGATGAATACGGGCGGGTGAAGGTCGAGCTGCATTGGGACAGACGGGAACTGGGAAGCGACAAAAGCAGTTGCTGGCTGCGGGTTGCTTCCAGTTGGGCAGGCGAGCGTTTCGGCGCGGTGACCATTCCGCGCATTGGCATGGAAGTGGTGGTGAGCTTCCTCGAAGGCAACCCGGACCGCCCGCTGATTACCGGTGTTGTGCCGAACAAGACCACGCCTGTGCCCTACGCGCTGCCGGCGAACAAAAGCAGAACCGTATTGCGTAGCCGAAGTACGCCGAACAGCGGCGGCTACAACGAACTTTCGATCGAAGACCGGGCAGGCCAGGAAAAGATCTTCCTGCGCGCGCAACGCGATATCGAGCAACTGATCCTCAACGACAGTCACACCAGCATCGGCAATGACCGTCACGAACGGATAAGCCGGGACAGCCGCAGCCTGGTCGAAAACGACCGCTTTGAGCAGGTGAACATGAACAGTTCCAGCCTGATCAAGGGCGATGAGCTGCATACCACCCAGGGTGAGCGCCACACCCGGATCGGCGGCAACGAACTGCTTTCCATCAGCGGCGCCGGCAGCATCGCCGTGGACGGCACCTGGGTCGTGCAAGCCGGATCACAGGCCCGCGTCACCGCCACCAATGTGCTGGTCGATGCCGGCGTGAACCTGACACTCAAGGCCGGTGGACAGCATATCGTCATCAACTCCGCAGGGATTTTCAGCAGCGTGCCGATCGTGCAGGGCGGAGCCCCCATGGCCGGCATCGCACCGCAGCAGGCACTCCAGGCTCTGGCCGAAGCAGCACAGACCGTCGTCGCCAATTCGCTGCCTCTCGTGGCTGCCGCCAGGCAACGCGCCGCGGACTTCTGCCCGCTCTGCGAAATCTGTCGCGATGGACTGTGCCGTGTTGGAGGTGCCGCATGACCACGGCCGAACAATGGCTGCAGAAACAAGGCGAGCTGGGCCGATACCTGTACCTGGTACTGGACTCCGATGGCCAGCTCGACGAGCGCGATGCCTTGCTCGAAGGGCGCGAACCCCATCAGTACGGCAATCTGTATAGCGGTACGCCCGCCAGTTCGCTGGCGGCGATAGGTCCCTACCTGTTCCGGCTCGATGCGCTGGACCATCCGGTCATTCAGGCGTTGCTCAAGTCGCCCGAACGTCATTGGGGCTGGCTGGCCAGCAGCGTGAGCAGTGATCTGGAGTCGCTGGCCCGGCATTGGCGCACTCGCCTGGTAACGGGCGAGCGGCCGAACCAGGCGCTTTATCGCTTTCACGACAGTCGCGTGCTGGGTCGCGCCCTGGCACACCTGCAGCCGGAGCAGCGCCCGGCGTTCCTGGGACCGATCTCCAGCGCGTGCTACTGGCTGGCCGGGCGATGGCTCCATGCCGACAACCCCGCCCCTGGCGACCATCCCGTGCCGGCCGAACCGGCGTGGCTCGTTGTCCCCACGGCTTCGGAGACGGCGGCAGGTATTCAGTTCGACAACGCCTGGCGCTACCTGATCGCCGAGTGGACGGAGCCGTTTGCGGAATTGGCCGGGCAGCGGGATGCCGATGCCTGGCTTCGGGCGCAGTTGGAACTGGCCCGCACATGGGGCTGGCGGGCGCCTGAACAAATCCGCTTTCTACTGCTTCAACGCCTGTTCGCATCGGATGAAGCCCTGCCCAGGTCCTGGTCACCCCTGCCTGACGAAACCCCCACGACGCATTTCGAGCGTGTGTATCAGGAGGTGCGGTTCTGGCAAGGAGACGCCCCCGTATGAACCGCACCCTTAAAAACATGACCCTTGCCAGTTGCCTTGTGCTGGCACAGGGCTGCACTGCCCTGGGCAAGTCCAACAGTTTTACCGTTACGGCGGACCTGCCACCTGAGTTCACTTACGAAGCCACGGCGGCCTATGTCCCGGCCAAAGGTGAGACTTGCACAGTGCCGGGTAGGCGGGATACCAAAATTGGCTACAACTCGGGCCGGGAAAAGTACAAACGTGATTCGAAGATATTGTTACGTCGCACGGTCAGCGGCTGCCCTCTGGTACTGCAGAGCATCGATTTCTATATCTATGGCTGGTACGGCAAGGCTAGGGGGGACTTCGGGCGTGACTCGGCCCTGATCGTCGTACGAGACAAGCTGGTCGAGGTGAAAAAGGGCACTTTCAATGCGGCCGGGGAAAGCGAGTTTGCCGGGCAATGCCAGTGGCTGTTTCGTACAGCCGGGAAGACCCGTGTTCTGAGAAAGCTCCTCGATTGCAAAAGGATGGATGAGACGGGTGTACGGCGCAAAGCGAAACCTTTCGTGGCTTACACCCTGGACCAACTTCCCGGCAAGACGGTGAAGTTGAGGATCAAGCTGGCTGACGAAGAGAGGCCGGGGTGGGGGGACACTTGGGTCAAAGTGCCCGGTGGTTGGAGGCGCTGCATGGGCGAGAGTTTTGACGATCAAAGAGCCTATTGCAACGGCAACTACAAGGATTTCAGCACCTTCAGAATGCCGGATGGGCGCAACTGCACCATCTACCCAGGCTGTACGGAAAACAAGGCGGTGACCCCATGACTCTTGGGCCGATGGAGGAGTGGGATAAGCCGCTCTTCGCTGAGCGTATCCATACCTGCCCGCTGCGCTCGCACTCCAGCAACTTTCAACCCGTGGACGAATAACGTCCAAGACTGCAGTTATTGGCAAGGAGACGCCTCCAGATGAACCGCACCCTTAAAAGCATGACCCTTGCCAGTTGCCTTGCGCTGGCCCAGGGCTGCACTGCCCTGGGCACGTCCAACAGTTTTACCGTTACGGCGGACCTGCCACCTGAGTTCACTTACGAAGCCACGGCAACTTATGTACCGGCCAAAGGTGAAACCTGCACGGTGCCGGGGGGAAAGGATACGCAAATTGGCTACAACTCGGGGCGGGAAAAATATGAACGGGATTCGAAGATATTGTTACGCCGTACGGTCAGTGGCTGCCCCTTGGTACTGCAGAATATCTATTTTTATGTATATGGTTGGTATGGCAAGGATTGGGGGGATTTCGGACGAGACTCAGCAATGATTGCCGTGCGCGAAAAGCTGGTCGAAGTGAAAAAGGGTACTTTTAATGCCGCCGGGGAAAGTGAATTCTCCGGGCAGTGCCAGTTTCTATTCCGCACGGTAGGCAAATTGCGCCGTATCGTAAAAATCCTCGATTGCAAAAGGATGGATGAGACGGGTGTACGGCGCAAAGCGAAACCTTTCGTGGCCTACACCCTGGATCAACTGCCCGGCAAGACGGTGAGGTTGAGGATCAAGCTGGCTGACGAAGAGAGGCCGGGGTGGGGCGACACTTGGGTTAAAGTGCCCGGTGGTTGGAAGCGCTGCATGGGCAAGAGTTTTGACGATCAAAGAGCCTATTGCAACGGCAACTACAAGGATTTCAGCACCTTCAGAATGCCGGATGGGCGCAACTGCATCATCTATCCCGGCTGTACGGAAAACAAGGCGGTGACCCCATGACCCCTGGGCCGATGGAGGAGTGGGAAAAGCCGTTCTTCAGCGAACGTATCCATGCCTGCCCGCGACGCACCCACTCGACCAGTTTTCAACTGGTGGATGAGCGGGGGGATGGCAGGCCCTATGCCGGCCTGGCCTATGAAGTCAGCGATTCTGAGGAGGTTGTCTACCTTGGCATTCTGGACGAAACAGGGACTGGGAAGATCAATCGGCACTATTGCGGGCCGGTGCTGCTCAAGCTTGATAAGAGTTACCAAGGAGGAGATGAGCCTTATAAGGACTTGAGGAATAGACCACATTACCCGCTCCCCATCACTGAACTGCAAGTGCGTGCCGAGAAGACCCGCTTTGTAAACCCTGACGGCGCCCGCACCCGGTCCAACCCCGCCCAAGGCCAGGCCGATTCTTTCTGCCAGGTCGAGGTGAGCGAACTGGTGGAGCACCGGGCCCATCTTCCGCCCCTGGCGCCCCGGTTCTTTCCGCCCCGGCACCAGGTGCATGCGCTGATGCGCCGTCCCTCGGCCGCCATGGCGGAGTTGGGATTTGCTCCCAGGCCTCCCCGGATTCGCGGTATCGCGCTGTTGCCGAACCGGCACCATGTGCTGGAGGTGCGCCCCTTGCGGGCGCTGAGTCCGCTCCTGTCCACGGGCGAAGCGTTCTGCTACCTCAACCTGTACCAGTTGGCGCTGATGTCGACCCTGAGCTATAGCCCGTTTGGCCAGGAACCCGATACGCAACCGGTGGAAACCGACAGTGTGAGCTTTCCGGCGCAACCCAGCGTCGGCAACTGGTTCGGCGATGCCCTGGCCAGGTCCGATGAGCTGTGGCAAGTGGACGCAACTCAGGCCGGCGGGAAGACTTACTACCCCCTGTATGAAGACGTGGCCTACTCCAGGCGCCTGGAGGTCATACCGTTCGACCCCGAGCTATACCCCGAAGTGAACAGCCCCGAGCTTGGGGTGGATCAGGAACATCCGTCCAGGCTCCATTACCTGGACGATGCCAAAAAACGGGATGGTACCGATACGCAAGCCTATATCACCCATAACAATGAGTTGATCCTGCTGGTGGTACGCGGCACCGCGAGTATGGCTGACGTTCTGCGCGATGTGGATGCTGCGCAGACGCCGTTCGAGGAAACCAGCGGCAAGGTACACAACGGGTTTTACGAGTCGGCCAAGGTGGCCATCAAGTTCTTTACAACCTACCTGGATAAGTTCTACAGCGGGCAGAAGCTGGTGATCACCGGCCACAGCCTCGGTGGCGCAGTTGCACTGCTGATCGCCGAGATGTTACGCCACAGGAGCGGTTTCACTTATGACATCGTGCTCTACACCTACGGCAGCCCGCGCGTAGGCGACAAGACCTTCGTGGAAAACGCCAGGCCTCTGGTGCATCACCGCATGGTCAACCAGAACGATCCGGTGCCCAGTGTCCCGGCGGCCTGGATGAAAACGTCCTGGCGCATGTCGGGGGCGGGTGTCCTGCTGATGCTCTTCAACCCTGCCATCGGAGGGGCGGTGGTGCTCCTGAGTCCCGTCAACATCGTCGGCGAGCCTTACACGCACCACGGCAAACTGCGTCATTTCATGCCCGTGTCGTTTGCCGATGGCCACAAGTCCGCGATCCTGTGGACGCCCGGCTGCGAAAGCATTACCGAGCGCGGCGGCGCAGCGGTTTGCGCCAAGGCACTGGCTGCAAGGAATGGCTTGCCGGAGCGAGGCGGGCTGCTGCGGCAGATGCTGGATAATGCCGATCACAAGATGGTCGCCAGCTACATTCCGCATTGCTGGGCTTCCTTGCGCCGTGCACAAGAGGCCTTGGAGGAAGGCCGCACCGTGGTGACCCCGACCGAGTACGAGCGGGTCGGGGAAGCGCTGCAGGACTTCAAGGCGCAGTTGCGGGAAAAGGAGGCGGCGGCCTACGGTTCTGCCAGGGAACAACAGATAATGGGGCCATTGCGCGCTGAAATCGGCAGGTTGCAACAGACCGCTGTGCGACTGAAAGCATTGAGTGTCGAACGTGTCAGCGAGGCCAAGGTCTACGGCCGGGTTGCCGAGCGGCCCGAGGCGCTGGCGGTGAGTCTGGAGCGCTGGCTGGCGCACTCGTTCAATCGCTCGCATGAACAACTCGCGATGGCCCCGCCGGATGCCGACAGCAATGAGCGCGCGATCGCTACCCTGGTAGGCGGCCATGCCCCTGGAGCGGTGTTCGATCTGGATATCGATACGCTTGGATAGAGCGGAGTCAAACAAACCCTATCGAGGGCTCTATCCATATCCGCCTCCCCTCGGCTTTTTGCCTGGGACCTGTTCCAAGCCACATGGGCAGGCGCGCGTTGTAGCGACGTTCGCGCAATACCGACACGTGCTGGCGACGCCCGTCTTTCAGGGCATCGGTTTGAAGCGCGGTGAAGATGCGCAGCAGGCGTGGCTTGTGGGTCATCTCCAGGCCGAGGACCATCGGACAGGCTAGCCGCTCGGCCGCCATCTGCCGTTGGGAGAAATGGCTGGCTGGGCACGGCTTGCCGCGTGGGAGCGGCTCTGAGGCGATGGCGGGTGCGCCGAGGCGCCGGGGCTGTTTTAATGGCGCTCTCTCCATGGCCAAGGAAACGGACACATGCGTAGCCCGCTTGCCACGATCGCCTGCGCCTGCCTGCTGCTCGGCGGCTGCTCCAAGTCCGCCGAGGACAGCGCCAACCCGTTGCTGGGCAAGGATGCCGAGTGCCTCGAGCTGTTCGCCCGCAGCAATGCGCTGTACTGCGACATCCGCGAGGACGAACGCGAATCCCAGGCGAAGGGTACGCCGCGCCGGCACACCGACTACGAGGTAGCCGATGCCGCCTACCTGCTCAAGGCCACCGGGGAGCGCTGCGCGATCGATACGACCTATGTTACGGAGTGTTCGGCGAAGGCCGGGCAGTGGCTGCAGAAGGCCCGCGCCAAGGCGGCGAAGCCCTAGTCGCAGCGCCCGCGCTCAGCGCAGGCGCGTCGCCAGCTCCGCCAGTTCGCCGCGCAGCCAGAGGCTGCCGGCTTCGTCGTCGGCCTGGCGCGACCAGTAGAGATTCAGAGTCACCGCTGGCAGGGCCAGCGGCATCGGCAGCAGGCGGTTACCCAGGCCGCGGTTGATCAGTTCGGCGTAGCCTCGGGTCAGGGTCAGCAGGTAGCCGCCCTGGGCCACCAGCAACGCCGCCGACAGGTAGTGCTGGCAGCGCTGGCGCACCTGGCGGGTCAGGCCGAGGTGGCCGAGGGCCAGGTCTTCGATGCAGATGCCGCGTCGCCGCGAGGTCACCGCGACATGGTCTGCCGCCAGGTACTCCTCCGCACTCAGTTCGCCGGCGAAGCCCGGCCCGGCCATCACGCACAGGCTATCGTCGAGCAGGTGCTGGCGGCGCAGGGCGGCGTCGGTGGGCCGGGCGATCTCGATGGCGAGGTCGATGCGTCCGGCGCCCAGTTCCGCCTTCAGGTCCGCCCAGTGCAGGCTGTTGCAGCGTATCTCGATGCGTGGCGCGGCCTGGCGCAGGTGACCGAGGATCGCCGGGAGCACCAGCGGCTCCAGTTGCTCCGGCATGTTCAACTGGAAGGTCCGCGCGTCGCGCCGAGGGTCGAATGTCTGGCAGCGATTCATGCTGCGGTGCAGGCCGGCGAGGGCGTCATGGATGCCCGGCGCCAGTCGCTCGGCCAGCGGCGTCGGCGCTACTCCGCGTCCCTGGCGAACGAACAGCGGGTCGCCGAGCTGGTCGCGCAGGCGCGCCAGGGCGTGGCTGACGGCCGACTGGCTGAGATGCAGGAGGCCCGCCGCGCGGGTCAGGTTGCGTTCTCGATAGACCACTTCGAAGACCCGGAACAGGTTCAGATCGAAACGGCTGAGGGGCGACCATTCATGTGGCTGATTCATGTTTGCGCGCGCCTGTCTGGGGAAGGCGCCAGCCTAGCAGGCATGCTCGCCGATAGAACCATGCATAGGCTTCATGGATGGCGATGAATAAGCCTCAGTTCTGCCGCTTCCTTCGGCTGCCTAAGATGCCTGCGACGATGACCAATGCGCCGCCGGGCCAGCTCCTTTCGCCGGCCCCCTGACCCGCTCCCCGGAGAACCTGCCGTGACCGTTCCCTTCAACGCCTTGCTGATCGCCAACCGCGGCGAGATCGCCATTCGCATCGCCCGCGCCTGCGCCGACCTGGGTATCCGCTCGGTGGCGGTGTTCGCTGAAGACGATGCCGCTTCCCTGCACGTGCGCAAGGCCGATGTCGCGCTGCCGCTGGCCGGCCGTGGCGTGGCGGCCTATCTCGACATGGATCGGCTGGTCGCGCTGGCCCTGGAGCAGGGCTGCGAGGCGATCCATCCGGGCTACGGTTTCCTCGCCGAGAACGGCGAATTCGCCCGGCGCTGCCAGCGCGCGGGCATCCACTTCGTCGGGCCGCAAGCGGAAGTGCTCGACCTGTTCGGCGACAAGGCTGCCGCGCGTGCCCTGGCCGAGCGCCTGGAGGTGCCGCTGGTGGCCGGGATCAACCGCGCGGTCAGCGTCGAAGAGGCCGAGGCGTTCCTGGAAGGGCTGGGCGATGGCGCCGCGGTGATGCTCAAGGCCCTTGCCGGCGGCGGCGGACGTGGCATGCGCGCAGTGGAGGAGGTCGCGCAACTGGCCGATGCCTACCGCCGTTGCCGTGCCGAGGCGCAGGCGGCGTTCGGCCGGGATGAGTTATACGTCGAGCAACGGGTGGCGCGGGCCCGGCACATCGAGGTACAGGTGCTCGGCGACGGCAGCGGTGCGGTCAGCCACCTCTGGGAGCGCGATTGCAGCCTGCAACGGCGCCAGCAGAAACTGCTGGAGATCGCGCCCAGCCCGGACCTGCCGGAGGCCACCCGCGAGGCGCTGATCGATTGCGCCCTGCGCATGGCCGGCGCGGTGCGCTATCGGGGGATCGGTACCTTCGAGTTCCTGGTCGACGAAGAGCGCCCCGGGCGCTTCTATTTCATGGAAGCCAATCCGCGCATCCAGGTGGAGCACACCGTCACCGAGGAAGTCACCGGGGTCGACCTGCTGCACGCCCAGTTGCGTCTCGCCGCCGGCATGGAGCTTGCCGCCCTCGGCCTGGAGCGACCGCCGGCGATCGGCGGCTGCGCGGTGCAACTGCGGATCAACCTGGAGACCCTGGCGGCCGACGGCAGCGCCCGTCCGGCGGTGGGCACTATCGGCGCCTACGAACCGCCCAGCGGTCCCGGCCTGCGGGTGGACGGCTACGGCTATGCCGGCTATCGGGTCAGCCCCAGCTACGATTCGCTGCTGGCCAAGCTGGTCGTGCGCGGCGCGGATTATCCCGCCGCGTTGCGCCGGGCCTACCGGGCGCTCTGCGAATTCCGCCTGGAGGGCGTGGCGAGCAACCTGGACCTGCTGCGCAACCTTCTGCTGCATCCGGCGGTACAGGCCAACCGGGTCGACACCCGCTTCGTCGAAAGCCACCTGGAGACACTGCTGGCGCCTATCCCGGCGAGCCATCCGCGGCTCCGCGCCGAGTGCCCGCTCGCCGAGGACGCCGCGCCTGCGCGGGTCGAGGCGCCACTCGGCAGCCTGCCGCTGTCGGCGCCGAGCAGCGGGGTGCTGGTGGCCCTGGAAGTGGCCGAGGGCGAACGGGTGCGTGCCGGCCAGCGGGTCGCGATCCTGGAAGCGATGAAGATGGAGTTCGAGGTCAAGGCACCCGGCGGGGGGATCGTCCGGCGGCTCGCGGCGAGCCTCGGGGAGCCTCTGGAGGAGGGCGCGACGCTGCTGTTCCTTGAACCGACGGAGGATGACGACGAGCAGGCACCGACCGAACAGGCGCTGGACCTGGCGCATATCCGCGCCGATCTCGCCGAGGTACTCGAGCGCCAGGCAGCGCTGGGCGACGAGCGTCGTCCGCAGGCGCTGGCCAGGCGGCGCAAGACCGGACAGCGTACCGCGCGGGAGAACGTGCTCGACCTGCTGGACGAGGGCAGCTTCAGCGAATATGGCGGTTTCGCCCTGGCCGCCCAGCGTCGCCGGCGCTCCGCCGAGGAGTTGCTGGAGCTGAGCCCCGCCGATGGCCTGGTCGCCGGCACCGGTACGGTGGGGGCCGCCAGCTTCGGCGTGCAGGCCGCGCGTTGCCTGGTACTGGCCTACGACTACACGGTGTTCGCCGGCACCCAGGGGGTGATGAACCACAAGAAGACCGACCGCCTGCTCGGCCTGGCCGAACAGTGGCGCTTGCCGCTGGTGCTGTTCGCCGAGGGCGGCGGCGGGCGCCCGGGCGATACCGATTTCGTCGGCGTCGCCGGCCTCGATTGCCATACCTTCGTCGGCATGGCCCGGCTCTCCGGGCTGGTGCCGCTGGTGGGAGTGGTCTCCGGTCGCTGCTTCGCCGGCAATGCCGCGTTGCTGGGCTGCTGCGATGTGATCATCGCCACCCGCGACGCCACCATCGGCATGGCCGGCCCGGCGATGATCGAGGGCGGCGGCCTGGGCCGTTTCGCCGCCGAGGAGGTCGGTCCGACGGGCGTGCAGGGGCCTAACGGAGTGATCGACGTACTGGTGGCGAACGAGGCCGAAGCAGTTGCGGTGGCCAGGCGCTACCTCGGCTATTTCCAGGGCCCGCTGGCCGACTGGAGTTGCGCCGACCAGCGCGAGTTGCGCCACCTGGTGCCGGAGAACCGCCTGCGTGCCTACGACATCCGCCAGGCGATCGAGGTCCTGGCCGACCGGGGCAGCGTGCTGGAACTGCGGCGCCAGTTCGCTCCCGGCCTGGTCACCGCGCTGCTGCGCATCGAGGGCCGCGCGTTCGGCCTGATCGCCAACAACCCTGGCCATCTCGGCGGCGCCATCGATGCCGCGGCCGGCGACAAGGCCGCGCGCTTCATGCAGTTGTGCGACGCCTTCGACATCCCGATCGTCTCGCTCTGCGACACCCCTGGCTTCATGGTTGGCCCGGAGGCGGAAAAACAGGCCACGGTGCGCCACGTCTCGCGGATGTTCGTCAGCGCCGCCAGCCTGACGGTGCCGTTCTTCACCGTGGTCCTGCGCAAGGGCTACGGACTGGGTGCCCAGGCCATGGCGGCGGGCAGCTTCCATTCGCCGCTGTTCACCGTCGCCTGGCCCAGCGGCGAGTTCGGCGCCATGGGCCTGGAAGGCGCGGTGCGGCTGGGCTTCGCCAAGGAGCTGGCGGCCGAGGAAGACCCCCAGCGGCGCGAGGCGCTGTTCCGCGGCATGGTCGACAAGGCCTACCGCAACGGCAAGGCGCTGAACATGGCCAGCTACCTGGAGATCGACGCGGTGATCGACCCGGCGGAGACCCGCGCCTGGCTCCTGCGCGGCCTGGCCGTCGCCGGAGAACCGGCGCCGAGGGCGGGGCGCAAGCGGCCGTTCGTGGATACCTGGTAGATGGTCGGCCCGCAGTGCCCTGGCGCCTCAGGACGACGGCGTCGCCTGAACCTGCGCGGCGACCGCCGCCTTGTCGATCACCGACCAGACGCCGGCGATGCGCTCGTCTTCGAATTCGTAGAAGACGTTCTCGGCGAAGCGTACCCGCTGGCCGTTGACCGGGATGCCGAACAGCCGGCCGCTGGGTGTGCAGTCGAAGTGCAGACGGCAGGCGACGCCCGGCGGATCGACGAGCAGGCGTTCGATCTCGAAGCGCAGGTCGGGGATTGCCAGGAAGTCGCCTTCGAGCATCCGCAGGTAGCCGTCGAGTCCGATCTGCACGTCGTTGTAGCGCACCCGGTCATGGACGAAGTCGCCCAGGCGCGCCCAGTCCTGGCGGTTCAGGCAGTCGATGTAGGCGCGGTAGCGCTCGGCGAGTCGGTCACGGGTCATGCGGGTCTCCTTCGAGCTGTCCGGGCGGCATGAGCCAGACCCTAGCAAACCCGCGAGATGCCGTCAGTCGCTAGGCTTCAGCCCAGGCGCATGGACAGCTCGACATCCTCGGCGAAGGGCGTCGACAGGTAGCCGTTGGCCGGCGAGCGGACATGGGCCAGGTACTCGGGACTATGCTCGGCGTTGTCGGCGATCACCAGCGCGCCGGGGCGCAGGCGGCTTTCCAGCAGGGCAAGGACCTCCGGGTAGAGCGCCTTGGCGCCGTCCAGCAGGACCAGGTCGATGCTGTCCGGCAGGTCCTTGGCGAGGGTTTGCAGGGCGTCGCCCTCGCGCAGTTCCACCAGGTCGAGCAGCCCCCCGGCGGCCAGGTTGCGCCGTGCCCGCTCGGCCTTGGAGGGTTCGAACTCGCTGCCGATCAGGCGGCCACCGCCGTTGTCCCGCAGCGCTGCGGCGAGGTGCAGGGTGGATAGACCGAAGGACGTGCCGAACTCGACGATGCTGCGCGCCGAGCTGCTGCGCGCCAGCATGTAGAGCAGGCTGCCGGTTTCGCGGGAGACGGGCAGCGCCAGATCCTTCAGGCGGCCGTAGAGCTCGCGGTATTCGGTCTTGCTGCCCATGAGGCGCTTCAGCTCGGCCTCCGAGAGGTCGGCGAGGGCGGGACTATTGCCCGGTGCGCTGGCTTCGGCTTCGGCTTCGGCGAACAGGCGTTGCAGGAGATCGGCGAGCGGGGCGTTGGTGAGGGTATTCATGGATGGCTCCGGGAATGTTTGAGCGCGTAAGTGCGTGGACCTAGAATGCGACGGATTCATCGCATTCCGCCATTCGCATTCCGGAGCCTTCCATGAGCGACAAGCGAAACCCGCGTATTTCCTCGCGCAAGCAGCCGCAGCAGGCCCGTTCCAGCGAGTTGGTGGCGAGCATCCTGGAGGCGGCTGTTCAGGTTCTGGCCAGCGAAGGCGCGCAACGTTTCACCACCGCGCGGGTGGCGGAGCGCGCCGGGGTGAGCATCGGTTCGCTGTACCAGTATTTCCCGAACAAGGCGGCGATCCTCTTCCGCCTGCAAAGCGACGAGTGGCGGCGCACCACGCGTCTGCTCGGCGAGATCCTCGAGGATACCGCCCGGCCGCCGCTGGAGCGCTTGCGCCGGCTGGTGCTGGCATTCGTGCGCTCGGAGTGCGAAGAGGCGGCGATACGCGTGGCGCTGAGCGACGCGGCGCCGCTGTATCGCGACGCCGACGAGGCGCGGGAGGTGAAGGCGGAGGGCGCGCGGGTGTTCCAGGCGTTTCTCCGGGAGGCCTTGCCGGAGGTCGCCGAGGCCGAGCGCAGCCTGGCCGGCGACTTGCTCACCACCACCCTCGGCGCGGTCGGCAAGCAGTTCTCCGAACAGCCGCGCAGCGAGGCGGAGATCGAGCGTTACGCCGAGGCCCTGGCCGATATGCTCTGCGCCTATCTCGCCGCCCTTGACGAGCGCTGAGGTGCCGTGTGGCCGGAGCAAAACCGTCGCTTGGCCCAGCGGCCCCAGGTGCGCGGCTGGCGCATTCGTAGGCTTGGTGGAGCAGGCTGTATCGGCGGAAGCGACCGGCGCCTGCCGGTCGCGGGAGGGATCAGGCTTCGGCGATGCCGGTGACGACGATGCCGAAGCGGCGCAGCAGCAGTTCCGCCGGCTCGTCGCTTTCCAGCTTGCCGGTGCTGTAGTGGCCCGGCTTGAGGTTGGCCTCGGCCCATTCCAGCAGGTGCTCGGCGACCTCTTCGGGGCTCGGCTTGTGGGGGAACGGTAGGACTTGGCGCTCGGTGGCTTCGTCCTTGCTGTAGGTGATTGCCCAATCGCTCATGGGTAGGCTCCTTGTTTTCGCTGAGTTGGCAGGCCGGCAGGGCCCGAAGGGTAGACCGGCGCGGTCGCGCAAGGGTTGCCCTGGCGCGATGGGCGGTTCCCAGCCGACTGTCGGCCGAGGGCGGAAAACACTTATGATTCAGCCACATGCTTTGTCTGGACCGGTCCCCGATGCTGTCTGCCGTACGGCGCTACAAGTCGATGCTTTCCAGCGCCCTGGCGCGTTGTTTCCCGCGTACCACCGCCTACCTGCAGGCCGAGCGCGAGGCCCGCGAAGCCTTGTTGCAGCCGGCCAAGGCCCGCTCCCGGAAGAACGCCGCGAAGGCCCCGGCCAAGGCCACCGGCAAGCCTGCGAAGGGCGCCGCTCGGGGGACTTCGCGCAAGCCCGCTGCCGCCTCGCGGGGCGCGCCGCAGGGAATCTATCCGGCTGCCGCACTGAAGGTCGACGACTCCCAGGAGCGCGCCATGCGCGAGCAGGTGGCGCAGGCCGCGACGCTCGGCGTGGTCAGCCCGCCGTCCGAGGAACAGTGGGCGATGATCCTCTGCCGCCAGCCGCTGGCGCGGATCTTTGCCGGTGCCGGCTCGGGCAAGTCGACCACCCTGGTCCTGCGGGTGGTGTTCATGCTCTGCCACCTGGGCGTCGAGCCGCAGCGGCTGACGGTGATTTCCTTCACCAACGCCTCCTGCGCGCAGTTGCGCGAACAATTGCTGCGCGTGCTCGCCCATTGGCAGTACCCGTTCGACGCGGCCCAGGCGCGGCAGTGCGTGCGCACTTTCCATTCGGCGCTCGGCAGCCTGGCTCGCGAGGTGCTCGGCAATCCGCGCTGGTTCGAACAACTGGACGACCGCGACCCCGCCGCCGAGCCGGACAACCCCCTTGCCGCCGGACGCCTGCGTCCGGCCCAGCAGCGCCTGCTGAAGCAGGCCTACCAGCAGTGCTACGCGGAAAGCCTGGCGTTCCGCGCCAAGACCCACAAGCTGCTGGAACTGCCGCCGCCGGCGGAGCCGGAAGAGGGCGCGCGGCGGCAGCCGAAGGCGCCGCTGGAGCCGTTCAAGCTGGCCGGCGAGTTCCAGGCGCTGCCGCTGTACGAAGCCTTCCATGCCCAGGCCGGGTTCGCCGAGAGCCTGGGCCTGTGCGTCGAACGCCTGGACAGCGGCAAGCTGGAATGCGGGCTGCGCGAGAAGATTTTCGTTGAAGCCATGGCACTGTTCTGGGCGAGGTTCCAGGCGCTGTTGCGCGAGGAGGGCCTGATGACCTTCGACGCCGCGTTCCAGCAGCTCGGCGAGCGGATGGCCGGCGGGGCTCTGGCGGAAACGGCGCTGGCGCCGTTCACCCATCTGCTGATCGACGAGTTCCAGGATGTCTCGCCGCAGATCGTCCTCTGGCTACAGGCGTTGCACCGTCGCCTGGCAACCCAGGGCACCGCGCCGAGCCTGATGGCCATCGGCGACGACTGGCAGTCGATCTACGGCTGGCGCGGCAGTTCGCCGGAGCTGTTCATCGACTTCGACCGGCACTTCCCCTCGCGTGGGCGGGGACGCAAGAGCGCGCTGCTGGTGCTGGAAACCAACTACCGCTCCGTCGAACCGATCATTCGCGACGGCGAGAAGGTGCTGGCCGGGGTGCGTTTCAAGCAGGACAAGACCTGCCGCGCGTTCCGCCCGATCCAGCCGGGCGACCATGGCGTGAAGCTGGTGCAGCGTTTCGACCTGCGTGCGCAACTGCCGAAGCTGCTGGCGGAAATCCGCGCCCAGTGCGAGCACGCCGCCGCTCGCGAAAGCAGCGAGCGCACCGCGGTGCTGTTGCTGAGCCGGCGCAACGAGCCGTTGCAGGCGATCCAGGCGGAGTTGGATCGCGCGCTGCCGGTGAAGGGCATGACCATCCATCGCGCCAAGGGCCTCCAGGCCGAAGTGGCGATCGTCGTCGACGACTGCCTGCCGGGCGAGAAGCATCCGTTGCGCAACGCGCTGTACGCGGCATCGGGCTTCTTCCGCAACAGCTACGACCAGGCCATGGAGGACGAAAGCCTGCGCCTGGCCTACGTGGCGATCACCCGTGGCGTCAGCCGGGTGCTCTGGTACACGCGCAAGGCGCAGGGCGCCACGGCTCTGTTGGCCCGACGCTGAGACGACTGTCTCGGCGGGCTACGCCTGGCGCTGCATCCAGGCGCTGAACGCGCGCAGGCGCTCGATGAACGCCGCCGGGTCTTCGACCTGGCCGTCCAGCACGGACTTGAAATATTCCAGGGCCGGCGCCTGTCCGGGGTGCCGCGCGCGAAACAGCGCCAGGTAATGCTCCAGGGTCTCCGGCCAGACGCTCTCCGTCTCCCCGCGAAGGATGTCGCTGGAGCGGATCAGCTTCTTCGCCGCTTCCCGTTGCAGGCGGCGGCGCTCCTCCTCCGAGGACGCGCTTTCCAGGCGTCGCGCATAGTCTTCCAGCACCTGCGCATAGTCGCCGTTGAGGGCCAGGGCGATGGCTTTCGCCGGACGCAAGGGCGGCAGGGCGCTGGCCAGGTCTTCGCCCCACAGGCAGCGGCAGCGGTGCTTGAGCCAATAGCCCCAGCTATCGCGGTTGGCCGGATCGCGGGCCTGGTCCAGGTGGCCGATATCGAAATCGATCTTGCTGACTTCCGGGTGGCGCGCCTGCAATGCCAGGCGTGCGGTTTCCAGTTGCGCGGCCAGTTCGGGGCTGGGCGGGTCGCGCAGGACCAGGGTCAGGTCGAGGTCGGAGCGCCCCGCGTTGGCCTCGCCGCGGGCGACGCTGCCGTACAGGTAGACGCTGTGCAAGGCCCGCTCGAACGGAGGCCGGGCCAGGGTCCGGCGCAGGTCGTCGAGCAGGGGGCGAAAGGCCGCCTGCGGTTCGACGCGTGGCGGCAGGGGGATGAAGCCATCGGGCATGTCCATGCCGACAGCCTAGCGGCACGCCGCCCGCGCGTCGATCAGCCTGCGTTGCGGAACAGCAGCGCCTTGAGGCCCGCCGCGGGATCGACATCGGGGAACTCCGACGGGTTCTCCAGGCGTTCGACGAAGTGCAGCGACGGCGCCTCGCGGGCGGTTTCCTCGAGGAGGAAGTCGGGGCCGATGGCTGGGTCGTTGATACAGGCCAGCAGGGTGCCGCCGGGCACCAGCAGTTCCGGCAGGCGGCGGAGGATCCTGCGGTAGTCCTGGGTCAGGACGAAGCTGCCTTTCTGGAAGCTCGGCGGATCGACGATCACCAGGTCGTACGGGCCGAGCTTGCGCAGCTTGCCCCAGGACTTGAACAGTTCGTGGCCGAGGAAGCTCACCCGGCCGAGGTCGTGGCCGTTCAGGCGGTGATTGTCGCGGCCGCGGTTGAGCGGGCCGTGGGCCATGTCCAGGTTGACCACCTGGCTGGCGCCGCCGGCAATGGCCGCCACCGAGAAGCCGCAGGTGTAGGCGAACAGGTTGAGCACGCGGCGGCCGGCGGCCTGCTCCTGCACCCAGCGGCGGCCCAGGCGCATGTCGAGGAACAGCCCGGTGTTCTGGTTGCGTCCCAGGTCGAGGCGGAAGCGCAGTCCGTTTTCCACGATGTCCCAGGTTTCCAGCGGCTCGCCCGACAGCCATTCGCAGGCGCTGTCTGGGCGGTAGCGGTGCTGCAGGACCAGGTGCCGGCCCTGGCTCGCAGCCCAGGCCGGCGCCGTGGTCAGTTGCCCCAGGGTCCGACGCAAGGCCTCCAGTTCCTCCGGCTGCGGCTCCTTGAACAGAGTCACCAGCAGGACGCCCTGCAGCCAGTCCGCGGTCAATTGTTCCAGGCCCGGCCAGCAGCGGCCGCGACCATGGAACAGACGGCGGGTCTCCGCCGGCGCCGGGGACAGCGCGGCGAGCAGGTGCTGGAGGAGGGTATCGAGGGCTTCGCGATTCATGACGGTTCGGCGTTGAAAAAGGGGCGGATTCTACCCGTTGCGTGACGGACAGTCCGCCCCTTCGCTTCAATCGGGCGTCGCGGGCGCAGGCGCGGCGCTGGCCGGACCGCCATCCTGGATCATCAGCAGGCTCTGTGGCGAGGACAGCGCGATGCCTTCGCTGCGCAAGCGGTCGAGGATGGTGAAGAGCAGGTCGCTGCGCGCGCCGGCCACCGAACGCGGGCTGTTGACGAAGCCGCTGGCGTTGAGCACCAGGCCGTTGCTGGCGAGATCCTTGAACGTCACCGAGGGCGCCGGTGCGTCGAGGATCGCCGGGTGTTCGGCGAAGGCCTGCAAGAGCAGTTCGCGGACCTTCATCGCGTCGGTGTCCAGCGGCAGGGTCAGGTTCACCCCGACCACCCCGAGGGCATTGCCCATGGTCACGTTGCGCACGGTCTGGGAGATGAACTGCGAGTTCGGCACGATCACCGTGGAGCGGTCGCCCATCTGGATCTCGGTGGCGCGCACGTTGATCCGCCGGATATCGCCCTCGACCCCGCCCAGGCTGACCCAGTCGCCGACCTTCACCGGCCGCTCGGTCAGCAGGATCAGGCCGGAAATGAAGTTCTGCACGATGGCCTGCAGGCCGAAGCCGATGCCTACCGAGAGGGCGCTGACCACCCAGGTCAGGCTGGTCAGGTTGATGCGCAGGGTGGACATCACCAGCATCGCCAGGAGCACGAAGCCGAGGTAGCCGACCAGGGTCACCAGCGAGGCGCGCATGCCGGCGTCCATGTTGGTTTCCGGCAGCAACCGCTCGCTCAGCCAGCGCTTGACGATGCGCAGGGCGAACAGGCCGCCGACGAACAGCAGCAGGGCGACCAGGATGTCCTGCGGGACGATGTTCAGGTTGCCCAGGGTCTTGCTGCTTTCGCCCAGTTGGGCGAAGCCCTGCAGCAGTTCGCTGGGGCTTGAGCCGACCGGAAGGAAGGCCAGCAGCAGCGCGGTGAGCAGCAGCAGGGTGCGGCCGACCCCGGCCAGCACCGTGCTGGCCTGGGCCTGGTGGCGCGGCGACAGGCCGAGCGCATTGGCCAGCGCCAGGCCGCTGGGGTGCTTGGGCGAGAGCAGGGTTTCGCAGATGTCGCCGAAGAAAGCGATCAGCAGGTAGGTGGTGGCCGCGATCACGCTGATCCACAGCAGCTTGCCGGTGAGGAAGTAGGCCAGCGACAGGTAGCCGGTGAACAGGGCGAGGAGGATCGCCGCGATCCATACCGAGGCGACGAAGGGGATCAGCCCGGCGATCCCGCCTGGCCGCTCCAGGTCGTGCTTGCGCCGCACATGGTGGTAGCGCAGCAGGGCGGCGGCGAAGATCAGCGCGGTGACCAGCGCGGTCAGGCCGTTGAGGGCGACGGTCAGGGCCAGGCTGGTGCCGGTGACGCTGTTGATCCGTTCCTCGGTGGCCACCAGCATCAGCGCCACTGCGAGGATCGCCGGGAACGGGCCGAGGGCGCTGGCGATCCTGTCCGGGATCGCCGGCAGCCGCCAGGATGGTCGCGGCAGCATCAGCAGGGCGCGGCCGAGGCCGGCGATGAAGGCGCAGAAGGTCGCCAGGCTCACCAGTTGATCGGTCAGGCTGGCCATGTCGGGGCTCAGGCTGGCGTTGCTTTCCAGGCCCCAGCGCATCAGCGACACCGCGCCGACGATGGTCAGGATGGTCGCCAGCCCGACCGCCAGGGCCAGGGCGCTGCGCCGCAGGCGGCCTTCCGGCAGCCAGCGGATCATCGCCCAGGTAAGCATGCGCTCCAGCAGGCGGCGGCCGAAGCTCCAGATCAGCACGGTGGCCAGCAGGGTTCCGGCGAAGGCCCAGCGGTGTCCGGGCGCGATGGCGCTGTCGAAGGCGACCAGGGCCTCCGCCTTCAGCTTGTCCAGCCGGCGCAGGTCGTCGTCGGTGGGACGGATCAGGGTCGACCAGAAGCTCGGGCTGAACGGTGTCGCCGCGCGGCTGCTGATCTGCGAGTTGAACAGGCTGCGGCGCAGGTTGACGATCTGTGCTGCCAGGTCGCGGGACGACTGGCCGAGCTGGGTGGCCTGGCGTTCGTCGTCGAGCAGGGCGTTCTTCTGCCGGGTCAGGGCCTGGCGCTGGGCGGCGAGGCTTTCCGCCTCGTCGGGCTGCGGCGGGCCGATCACTTTCAACTGATCGTCGAGCCGCTCGATGTCGGCCACCCGCAGCGCGAGCAGGGCGTCGGCCTGGCGCTGGACTTGCAGCGCGCTCTGGCGCAACTCGGCGAGGAGGTCGTCGCTGGCGTCAGTGGTGACGCGCTGGCGGATCAGGTCGAGTTGCGCGTTGAGCTGGTCGAGGCTGGCGTCCTCGGCCAGGGCGGGCGGCGCTTCCAGGTCGACGGCCGCCTGCGGAGCCGGCCTGGCGGCCCAGGCCTCGCTGCCCAGGCTCAGGAGCAGGCCCAGGGCCATGGCGAACTGGCAGAGCAACATATGCAGGCTGGCGCGCCTCATCGAATCCCCCTTTCGATCCTGACTGGCTCAAGCAGTATGGACCGGCGCGGACGCCGAGTAATTCCCCGCGTCGATAATCGCCAGGCGGCGCTAAAGGGACATGGATTCTGGCCATATCGATCCCTTTTTGGCCGCCGCCGCCGTTTTGCCGCGACCGCGCGCTGGGCAGAATCCCTCCACCAAGAACAAGAAACCTGCGAGGTCTCTCCATGCTGAGCGTCTACAGCGACGATCATCGTCTGCACTTCGGCCAGTCGGAACTGGTCGACGGCAAGCTGCAACCCTGTTTCGAAATGCCCAGCCGGGCCGACACCGTGCTGGCCCGGGTGAAGTCGCAGAACCTTGGCGAGGTGATCGCGCCGAAGGATTTCGGCCGCGAGCCACTGCTGCGCATCCACGACGCCGCCTACCTGGACTTCCTCCAGGGCGCCTGGGCCCGCTGGACCGCCGAAGGCCACAGCGGCGACCTGGTGTCCACCACCTTCCCCGGCCGCCGCCTGCGCCGCGACGGGCCGATCCCCACGGCGCTGATGGGCGAGCTGGGCTACTACAGCTTCGACACCGAGGCGCCGATCACCGCCGGCACCTGGCAGGCCATCTACAGCTCCGCCCAGGTCGCGCTGACCGCCCAGGAGCATATGCGCCAGGGCGCCCGCAGCGCCTTCGCTCTCTGCCGTCCGCCGGGCCATCACGCCGGTGGCGACTTCATGGGCGGCTACTGCTTCCTCAACAATGCCGCCATCGCCACCCAGGCGTTCCTCGACCAGGGCGCCCGGCGCGTGGCGATCCTCGATGTCGACTACCACCATGGCAACGGCACCCAGGACATTTTCTACCGCCGCGACGACGTGCTGTTCGCCTCGATCCATGGCGATCCGCGGGTCGAATACCCGTACTTCCTCGGCTACGCCGACGAGCGCGGCGAAGGCGCCGGCGAGGGCTGCAACCACAACTATCCGCTGGCCCACGGCAGCGGCTGGGACCTCTGGTCGGCGGCGCTCGACGACGCCTGCGTGCAGATCGCCGGCTACGCCCCGGATGCCCTGGTGATTTCCCTTGGCGTGGACACCTACAAGGAAGACCCGATCTCCCAGTTCAGGCTGGATTCGCCGGACTACCTGCGGATGGGCGAGCGCATCGCCCGGCTGGGCCTGCCGACCCTGTTCATCATGGAAGGCGGCTATGCGGTGGAAGCCATCGGCATCAACGCGGTCAACGTGCTGCAGGGCTACGAAGGCGCGGCCCGCTGAGGAGCGAAGCATGCAATCGACTCGCAAGCTGCTGGCCGGCCTCGCGCTGGCCGTTTCCGCCGGGCTGGTCCAGGCCGCGCCGGAAGTACGGATCTACAACTGGTTCGACTACATCGCCCCGGACACCCTGAAGAACTTCCAGGCGCAGACCGGCATCGCGCCGAAGTACGACGTCTACGACAGCAACGAGGTGCTCGAGGCCAAGCTGCTGTCCGGGCATTCCGGCTACGACCTGGTGGTGCCCAGCGACAGCTTCCTGCCTAACTACCTGAAGGCCGAGGTGTTCCAGCCGCTGGACAAGAGCAAGCTGCCGAACTGGAAGAACCTCAACCCGGCCCTGCTCAAGGTGCTCGCCGGCAAGGACCCCGGCAACCGCTACGTGATGCCCTACATGTGGGGCACCAACGGCATCGCCTACAACCTCGACAAGGTCCGCGCGGTGCTCGGCGACGATGCGCCGCTGGACTCCTGGGACCTGGTGTTCAAGCCGGAGAACCTGGCGAAGCTGCAACAGTGCGGCGTGGCCTTCCTCGACTCGCCCACCGAGGTGATCCCCGAGGTGCTGCACTATCTCGGCCTGTCGCCCAACAGCCACCAACCGGAAGACTACCGCCGAGCCGAGGAGCACCTGGCGAAGCTGCGCCCGTACATCACCTACTTCAGTTCCTCGAAGTTCGTCAGCGACCTGGCCAACGGCAACGTCTGCGTGGCCATCGCCTGGTCCGGCGGAGCGATGCAGGCGGCCAACCGGGCCAGGGAAGCGAAGAACGGCATACGCATCGAGTACCGCATTCCGAAGGAGGGCGCCGCGGCCTGGTTCGACGTGCTGGCGATTCCGCGCGACGCGAAGAACGTCGAGCAGGCGCACGCCTTCCTCGACTACCTGCTGCGCCCGGAGGTGGTGGCGCCGATCTCCGACTACGTGGCCTACGCCAACCCGAACAAGGCGGCGGACGGTTTGATCTCGGCGGAGTTGCGCGACAACCCGAACGTCTACCCGCCGGAAGAAGTGCAGGCCAGGCTGTATTCGGTGGAGATGCTGCCGCCGAAGCTGGAGCGGCTGCGCACGCGGACCTGGAGCAAGATCAAGACCGGCAAGTGAGCGGCCAGATGGCGGGTTCGCAGGACGCATAGCGCCACAGGCGCTATGCGTCACGCCCCGCAGGCCAGGCGAGCGGGCCGGAACTGCCGTGCACGACCCGCTGGAGGTCGCTTCCAGGCTTCGACCGGGCGCGCCGGCTTGTCCATAATGGCGCTGCCCGACGGTCGCCGCTGGCGGCCGCTTCCTTCCATGCCTGCCTGTGAGTCCGCCATGCGTAAGTCCGCCGATGCCTTCGCCTTCCAGACGATGCTGTTGCTCTGCGTGATCTGGGGCATCCAGCAGGTGACCATCAAGTGGGCGGCGACGGACATCGCGCCGGTCATGCAGGCGGCCATCCGTTCCGGCATCGCCGCCGCCCTGGTCGGCCTGCTGATGTGCTGGCGCGGCGGCTGGGAGGGCTTGCGCCAGGGCACCCTGGGCGCCGGCCTGCTGACCGGCACGCTGTTCGCCCTGGAGTTCCTGTTCATCGCCCTCGGCCTGCAATACACCACGGCTTCGCACATGTCGGTGTTCCTCTATACCGCGCCGATCTTCTCTGCCCTCGGGCTGCACTTCCTGCTTCCCAGCGAACGCCTGCGGCCCTTGCAGTGGCTGGGCGTGGCGGTGTGCTTCGGCGGCATAGCGGTGGCCTTCGGCGGAGGCCTGTCGTGGGCGGAAATGGATGGGCGGATGC
This sequence comes from Pseudomonas sp. YA1, assembly GCF_058680555.1. Taxonomy (NCBI): domain Bacteria; kingdom Pseudomonadati; phylum Pseudomonadota; class Gammaproteobacteria; order Pseudomonadales; family Pseudomonadaceae; genus Pseudomonas; species Pseudomonas sp. YA1. The sequence goes on from NZ_JBZWBG010000008.1 coordinate 198,660, forward strand.
TGCTCGGCGACGCTTTCGGCCTGCTCGCCGGGATGTCCTGGGGCGCGACCACGGTGGCAGTGCGCGGCACCCGGCTGTCCGAGGCACCGCCAAGCCTGACGCTGTTCTACCAATTGTTCGTGGCATGCGCCGGGCTATTGCTGATCGCTCTTTTCAGCGGCCAGTTCGGCGAGGTCCGCTGGACCCCGGTGAGCACCGCCAGCGTGCTGTTCCAGGGCGTGGTGGTGTCGTTCGCCAGCTACTTCTGCTGGTTCTGGCTGCTGCGTCGCTACCTGGCGAACAACCTGGCGATCTTCTCCTTCATGACCCCCCTGTTCGGCGTCACCTTCGGCGTATTGCTGCTGGGCGAGCCGCTCAGCCTGAACTTCGTCGCCGGCGCGGCGCTGGTCCTCGCCGGCATCACCCTGGTCAGCGGCGAGCAGTGGCTGCGACGCCTGCTGCGACGCTGAGCGAGTGCGACCGGCGCAACAGCAGGCCGGCGAAGACCAGGCCGAGCCCGGCGAGCGCCAGCGCCGGTTGCAGGCCGCCGGCGAAATGCGTGCTGAGCGCCGCCAGCAGCGGGCCGAGCAACTGGCCGAGAGCGAAACCGGTGGTCAGTTGGCCGGCGTTGCGCTGCGGCGTATGCGGCGCCAGTTCGCGGGCGTATTGCATCACCAGTTGCATGCCGGCGAGGAACGGCAGGCCGGTCAGCACTACCCCCAGGGCCAGTCCGCCGATCCCCGGCAGCAGGCAGGCGAGCACGCCGAGGGCCTGTAGCCAGAGCGCGCCGACCAGCCAGCGGCGGGTGCCGTCCGGGCGCTGCCGGCGCAGGCTGATCAGCACTACCCCGGTGGCCGAGGCCAGGCCGAAGCAGGGCCAGAACAGATCGGCCTGCCATTGCCCGTGGAAACGCGCCGCGGCCATCTGCGAGAGAAAGGTGGCCGGGATGATGTAGCCGAGGCCGACCAGTCCGTAGGCCCAGGTCAGGCGGCCGAGGCCGGCGTTCTCGCTTGCCGTTGCAGGCGCGTCGTGGCCGGCGCTGCGTGCGGCCGGGCGCGGCAGCAGCGGCAGGAGCATGAGGATCAGGACCAGCGCGAGGTCGGCGAAGAGCTTCCAGATGAACACCGAGTCCTGGCCCAGGGCGTTGCCCAATGCCGCCAGCAGGCCGGTGACCATCACCCCGATGCCGGGGCCGGCGAACACCAGCGCGCCCAGCCGGGCCCGGCCGCTTTCCGCGGCGAGGCGCTGGCTGAGGGCGGTGACCATGATCAGGACCCAGGCGCTGGCCACGCCAAGACCGAAGCGCAGCAGCGCGTGCGGCCAGAAGCCCTCGGCCCAGACCGAGGCCAGGGTCAGGCCGAAGCAGGCCCATAGCCCGACCAGCAGGCGCAAGCGCGCCTGCCGCGCTTCGCGGGCGAACAGCGCGTCCAGCGCGCCGACCAGGTAGCCGAGGTAGTTGGCGGCGGCCAGCAGGCCGGCGCCGGTCAGGTCGAGCTGGCCTTCGCGGATCAGGTGCGGCAGTTGCGGGGTCAGGGAGAAGCGCCCGACCCCCATGGCGACCACCAGCGCCAGCAGGCAGGCGAGCAGGCCGACCAGCGGCGAACGAAGAAAATCACGGGACATGTGCGGATTCCTGCCGGGGGATGAATGGCAGCAGGTTAGGCCTTGCGGCAATTCTGTAAAAATGAATAATCGTGAATTACTTGTTCTGTTTTGGAGAATTAACCGTGGAGTTCGGCCAGTTGAGGATCTTCCAGGCGGTCGCCGAGGAAGGCTCCATCGCCCGCGCCGCCGAGCGCCTGCACCGGGTGCCGTCGAACCTGTCGACGCGCCTGCGGCAACTGGAGGAACAGCTTGGCGTCGACCTGTTCCTCCGCGAACGCCAGCGCCTGCAACTGTCGCCGGCCGGCAAGGTCCTGCTGGACTACGCCGCGCGGCTGTTCGCCCTGCAGGAGGAGGCGCGCGCGGCGGTGCAGGGGGGCGAACCGGTGGGCGATTTCGCCCTCGGCTCGATGTACAGCACCGCGGCGATCCACCTGCCGCCGCGCCTGGCGGAATACCACCGGCGCTATCCGGCGGTGAACCTGCAATTGCAGACCGCGCCCAGCGGCGAGCTGGTCGAGTCGCTGCTGGGCGGGCGCCTGGACGCCGTGCTGGTGGACGGCCCGCTGGACTTCGACGGTCTGGAGGGCCTGCCGATGTTCGAGGAGCGCATGGTGCTGGTCACCGAGAATGGCCACCCGCCGGTGCGCGGTCCCGAGGACGTGGCCGGCAGCGCGGTGATCGCCTTCCGCCCGCGCTGCTCCTATCGCCTGCTGCTGGAGTCCTGGTTCGCCAGCGCGCGGGTGAGCATGGGCCGGGTGATGGAGATCGAGTCCTACCACAGCATGCTGGCCTGCGTGGTGGCCGGCGGCGGGGTGGCGCTGATGCCGGTGTCGATGCTGCAAAGCCTGCCGGGGCGGGAGTCGGTGGCGGTGCATGCGCTGGCCGAACCGTTCGCCCGGGCGAGTACCTGGCTGGTCTGGCGCAAGGGCATGGTCGGCGCCAACCTGAAGGCCTGGATCGGTCTCCTGCAAGGGCGGGAATCGGCGTTGGCTTGATTCAGGTCAGGGTCCGGGGCCGGTTTCCCGCAGTAAAGTTGTTTCCAAGGACGGAGTGGAACGTGCGGAGAGTGGGACGCCGGTCTACTCTTTCCTAGGGCGACCTGACTTGTCAGGTCGCCCGATTCTCCTTCCCTTGGACAAGGGGCCTGTCATGAAACTCTGGCTGCAAAACCTGGCGTGGCAACTCGGTGTCGCCCTTGGCCTGATCGAGCCCCCGCGCATGCAACCCATCCCGGTGGAAAACGACGAGCAACGCCGGCGCCTCGCCGCGCGGCAACGTCGCTGAGCCGGTTCCCCGACGCTCTGGCCTCCGCCTGTGGCGCTGGCCAGAGTCCCGGTTTTGGCCTATCGATCGTGGTTCCTGAACCAGGCGACGATCATTTCCCGCAAACGCTCCCCGGAAAAGCTCGCGAAATGCCCACCATGCACGGTGCGCACCGGTAGCTCGCGCAGGCGCGCGAGGCTGGCGGCATAGTCGTCGAGGTTGGAATGATAGGCGTCCTCGACCAGCGGACCGTCGTAGACGATGTCGCCGGAAAACAGCGTCTGTGTCGCCGCTTCCCACAGGCTGATGCCGCCCGGCGAGTGCCCGGGCGTGTGCAGCACCTGCAGCACGCGGTCGCCGAGATCGAGCACGTCGCCTTCGTCGATCAGGCGGGTCGCCGGCGCTGCTCGCACCCGGTATTCGGCGTAGCACAGCGGGCACTCCGGATGCGCCTCGAACATCTCGTCGCCGACATAGGCGCGCGCCAGGGTGTTGTCGCCGTCCGGCGCGGCGAGGATCTCCGCCTCGGCCGGATGCGCCAGGCGCTCGGCGAATTCGTGGTGGCCGGCGATATGGTCGAAGTGGGTGTGGCTGGCCACCGCCAGCAGCGGTCGTTCGGTGAGCCAGGGCAGTTGCTCGCGCAGGCTGACCAGACCGGAGCCGCTGTCCACCAGCACGTCGCGCTCGCGGCCCTGGACATGCCACATGTTGCAGCGATAGAAGGGGCGCACGTAGGGCTCGTGGATCAGGCTGATACCGTTGTAGAAGTGCCGGGTTTCGAACCAGCGGTCGCGGCTGACGATTCTCATCGCGGTCTCTGTCGGTGGAAAGGCTATCCCAGAAGGATAGGCGTTCAGGGTATGACCTTGCCCGGGTTGAACAGTCCGCTGGGGTCGAGCAGTTCCTTGATCTGCGCCATCAGCGCGAGCTTCAGCGGATCGGCGTAGCGACCCAGAGCTTCCTTCTTCTCCAGGCCGATGCCGTGCTCGGCGGAGATCACGCCAGCGCATTCGCCCAACTCGCCGTAGAGGATTTCCTCCACCGCCTGGTGCAGCGGCAGCAGCGGGACGTCGGCGGCGAGCATGACGTGCAGGTTGCCGTCGAGGAAATGGCCGAAGAGGAAGACCCGCATGCCCTTCACCAGGTCGTCCAGGCGCCGCCGGATGCGCTCGACGTAGCCGGCCAGGGCCGGTACCGGCAGCGATACGTCGAAGGACAGGCTGTCGACGCCGGCGTGGATGGCCGCGTCGGAGTCTTCGCGCAGGCGCCAGATGGCCAGGCGCTGGGTTTCGTTGGCGGCGAGCAGGGCGTCTTCCACCAGCCCGTCCTCGAAGCAGCCTTCCAGCAGGGCGGTGAGCGCCTCGCCGGCATCCAGGTGGCGGTCCTCGGCCAGTTCCACCAGCAGGTAGAGAGGGCAGGGCGCCAGGCTCGGCGCGCTGTCGCCCATGGGCGCGGCGGTGCATTGCAGGTAGTCGTGCCAGAGGATCTCGCAGGCGAACAGGCGTTCGGCGTGCTCGCGGCGCAGGCGCGCGGCGATGGCGATCGCCGCGTCGACGTCGGGCAGGCCGAGCAGGGCGGTGGCGCCGGGACGCTGCAACGGCTCCAGGCGCAGTACCGCACGGGTGACGATGCCGAGGGTGCCTTCGGCGCCGACGAACAACTGCTTGAGGTCGTAGCCGGTGGTGTTCTTCAGCAGCCCGCGCAGGTCGCTGTAGACGCTGCCGTCGGCGAGTACCGCTTCCAGGCCGAGCACGCGCTGGCGCATGGTGCCGAAGCGGAAGGCGCGGATGCCGCCGGCGTTGGTCGCGACCAGCCCGCCGACGCTGGCGCTGCCGCGCGCGGCGAGATCGATGCCGGGGTCGAGTCCGGCCTCGGCGGCCAGCGCCTGGGCCTGTTCGAGGGTGACGCCGGCGTCGAGGTCGAGGGTCTGGCTGGCCGCATCCAGCCGATGTATGCGGTTCAGCCTGCGCAGCGAGAGCAGCACGTCGCCGGCTTGCGCGGCGCCGCCGCCGACCAGGCCGGTGAGTCCGCCCTGGGGCACCAGGGCGCGTCCCGCCTGGCGGCACAGACGCACCACGGCGGCGACCTGGTCGGTGCTTTCCGGCAGGACCAGGAAGCTTCCGGCGAGGTTCTGCGGATGGTAGCCGGGGTCCTGCCCGGCGAGCGCGGCACTGTCGCGCACGCCACGGGCGCCGAGGATCTCGCAGAGGGAGCGGTAGAGTTCGGAATCGTCCATGGCGGGCTCCGGGTCAGGGATGGAAGGGCGCGGCTTGCAGCACTTCGACGATCAGCGGACGGTCCGCCGGGGCGCCGCGCAGCAGTTCGCGCAGGTGCTCGAGATCGCGCGCGCGTTCGGCGGCGCAGCCGAAGCCGCGGGCGATGGCGAGGAAGTCCGGAGTGTAGATATCGACCCCGAGCGGAGTGATCTCGCGCCGCTCCATGTAGCGCTTGATCTCGCCATAGCCGTGGTTGTTCCACAGCAGCACGACGATGCCGACCTTGGCTTCCACCGCGCTGGCCAGTTCCGGCAGGGTGAACTGCAGGCCGCCATCGCCCATCAGGCTGACCACCGGGCGTCCCGGCTCACCGAGCTTGGCGCCGATGGCGGCGGGCAGGCCATAGCCGAGGGTGCCGTAGCCGGTGGAGGCGTTGAACCAGCGGCGCGGCTCGTCGAGATCGACCAGGTGGTTGCCGCTGTAGACGGTCTGGGTCGAGTCGCCGACGAAGCGGGCGTCCGGCCACTCGGCGAGGATCGCGGCGAACAGCTGGCGATAGTGCGACCAGCCGGCGAAGTCTTCGGCCAGGCGCTGACGCACGGCGGCGGCGCGCCGGGCCCCGGGGCTGTCCGGCGAGGCCTCGCCGCCCGGCAGTTCGGCCAGCAGCACGCGCATGGCCAGCCGGGCGTCGCTGTGGATGGCCAGGCTCGGCGTGTAGTTGCGCATCAGTTGCTGCGGGTCGATGTCGATGCGGATCAACTCGCCATCGAGGGCGAAGCCGCCGTCGAACACCACGTCGTAGTCGGTTTCGCCCAGCTCGGTGCCGATCGCCAGCACCACGTCGGCCTCGGCGGCCAGCTCGCGTACCGGCACGCAGGACTGGTTGCTGCCCAACAGCAGCGGGTGGTCGGCCGGCAGCAGGCCCTTGGCGTTGATCGTCAGGGCGGTCGGCGCGTCCAGCGCGGCGGCCAGGGCACGGGCCTCGGCGGCGGCCTCGACGCAGCCGCCGCCGAGCAGCAGCAGTGGCTTCTTCGCGTTGCGCAGGCGCGCCGCGGCCTCGCGCAAGGGCGCGAGGGCCGGCGCCGGGCGGCTGGCGACGGTGCGTGGGCGCAGGGCCAGGTGTTCGGCGGGAGCGGTGATGACGTCGAGCGGCAGCTCGATGTGCACCGGCCGCGGCCGCTCGCTGTCGAACACGGCGAAGGCGCGGGCGAGCACCGCCGGCAGCTCCTCGGCGCTCATCAGGGTATGGCTGAAGGCGCAGACGTTGCCTACCAGGTTGCGCTGGTTCGGCAGCTCGTGCAGGTAGCCGTTGCCGTGGGCCAGGCGCGCGCGTTCGTTGACGCTGGAGATCACCAGCATCGGAATCGAGTCGGCGTAGGCCTGGGCCATGGCGGTGAGGATGTTGGTCATCCCCGGGCCGGTGATGATGAAGCACACGCCGGGCTTGCCGGTGACCCGTGCGTAGCCGTCCGCCATGAAGCCGGCGCCCTGCTCGTGGCGCGGGGTGACATGGCGGATACGGCTGCCGGGCAGGCCGCGGTAGAGTTCTACGGTATGTACGCCGGGGATGCCGAAGACGGTCTCGACGCCCCAGGCTTCGAGTTGCTTGACGAGGAATTCGCCGCAGGTGGTCATGGCCGTTCCTTTTTCATGTTCTCGGGAATGGAAAAGGCGAGGGAAAGTCCCTCGCCTGTCGGGGTTGTGCCTGGTTCAGGCGGCGCTGGCGACACCCGTCGGGCGCCGCGAGAACAGGCTGACCAGGACGAAGCTGAGCAGGCCGACCGCCAGGCTGTAGTAGATCGGCGTATTCGCGTCGAGGCCGTCCTTGATCATGAACACCAGCACGGTAAGGAAGCCCAGGGTCATGCTGGTGATGGCGCCGGCGGTGGTGGCGCGCTTCCAGTAGATCGCGCCGATCAGCGGGATCAGCATGCCACCTACCAGCAGGTTGTAGGCCACGGTCAGGGCGCTGATCACGTCGCTGACCACCAGGGCGATGCCGAGCACTACCAGGCCCAGCAGCAGGGTGGCGATGCGGTTCTCGTGCACGTCGCCGTTGTCGGACTGGCCGCGGCCGCGGCGCAGGCGCGGCAGCAGGTCCTGGGTGACGGTGGTGGACGCCGCCAGCAGGCCGGCGCTGGCGGTGGACATCAGCGCCGCCAGGGCGGCGGCGATGACCAGGCCGCGGATGCCGTTCGGCAGGCTGTGCTCGACCACGCTGGCGAAGGCGTTGTTGACGTTCTCCAGGTCCGGCAGCAGGACCTTGGCGGCCATCCCGATCAGCGCCCCGGCCATGCCGTAGAGCACGCAGTAGATACCGGCGGCGGAGCCGGCGACCTTGGCCACGGTCTCGCTGCGGGCGGTGAACACCCGCTGCCAGATGTCCTGGCCGATGAAGATGCCGAAGAAGTAGATCAGGAAGTAGGTGACGATGGTGTCCCAGCCGATCGCGGTGAAGTCGAAGTAGCTGGCCGGCAGCTTGGCCACCAGGGCGTCCCAGCCGCCGGCGTCGTTGATCGACAGCGGCATCAGCAGGAACACCAGGCCGACGGTCATGATCAGGAACTGCACGATGTCGGTCAGGGTCAGCGACCACATGCCGCCGATGGTGGAGTAGAGCACCACGACGCCGCCACCGATCAGGATCGAGACCCAGAACGGCAGGCCGAACAGGACCTGCATGACGGTGCCGATGGCGATGGTCGAGGTGGCGCCGATCATCAGTGCGTAGACCAGCATGATCAGGGCGCTGGCGTGGCGCGCGGCGGGGTTGTAGCGACGCTCCAGGACCTGGGTGACGGTGTAGATCTTCAGCTTCAGCAGCGGCTTGGCCAGGAACAGGCTGAGGCCGACGATGCCGAGGCCGATCGCGCCGCACAGCCAGAAGCCGGAGATGCCATGGACGTAGCCCAGGCGCACGGTGCCGATGGTGGAGGCGCCGCCGAGGACGGTGGCGGCCATGGTTCCCAGGTAGAAGCCGGGGCCGAGGTTGCGGCCGGCCACCAGGTAGTCGTCGCGGGTCTTGGCGCGGCGCATGCCGTACCAGCCCAGCGCGATCATGCCCGCGGCGTAGATCAGAACGACGAATATGTCGAGGGCCATATCAGGTCTCCCAAGTTTCTCATTGTCATTGTTGTATCCGGCGAGGCGCCGGAAGCGCGGGACGCTGGCGTCCCGCCGTGTGTGTACCCCGCCTCAGGCGGTGGCTATCGCAGGGGCCCTCCGCGTGCCGTGCGCGCGCACCCAGCGCGGTCCTTGCGGGCCATAGACGCAAGGCGGTTCCGGGAACAGGCGCAGCAGTGCCAGGTAGAGCAGGGCGGCCAGGCCGAGGGCGACCGGCAGGCTGAGGTCGATGCCGCCGGCCAGTTCGCCGAGCGGACCGACGAATTGCCCCGGCAGGTTGACGAAGGCCAGGCCGGCTGCCGCGCTGGGAATCCAGGCGCCCATTCCGCGCCAGTTCCAGCCGTGCTCGAACCAGTAGGCGCCGCCGCGCTGGCCGCGGGTGAACACCTGCAGGTCGTCCGGGCGGTAGAAGCCGCGACGGGTCAGCAGGCCGATCAGCATGATCACCATCCACGGGGTGGTGCAGGTGACGATCAGCACGGCGAAGGTGGAGACGCTCTGCACCAGGTTGAAGGCGAAGCGGCCGACGAAGATGAAGCCGATCGAGGCGACTCCGATCAGCACCGTGGCCTGCACCCGCGAGAGCAGGCGCGGGAACACGCTGGACATGTCCAGCCCGGTGCCGTACAGCGAAGTGGTGCCGGTGGACATGCCGCCGATCACCGCGATCAGGCATACCGGCAGGAAGAACCAGCCGGGAGCGATGGCCAGCAGGCCGCCGACGTAGTTGTTGGCGGCGATGTAGTCCGGCGCGCGGACGGCGACGATGGTCGCGGTGGCGAGGCCGAACAGGAAGGGAACCAGGGTCGCCAGCTGCGCGCCGATCACCGCCAGCATGATCCGTGCCTGCGAGGTCTGGCGGGGGATGTAGCGGGCCCAGTCGCCCAGGAAGGCGCCGAAGGAGATCGGGTTGCTCATGGCCAGCAGGGTGGCGCCGATGAAGGCGGCCCAGAAGCCCGGCTGGCCGAGCTGCACGCTGCCGGCGTAGGCGGCGTCGAAGGGGCCGGCGAAGGCGAACAGGCCGAGCAGGAACAGCAGGCTGGCGGCCCACACGGCGATCCTGTTGACCAGCAGCATGAAGCGGAAGCCGTAGATGCATACGGTCAGCACCAGCACGGCGAACAGGCCGTAGGCCAGGCCCAGGTTCAGTTCGCTCTCTTCCAGGCCGACCAGGCGCCGGGCGCCGCCGACCAGGGCGTCGCCGGAACTCCATACCGAGAGCGAGAAGAAGGCGATGGCGGTCAGCAGCGAGAGGAAGGAGCCGACGATGCGCCCGTGCACGCCGAAGTGCGCGCCGGAGGAGACCGCGTTGTTGGTGCCGTTGAGCGGGCCGAACAGGCCCATCGGGGCGAGGATCAGCGCGCCCAGCGTGACGCCCAGCAGGATCGCCCACAGCCCGGCCTGGAAGGACAGCCCGAAGAGCACCGGAAAGCTGCCGAGCACGGCGGTGGCGAAGGTATTGGCGCCGCCGAAGATCATGCGGAACAGATCGACCGGCGTGGCGTTGCGTTCGTGGTCGGGAATCTGTTCGACCCCGAAGGTTTCGATGCGTGTGATTGCGTGTTGGTTATTGTTGTTATCCATGACGTTCTCCCGGGAGAGCTAGCTAGTCGATGGCAGGTACTCCGGCATCGCCGACAAGTGCTCATGGCAGGCCAGCCAACGGCCTTCTTGTTGTTCTAGGCGGAACAGGATGGTTTCCCGTTCCCGGTTCAGGCTTTCCGTTCCCTGGAGGCGCAGCCGGGTGGCGACGTCGTGGCTGAAGATCGCCAGGTCGCCTTGCAGGCTGACGCAGGTATTGCTGGATTCGCACGCCAGCACTTCGAAGCCGTCCTCGCGTCGCCAGCGCTCCCACAACTCGCGGTAGGCCGCGCGCGAGCGCAGCGGCTGAGGCCAGTTGTGGAAGATGAAGCTGGCGTCCTCGCTGAAGGCGGCGAAATAGGCCTCGGCATCGTTGCGGGCGAAGGCCGCCACCAGTCGGCGGGCGGCCTCCAGCACCTGTTCGACGCGGTCGTCGGTCATGGTCGCGCTACGGCTCAGCGACGCACCACGCCCGGGAGGACGCAGAGCATTTCATAGAGCAGGTTGGCGCCCAGCAACGAAGTGTTGCCGGTGGTGTCGTAGGGCGGCGAGACTTCGACCAGGTCGCAGCCGACCAGGTCCAGGCCCTGGCAGCCACGGATGATTTCCATCGCCTGGATGGTGGTCAGGCCGCCGATTTCCGGGGTGCCGGTGCCGGGCGCCCAGGCCGGGTCGATGCCGTCGATGTCGAAGCTCAGGTAGACGGGGCCGCCGCCGACCTTCTCGCGGACCTCGGCCATCAGCGGCTCCAGCGACTTGTGCCAGCACTCTTCGGCCTGCACCACGCGGAAGCCCTGCTTGCGGCTCCAGTTGAAGTCCTCGGCGGTGTAGCCCTGGGCGCGCAGGCCGATCTGCACCACGCGGTCGCAATCCAGCAGGTCTTCTTCCACCGCGCGGCGGAAGGTGGTGCCGTGGGCGATCTTCTCGCCGAACATGTGGTCGTTGACGTCGGCGTGGGCGTCGATGTGGACCAGGCCGACCTTGCCGTGCTTCTTCTTGATCGCGCGGAGGATCGGCAGGGTGATGGTGTGGTCGCCGCCGAGGGTCAGCGGGAGGATGCCGTGACCGAGGATGCGGTCGTATTCCTGCTCGATGATGCGCACGGCTTCCAGCAGGTTGAAGGTATTGATCGCGACGTCGCCGATGTCCGCCACGTTCAGCGAGTCGAAGGGGGCGGCGCCGGTGGCCATGTTGTAGGGACGGATCATCACCGATTCGGCGCGGATCTCGCGGGGGCCGAAGCGGGTACCGGAGCGCAGCGAGGTGCCGATGTCGAGGGGCACGCCGACGAAGGCGGCATCGAGGGCGTCGAGTTCGGCGGGGGACTGGACATGGGGCAGGCGCATCATGGTGGCGATGCCGCCGAAGCGGGGCATTTCATTGCCGCCCAGGGGCTGGTGGAGATTCTTGTCCACGGGGTGGCCTCACGGTCGTTGTGGTTGTTTTAGGGGTCGGACGGATTCTCTTCACAGCCGGTAGCGAGTCAAATCGCTGGCTACAAATAATCAGTTCAGAGATTTCTAAACTAATGGCGAAGCGGCTAGACTTCGCCGCCGAGCCCGGACGGCGGCCTTTGCCTCGGCCCGCAGTTCGAAATCCTCGCCCCGCAAACCGGAGTCGCCGTGTCCAACGCCTTGCCCGACCTGCGCCTGTTGCGCATCTTCGCCGCGGTGGTGCGCCACCAGGGCTTCGCCGCCGCCCAGCAGGAGTTGAACCTGTCGACCTCGGCGATCAGCACCTACATGAGCCAACTGGAGAACCAGCTCGGCATCGTGCTCTGCCACCGTGGCCGCGGCGGCTTCAGCCTGACCAGCAAGGGCGAGCTGTTCCACCAGGAGACCCTGCGCATCCTCGGCGAACTGGAAGGCTTCGGACGCTACGCGCTGGCGTTGAAGGGCGAGCTGCGCGGCACCCTGAACCTCGGTGTGCTCGATTCCACGGTGAGCGACCCGGCGCTGCCGCTGGCCGAGGTGATCGGCGCCTTCAGCCGCGAACACCCGGCGGTGCACCTGCACCTGCTGGTGCAGAGCCCCTACGAACTGCAACTGAGCGTGCTGGAGAACCGCCAGGACCTGGCCATCGGCGCCTTTTCCAGTCGCATGAACGGACTGGTCTACCAGCCGCTGTACCGCGAACAGCACTGGCTGTACTGCAGCGACCGGCATCCGCTGTTCGACGGGCGGAGGATTCCCGCCGACCTGATCACCCAGCAACGCATGGTCGGCCGCGGCTACTGGAGCCAGGCCGAGCTGGCCCGGCACGGCTTCAAGCACAGCGCGGGGACGGTGGAGAGCATGGAGGCGCAACTGATCCTGATCCTGTCCGGCGGCTACATCGGCTACCTGCCGGAGCACTACGCCCACCCGTGGGTCGAGCAGGGCCGTCTGCGCGCCCTGCTGCCGGCGACCTTCGGCTACCAGGCGCCATTCTCCCTGATCCTCCGCCGCGGCCGCTCGCGCGAGCCGCTGATCCAGGCCTTCCGCGACCAGTTGCGGACGCAGATGAGCCTGGCCTGAGCCCTAGAGATCGGCGTTGAGGGTGCGCGAGAACTGCTGCACCGCCTCTACCACCTTGTGCGTGCTCTCGCGGATGCCGAGGATCGCCGTGCCGGCCTCGTTGGCCAGCTCCACGCCGCGCCGCGCCTGTTCCTGGCTGTGCTGCATGTCGTCGATGACGCTGCGGGTGCCGGTCTGGATGCGACCGATCATGTCGGCGATCTCCTTGGTCGACTTGCTGGTGCGCTCCGCCAGTTGCCGCACCTCGTCGGCCACCACGGCGAAGCCGCGACCCTGGTCGCCGGCGCGGGCGGCCTCGATGGCGGCATTGAGGGCGAGCAGGTTGGTCTGCTCGGCGATCTCGCGGATGGTGTTGACGATCGAGGTGATCTGTTGCGAGTGCTGTGACAGTTCGCCGATGTTCAGCGAGGAAGCATCCAGGGTATTCGCGATCTTGAGCATTTCCTCCACCGCGCTCTGGATGATCAGCGCGCCGTGTTCGGCGACGGTGCGGGTCTCGGTGGATAGGGTGTGGGCCTGGTGGGCGTTGTCCGCCTCGGCCTGGTAGCGGCGCATGCGGTCGCTGACGTCGCTGGCGAACTTGACCACCTTGAACAGCTTGCCGTCGGCGTCGTAGACCGGGTTGTAGCTGGCTTCCAGCCAGACCGGCTGGCCGTTGCGGTGGACCCGGCGGAACTGCCCGGTAACGTACTCGCCGCGGTTCAGGCGGCGCCAGAGGTCGGCGTACTGCGGGCCGTCGCGGTAGCCCGGTTCGCAGAACTGGCGGTGGTTGGCGCTGGCCAGCTCGGCTCGGCCATAGCCCATGGTGGCGAGGAAGTTGTCGTTGGCCGCGAGGACATTGCCGTCGAGGTCGAACTCGATCATCGCCATCGAGCGGGACAGGGCATCCAGCTTGCTCTGCATCTCGTGTTCCTGGTGGACGATGGCATCGATGTCGCTGGCGTACTTGACCACCTTGAGCAGTCGACCCTGCCCGTCGCGTACGGGGTTGTAGGTGGCTTCCAGCCAGAGTGGCCGGCCCTCGCGGGTAATGCGCTTGCAGCGGCCGGAAAAGTGTTCGCCGCGCCGCAGGCGTTCCCAGAAGCGCCGGTAGTCTTCCGATTGCGCGTAGGCGCCGTCGCAAAGCTGGCGATGCGGTTTGCCGAGGATCTCGTCGCGGCGGTAGCCCAGCAGGGTCAGGAAATTCTCATTGGCATCGGTGATGTTGCCGTCGGGGTCGAACTCCACGCGCGCCATGGAGCGGTCCAGCGCTGCCATGTGCAGGCGCTCGGCGGCGAGTTGCTGTTGCAAGTCGGCGTTCATCTGTCGGTACTTGCGAGTGAACATGAGAAACATCCTTGGATAGAGAGGGGCTCATCCCAGTCTTCGGCGCGGACGGACGGGAGTTGAGAGGGCGGGACGATTGTATTTTTTCATCGAACGACAAAAATTCGTCGTTATTCTTAATGGGTGAAGAAAGTTGCTGCCATTCGTCGGAAATATGACGTTTTTGCGAGCGAGAGAATGCCTCTCCGCCTGTGGCACACTGGGCCCCTTCCAGGAGTCGTCCCATGTCACGTATCCGCTGCGAGCGTTGCGCTCGCCCCGCCAGCCACTGCCTCTGCGCATTGATTCCCTCCTTGCCGTCGCGTACGCGGGTGCTGGTCCTGCAGCACCCCAGCGAGGTCGGGCACGCGCTGAATACCGCAGGGTTGGCCGTGCTCGGCTTGCGCAATGCGGAATTGCGGGTCGGCGAGCGTTTCGCCGAGGAGACCTGGCGAGTGCCGGGCTACCGGGCCTGCCTGCTGTTTCCCGGCGAGCAGGCGCGAGCGCTGGCGGGGATGGCCGCCGAGGCCGCCGGCGAGCCCCTCCTGCTGGTGGTGCCGGACGGCACCTGGCGCAAGGCGCGTAAGCTGCTGCACCTGAACCCGGCCCTGGCGGCCCTGCCGCGGGTGAGCCTGGCCGAAGGCATGGCGTCGCGTTATCGCCTGCGCAAGGCGCCGGGAGAGGGCGCGCTGTCGACCATCGAAGCAATCGCTGCGGCGCTCGACGAACTGGAGGCGCCGCGTACCCACGAAGCCTTGCTGAAACCGTTCGATGCCCTGATCGAGGGGCAGATCGCGGCGATGGGGGAGGATACCTACCGGCGCAACCATCTCAGCCAGGAGCGCCGCCGCCGATAGCGGTCGAGCAGTTCCGGGATTGCCGTTTCGCGCCAGAACTCCGGGCTGACCATGCCGCTGGACATGCCGCCGTGGGCGTGGCGCGCGAGGTAGATCAGGGCATCGTATTCCAGCGGATGGCCGCTGAGGCGCTCGAAGGTCTCGCCGAGCAGGCGTTCCAGGGCCGCGGCGGAGGCCGGCCAGGGCGCGTCCGCCAGTTGCCCGGCCATTTCCTGCCAGAGGTAGGGGTCGCCACGGCCGCCCCAGCGCGAGGGTTCCCGTTCGAAGAGTTCGGCGATGCGCAGTCTGGCCATGTCGGTCGGTCGTGTCTGTCGAAAGAGAAAAGTATGCCCGATTGGCGGGACCGCATGGGCGGAGTAGACTGCCGCGGTCTTTCCTTCCTTACGAGGTGTTCGTCCGATGCGCACTTGATGCTGCCGTGTCCGCACGGCCGGTTTTCCGTCCCTGGCCCGAGGGCCCGGGGGAATGCATGGCATCAAGGGGGTATCCATGACGAATACGTCGACCCTGACGCTCGATGGCGTCTCTTTCCAGCTGCCGGACGGCAGCCTTCTGTTTTCCGATCTCGACGAAACCTTCGACACCCGACACACCGGGCTGGTGGGACGCAACGGCGTCGGCAAGTCGCTGCTCGCGCGCCTGCTCGCCGGACACTTGCAGCCGTCCAGCGGCAGCGTCCGGCGCCAGGGGCGCGTGCGCTACCTGGCGCAGCAGCTCGATCCGGCCGAGTATCCGACCGTCGCCGACCTGGCTGGCGTCCGCCCATGGCTGGAGGCGCTGGCGCGGATCGAGGCGGGTAGCCTCGACGCCGCCGACTACGAATGCCTGGGCGAGCGCTGGGACATCCGCCAACGCCTGGCCGACGCCCTGGCCGCCGAGGGGCTCGGCCATCTCCGCGCGGACACCCCGAGCGAACGCCTGAGCGGCGGCGAATGCATGCGCGTAGCGCTGCTCGGCGCATTCCTCGACGACGCCGACTTTCTCATCCTCGACGAACCGAGCAACCCTCTCGACGGGCCGGCACGCGCTTTGCTGCGGGCGCGCCTGGCGGCATGGGACGGCGGCCTGCTGCTGGTCAGCCATGACCGCGAACTGCTCGAGGGCATGCAGCGGATCGTCGAGCTGTCGACCCTCGGCCTGCGCAGCTATGGCGGCGGCTATTCCTTCTACGCGCAGAGCCGGGAGGAGGCGCGCGAGGCCGCCGAGCGCCGCCTGGACCAGCGTCGTCTGGAGCGCAAGCGGCAGACCCTGGCCATGCGCGAACAGCAGCAGCGCCAGGAGCGGCGCCAGGCCAGCGGCCGGCGCGAAGGCAAGACGGCGAACCAGGCGAAGATCCTGCTCGGTGGGTTCAGGGAACGTAGCGAGGTCAGCGCCGGCAAGCTGCGCAACGCCCACCAGGCGGAGCGCGAGCGTCTCGACCGCGAGGTGCGCGAGGCTGCCAGGGAGGTCGAGGAGGCGTCGCCGCTGCTGCTCGATTCGCCCGATGCCGAACTGGCGGCACAGCGCCGGATCGTCGAGTTGAAGGGCGCGGTCCTGCCGCATCTGCGCGGGCCGTTGCGCGAAATCGACCTGCTCCTGAGCGGTCCGCGACGGCTGGCGCTGGTCGGCCCGAACGGCAGCGGCAAGTCGACCCTGCTGCGGCTGCTGGCCGGGCAACGGGCGCCGCTGGCGGGAACCTGCGCGGTGACGGTGGGCGCCGCCTATCTCGACCAGCGGCTGAGCGTGCTGGACCACGGGCGAGGCGTGCTGGAGCAGTTGCTGGAGGTCAATCGCAGTCGCGGCGAAAGCTGGCTGCGCACGCGCCTGGCGCAACTCGGCTTGCCGGCCGAACGGCTCGCCCAGCCGTGCGCGACGCTGAGCGGCGGCGAACGCCTGAAGGCGGCCCTGGCTCTGGTGCTCTACGCCGACCGGCCGGTGCAGCTGCTACTGCTCGACGAACCGGACAACCACCTCGACCTGGCTGCGCGGCAGGCCCTGGAAAGCATGCTCGGGCAGTACCGTGGGGCCTTGCTGGTGGTGTCCCACGACCCGGTGTTTCTCCGCCACCTGGCGCTGGACGGCGAACTGCGGGCTACTGCCGCGGGTTGGCGCCTGCAGGACCGATGAGCTGGCCATCCGCCGCGACCTGCAGGAGGCTGACTCCGCCGTGGCTGAAGCCGATGGCGAGGAGTTTGTCGCTGACTGCCAGGCACAGCGGTATGGCGTCTGCCGTGCGGTAGCGCCAGCGACATTCGCCGCTGGCGAGGTCGCGTACCTCGACCTGACCATCGACCAGCGCCAGTGCGATCCATTGTCCGCCGGGCAACGGCGCGAAGGCGCTGACCTGGGCGGACAGGGTCGCGCCCCAGAGCGTGCCGCGGCTCTCCAGGTCGTAGCAGCTCAGGCGCTGGGTGCCGTAGGCGTGATGCGGCGAGTTGTAGACCTTGGCGTTGAGCAGCAGGCGATTGCCCAGCAGGCAGCCGTGCAGGTTGTTGAAGTGCTCCGGGTGGCGCTCCAGGCGTAGCACTTCGCGGGCCTTGAAGGTCTGCGGGTCGAGGCGGAACAGGCCTTTGTCCTGGTGCTGCTCCGGCGGATTGCCGGCCAGGTAGAAGAAGGCTTCGCCACGGTCGATGCGCAGATGGTGGTTGAACAGGTCGTAGTGTCCGAGACGGCGCCTGTGGAGGATCCGGCCGGCCGGGTCGAGCACGAGGTCTTCCAGGTCTTTGCTCTCGAAGGCGATCTGGCGGGCGAGAAAGCCGCCCTGGGCGGATTGCGCCAGCAGATGGCGGCAGTCGCTCAGGAGCAGCGGTTGTCCCGGCGTCAGCGGCACCTTGAACAGTCGCTGGGCGGCATACCCGAGTTGCAGATTGACCAGCAGGCTGTCGTCCGTGGCGTTATGGAAGACCTGCAGGCACTGGCCCCGTTCGGCCAGTTCGAAGCTGCGCAGGTTGTCGTCGGCCAGATTCCAGACTTCGAGCCGGGGGCTGGCGCGGGCGATGGCCAGGCGTTGTCCGTCGAGAAAGCACAGGTCCCACACCGGTGGACGATGCAGGAACCGCCGATCTTTGCCCTGGGCGAGGTTTTCCAGGATCGGCAACGCCGCTTCGCGTTGCGTCGAGGCTGGGTAGAGGGCCCAGTCGAAGGGCAGGCGGGTGCCGGGCAGGTCGTCCAGCACCAGTGGGGCGTCGACCGGAAAGGCTAGCGAATGGCGCTGGCGGAACAACGGTCGGTCCTCCAGGTCGTCGCAGGGGGCGACGGTGAAGGTCAGGCGCCGGCCGTCGTCCTCGAAGTCGCAGGCGAGCACTTCGCGGTTGTCGGCGAGCAGCGATTGGGTCTTGCCGCTCGCGTAGTCCCAGGCCAGCAGACCGCCTTCGAAGAAGGCGCCGCCGTCGTAGCGTCCGCCGCCGATCACCAGTACGGGCCGGCTCGGGTGCCAGGCGATGGCGTTGAGCGGAAAGCCCAGGTCCGGCAGGACGGCGATGCATTCGAGGTCGCCGCCACGGTACAGGCGCAGGCTCTGTTCGTAGACGTCGAGCTGTCGGCCCGGGTGTTGCCCATGAAAGGCGCTGGCCACCGCGAGGAGCACGCCGCCGGGAGCCTGAAACACGGCGTAGGGCTCGCCGATGTCGGCGAAGGCGCAAGCGGGCAGCCTGCGGCCGGAAGGAAGCGGGGAGCTGGGCATGGGCGATACCGGGAAAAAGAGTCGGGCGCAGTGTCGTTCATTCGTCGTTTCGGGAAAAGCATGGGAAGAGCGGCTGTTCCGACCGGTCGTTTTCTTCTAGGATGGCGCTCCCTTCCTCTCTCGCCGCCGCCGCTGTGCACCGTCCATGCGTTGATTCGCGCCACGGGCATCCAGGCGACGAACCTCAGCGTGGCGCCCGGCCTGGCGGTCGCGGCTGCCTTTCGTTCTACCTGGAATCTTTCGGATAAAGGAATCCAGCATGCACATTCGCAAGCGCGTCGACGCCGACAACACGGCATTGGTCGACCTGTGGGAACGTTCCGTCCGCGCGACCCACGATTTTCTCAGTGAAGCGGACATCGTCGAGCTTTACCCACAGGTCCGCGACCTGTACCTGCCGGCCGTCGAGGTCTGGGTGCTGGTCGACGACGACGGCGTGGCCCAGGGCTTCATTGGCCTGAACCAGGCGCATGTCGAGATGCTCTTCGTCGAACCCGGGCTGCGCGGCCGGGGTATCGGCCGACGCCTGCTCGATCATGCGCGGGCGACCTGGCCGCGCCTGAGCGTCGATGTCAACGAGCAGAACCCGCAGGCCTGCGGTTTCTATCGACACTATGGGTTCCGCCAGACTGGCCGCTCCGCGACCGACTCGGCGGGGCGGCCGTTCCCGCTGCTGCACATGAGCCTGTAGGAGGGCGCGGCACCTCGCCCTGTGGAGCGAGGTGCCGCGCAACATCCGGAAAAGTTTTCCCCGGCCAGATGCTTTCAACTGCAAGCATCCGTTTGAGACAGGTCAAACGTTGCGGCGCAGGGCTGCCCGATAGTTCTGCTCATCAGAACGAGGCGCAGGAATCCCATGAACGGCATCCCACCCCTGTCTTCCCGCGACGCCCATGCCAGCCCGCCGCAACGGGTGCTGGAACGATTGCACAGCTCCGCCGCCGGCCTGGATGCGGACGAAGCCGCCCGCCGCCTGGCGGCGCACGGCTACAACCGGTTGCCCGCGCCGAAACGCCAGGGGCCGCTGCTGCGCTTGCTGCGGCAGTTCCACAACGTCCTGCTGTACATGATGCTGTTCGCCTCGCTGGTCACCGCGCTGCTCGGCTTCTGGGTGGACAGTGCGGTAATCCTCCTGGCGGTGGTGGTCAACGCGCTGATCGGTTTCGTCCAGGAGGGCAAGGCGGCCAACGCGCTGGACGCCATCCGCGACATGCTTTCGCTGCATGCCCTGGTCCTGCGCGACGGACAGCGCCAGGCGCTGGACGCCGAACGCCTGGTACCGGGCGACGTGGTGCTGCTGGCCTCCGGCGACCGGGTGCCGGCCGACCTGCGGCTGTTCGAAACGAAGAACTTCCATGTCGACGAGTCGGCCCTGACCGGCGAGTCGGTGCCGGTGGAGAAGGGCTGCGTCGCGGTGGCCATCGACGCGCTGCTCGGCGACCGCCGTTGCATGGCCTATTCCGGCACCCTGGTGACCAGCGGCCAGGCGCGCGGAGTGGTGGTCGCCACCGCCGGGGATACCGAACTGGGCCGGATCGGTACGCTGTTGCGCGAAGTCCGCACCCTGGCCACTCCGCTGCTGCGACAGATCGCCAGCTTCAGCCGCTGGCTGGCCCTGGCGATCCTGCTGCTGGCCGGCGCCACCTTCGTCCTCGGCACCCTCTGGCAGGGCCAGCCGATGGTGGACATGTTCATGCTGGTGGTGGCGCTGACCGCCTCGGCGATTCCCGAGGGGCTGCCGGCGATCATGACGGTGATCCTCGCCCTCGGCGTACAGCGCATGGCCCGGCGCAACGCCATCGTCAGCCGCCTGCCGGCGGTGGAGACGCTGGGTTCGGTGACGGTGATCTGCTCGGACAAGACCGGCACCCTGACCCGCAACGAGATGACCGTGCAGCGTATCGTCACCGCCGACCAGGTGATCGAGGTCAGCGGCGCCGGCTACGCCCCGCTGGGTGGTTTCAGCCACAACGGCGAAGGCCTCGATCCCGCCGGACGCGACGATCTGCAGGAGATCGGTCGCGCGGCGCTGTTGTGCAACGAGGCGCGCCTGCACCAGCAGGGCGAGGCATGGCAACTGGAGGGCGACCCTACCGAAGGCGCGCTGCTCAGCCTCGGCCTCAAGCTGGGCCTCGATCCGCAGGCGCTGGCGGCGGAACGGCCACGCAGCGATGCGATTCCGTTCGAGTCCGAGCATCGCTTC
Organism: Pseudomonas sp. YA1; assembly: GCF_058680555.1. Taxonomy (NCBI): domain Bacteria; kingdom Pseudomonadati; phylum Pseudomonadota; class Gammaproteobacteria; order Pseudomonadales; family Pseudomonadaceae; genus Pseudomonas; species Pseudomonas sp. YA1. The sequence goes on from NZ_JBZWBG010000008.1 coordinate 218,969, forward strand.
ATGGCCACCCTGCACCACGACCACGCGGGCCAGGCGATGGTCTACCTGAAGGGCGCGCCGGAGCGCATCCTCGACATGTGCGAGGCTGAGCGGGTGGGCGACTCGGTGCGGCCGCTCGACCCGGATTACTGGCGGCGCCTGGCCACCGACACCGCCGCTCGCGGCCTGCGCCTGCTGGCCATCGCCCGGCGGGCGATGCCGGCGGAGCAGCGCACGCTGGATTTCGCCGACGTGGAGCATGGCTTCACCCTGTTGGCCCTGGTGGGCATCATCGATCCGCCGCGCGAGGAGGCCGTGGCCGCGGTCGCCGAATGCCAGGCGGCGGGTATCGCGGTGAAGATGATCACTGGCGACCACGTCGACACCGCGCGGGCGATCGGCGCCATGCTCGGGATCGGCATCGACCGGCCGGCGCTGACCGGCGCGGAGATCGAGTTGCTCGACGACCAGCGCCTGCGCGAAGTGCTGCCGGGCGTCGATGTGTTCGCCCGCGCCAGCCCCGAGCACAAGCTGCGCCTGGTGCAGGCCCTGCAGGCCAGCGGCGAGGTGGTGGCGATGACCGGCGACGGGGTCAACGATGCGCCGGCGCTGAAGCGCGCCGACGTCGGCGTAGCGATGGGCAACAAGGGCACCGAGGCGGCCAAGGAGGCGGCCGAGGTGGTCCTCGCCGACGACAATTTCGCCACCATCGCCAATGCCGTGCGCGAGGGAAGGGCGGTCTACGACAACCTGAAGAAATTCATCCTCTTCATGCTGCCGACCAACGGTGGCGAGGCGTTGATCGTGATCGCCGCGATCCTGTTCCAGCTGACCCTGCCGATGACGCCGGCGCAGATCCTCTGGATCAACATGGTCACCTCCAGCACCCTGGGCCTGGCGCTGGCCTTCGATCCGGCCGAGCGCGGCCTGATGCAGCGTCCGCCGCGCCCGCCGGCGGAGCCCCTGTTGTCGCTGTTCTTCGTCTGGCGGGTGCTGCTGGTCTCGCTGCTGATGATGGCGGGCGCCCTGGGCCTGTTCCTCTGGGAGCTGGAGCATGGCACCGGGCTGGAGCGCGCGCGGACCATGGCGGTGAACAGCGTGGTGGTGTGCGAGATGTTCTACCTGCTCAACAGCCGGCATATCTACGATTCGGTGCTCAGCCGCGAGGGCCTGTTCGGCAACCGCCAGGTCTTGCTGGCGATCGCCGCCTGCGTGGTGCTGCAACTGCTCTATACCTACGCGCCGCCGTTGCAGGCGCTGTTCGGCTCGGTCGGCCTGGCCCCGGGCGAGTGGGCGCGGGTGCTGCTGGCCGGGCTTGGCCTGTTCTGCGTCGCCGAACTGGAAAAGTGGCTATGTCGCCGGGTTCGTGCCCGGCAGGCCTGACGCCGCGAGGTCGCCCCTTTGGCCACGGCGCTGTGCCTTTGCCCGTGCGCCGCGCACCGACGACTGCGCCTCGGATCGCCCGGCCGAGAGCGGTCGCACGCGTGGCGAGGGGCCGACAGTGAACCCGGGGACCAGGCGTGACTGGGTATTCAGTTCGCATAAAATGTGATCTAGATCACATTTAAACGTTTGCTTACCCTCTAGGACGGGTATCGTACTAGGTGCATCAAACGCTGCGGTCTATTGTTAAGTGGGACTGAAATGTGCCTTTCCGGCACAACGCCAACTCTATAGAGTGGGCTGACTGGACATCTTCAGGGGTCGTCGGGCACGGGCGCATGCGCCTCGGCAGGAAGCCGGGATTCTCGGACTGCCGTACAACGTGCCGGATATCGGGTGCCGAATCCATATTTGGCTGATTGGTTAATAGTTTAAGAAGAACGTAGCGCTATGGCCTTGGTTGACGGTTTTCTTGAGCTGGAACGCTCAAGTGGAAAATTGGAGTGGAGCGCCATCCTGCAGAAGATGGCGAGCGACCTTGGATTCTCGAAGATCCTCTTCGGCCTGTTGCCTAAGGACAGCCAGGACTACGAGAACGCCTTCATCGTCGGCAACTACCCGGCCGCCTGGCGCGAGCATTACGACCGGGCTGGCTACGCGCGGGTCGACCCGACGGTCAGTCACTGTACCCAGAGCGTACTGCCGATTTTCTGGGAACCGTCCATCTACCAGACGCGAAAGCAGCACGAGTTCTTCGAGGAAGCCTCGGCCGCCGGCCTGGTGTATGGGCTGACCATGCCGCTGCATGGTGCGCGCGGCGAACTCGGCGCGCTGAGCCTCAGCGTGGAAGCGGAAAACCGGGCCGAGGCCAACCGTTTCATGGAGTCGGTCCTGCCGACCCTGTGGATGCTCAAGGACTACGCACTGCAGAGCGGTGCCGGACTGGCCTTCGAACATCCGGTCAGCAAACCGGTGGTTCTGACCAGCCGGGAGAAGGAAGTGTTGCAGTGGTGCGCCATCGGCAAGACCAGTTGGGAGATATCTGTTATCTGCAACTGCTCGGAAGCCAATGTGAACTTCCATATGGGAAACATTCGGCGGAAGTTCGGTGTGACCTCCCGCCGCGTAGCGGCCATTATGGCCGTTAATTTGGGTCTTATTACTCTCTGATCTTGCCTCTCAGGTCGGCAAGCTGGCGATCGGTGATTTGCCCTTCTATATAGAAATGCAAAAGCAGGTATATAGGGAAGGGCAGGTTCTCGCCATTCTCGAAACGACTGCCGCAGGATTGGCTTATCCCGAAGCGGCTCCAGAAAGTTTCCTGGCTTTCCCGTCGGGCGGTGCGGGTGGCCTTTGCCCGGAAGGCCATGTTTTGGGGCTGTGTTCTCTCGTGTGAAGCCATTGCTCTGATCTTTTCGGACGTTTCTTCGAGCCTAGCAAGGGTCCGGGTTCACCGAAATCTATCTCATTTGCTAGTTATAAAATTATGAAATTTGCATAAATTCTTCAGCTTCCTATTTGGAGGAAGTGAAGATGATCGTACAAATTGGTCGGCGCGAAGAGTTCGATAAAAAACTGCTGGGCGAGATGCACAAGTTGCGTGCTCAAGTGTTCAAGGAGCGCAAAGGCTGGGACGTTAGTGTCATCGACGAGATGGAAATCGATGGTTATGACGCACTCAGTCCTTATTACATGTTGATCCAGGAAGATACTCCTGAAGCCCAGGTTTTCGGTTGCTGGCGAATTCTCGATACCACCGGCCCCTACATGCTGAAGAACACCTTCCCGGAGCTTCTCCACGGCAAGGAAGCGCCTTGCTCGCCGCACATCTGGGAACTCAGCCGTTTCGCCATCAACTCTGGACAGAAAGGCTCGCTGGGCTTTTCCGACTGTACGCTGGAGGCGATGCGCGCGCTGGCCCGCTACAGCCTGCAGAACGACATCCAGACGCTGGTGACGGTAACCACCGTAGGGGTGGAGAAGATGATGATCCGTGCCGGCCTGGACGTATCGCGCTTCGGTCCGCACCTGAAGATCGGCATCGAGCGCGCGGTGGCCTTGCGCATCGAACTCAATGCCAAGACCCAGATCGCGCTTTACGGGGGAGTGCTGGTGGAACAGCGACTGGCGGTTTCATGACGGGGACCTGTCGGCTCGCGCCGGCGCGTTCTCTGTCGGAGAGGGAGCGCCTGGCGTCGATGCCGAATCCGCTGTAAAGCGAGTCCGACCCGCTCCGGACTCGCTATCAGGCATCCCCGGACCAGGGCGCCGGGCTGCCGAACAGGCGTCCCATGGCGCCACGCAAGCCCATTTCCCGCAGTACTTCGAGTTCACCGAGGGTTTCCACCTGTTCCGCGATCAACGGTAGATCGATGCTGTGGGTGGTGCGATAGACCGCTTCGATGAACAACCGCTTGTCGCCTTCCCGGTCGACGGCGTGCAGGTAGCAGCCGTCCAGCTTGAGGTAGGCCAGCCCCAGATGGGTAAGGTTGCCGATCAGGCTGAAGCGGCCGCCGAAATGCTGCAGGCCGAGACCGCAGCCCAGTTCGCGCAGGACCTGGCTGAGGCGTTCCAGTTCGGCCGCGGCTGGCAGGTGCCGCTCGTCCAGTTCCAGGGTCAGCTGGCGCGCCTCCTGCGGATGCGCCTTGAGCAGGGCCAGTAGCGGGGCGAACGCCTGCGCATTGCGGACACTGGCGGCCGACAGGCTCAGCGCCAGCGGCCGTGGATGGCGCCGCAGGTGCTCCAGGCTCTGTTCGAGCATCGCCAGGTCGAGACGCGCGGCCCAGCCGAAACGTTCTATCCAGGGCAGGAAGCGCCCGGCGGCGATGGCCGTGGCCTGCGGGTCGAGCAGGCGCGCGAGGACCTTGTGGTGGAGGACGCGCTGGGTGTCCAGGCAGTCCACCACCGGCTGGAAATAGAGCAGCAGGCGGCGCTCCGTCAGGGCCTGGTCGATCCAGTCGTGCCAGTCCTGGCTGTCGTTGAGCGCCGCGAGCGCGGTGCCGTCCTGGCTCGCCCAGGGCTGGGCGGGCTGGCTTTCGGCCTGGGCCAGGGCCTGGTCGGCACGGGCCAGGAGATCCGCGGGCGAGTCGCCCTCGGCGAACGCGCTGATACCGAGATAGGCGACCGGCGTGAGATCGCTGGCACCGGTGCGGGCAAGGTTCTCCAGGCCTTCGCAGAGTTCCTCGGCCAGGCGTTCGGCCTGCTCGCGGGAGCAACCGGGAGCCAGCACGGCGAACTCGCCGCCGCGGCTGCGGGCCAGCAGCCAGTCGGCGCGCCCTTGCTGGCCGCAGGAGTCGACCAGCAAGCGGGCGACCGCCTGGATCAGTTCATCCGTGCGTTGCCCGCCGAGACGCTGGTTCAGCCCGTTCAGGTCGTTCAGGCGCAGCAGCAGGAGCTGCCCGGCATGCTCGTGCTCGCCGGCACCCAGCTGTTCGTTGAGGCGGGCGTCGAACAGGCGCCGGTTGGGCAGGCCGGTGAGACTGTCCTGGTAGGCCTGGGCGCGTAGCTTGTCGCTACGCGCGGCCTCCTCGGCGAACAGCGTGCGAAGTTTCTCCACCATCTGGTTCATCGCCTGCACCACGCGGCGCAGCTCCGGCGTGCGCGGCAGCCTGGGCAGGCTGAGGAATTCCCGCCGGCTGATGGCATGGGCCTGGCGCACCATCTGGTCGAGCGGGCGCAGTTGGCGGCGCAGCAGCCAGCCGCCAAGCAGCAGGCTCACCGCGCCGCAGGCCAGCAACCAGTAGAGGCTGCCCAGGGCGCTGTCCCACAGGCGCGCCAGGGCGAATTGCGGATGGCTGACCACCTCGACCCGCGCCGCCTGTTCCCAGCCGCGCATGATCAGCGCGTCGCCACCCTGGGGCTGGAGATCCACCAGGCGTTCGAACCAGCCGGGCACCGTACGCTCGGCATGCGCTTGCACGCGCTCGACCAGCGGCTTGCCGCTCTTGATGTCGATCACCCGGATGCTGGCGAAGTAGCCGCTGTCGAAGATCGAGCTGACCATCAGTTGCACCATCGCCGGGTCGTCCACGTGCGGCGTCAGGGACAGGCCGAGGGCGGTGGCGGCGTCCTGGGCGTGGGAGCGCAACTGGCCGCGCAACTGCTCGCGGGAGTTCTCCACGCTGCTGACGAAGCTGCCGCTGAAGGCGACGACGAGGAACAGGCAGATGGCGAGGAACAATTGCTTGAGCAGTGACATTCAATCCTCCTTGGGGGCGTCGAGGTCGAGGCCTTCGGCGCGCATCTTGGTCAGCAGGTCCTGCCAGCGCGACAGCTTCTTGCTGTCGCCGGTCCGGCGTCCGCCGTCGGCGCCGGGCAGCCAGAGGCCCTCGGCATTGAAGGCGTACACCGGCAACAGGTCGTCGCGTTGCGAAGCGGGGCGGATCTCGCCGATCAGGTTGTCCAGCACCAGTGGGTCGGCGCCCGGGCTGGCGTACCAGGTCAGCACCATGTGCGCCTGGTTCAGGCGCAGGGCCTTGACGTAGGTGATGCGCAGCTTGTCGCTGGCGACGCCGAGGCGACGCAGGGTCACGTACTTGGCGATGGCGTAGTCCTCGCAGTCGGCTGCGCCCTTGACCAGCGCCTCGACCGGAGTCGCCCAGTAGTCTTCCTGCTGCCAGATTTCGATGTCGTCGGTGAAGCGTAGCGACTGGTTGAAGAAGTCGTTGACCGCGCGCAGCTTGGCCGCTTCGTCGAGCGTGCCGCCCTGTTCGAGCAGGCGGCCCCAGTCGCCCAGGCGTGATTTCGCCGCGCCCAGCTCGCCGTAGCGCTGCTCGGCACGGCTCAGTATCGACTCCAGGTCCCACTGCGCCAGCGCCGCGCCGACTGCCAGCAGCAATGTCGCCGCCAGCGACAGCAGCCAGGGGGCGTAGGCCCTGGGGCAGGGCCGGCGGGCGCCGGGGGTTGGGGACATCGAGCGGGCTCCGGAAGGACTCAGCGAAGTCTACGAGAGCGCCGGGCGGCCTGCCAGCGCGGGGTGTCCGGCGAAACTGACAGGATTGTCATTCAGGGGTCAGGGTGGGGTCCCGCTGCGCTGCTTATAAAGAAGAACGAAGTCGGCCGCGCGAGGCCGGCGACTGGGAAAGGTGGACAGATGCAGGCGTTGCGCAGTGGTGGGGGGCGGGTCCTGGTGGGCGTGCTGGCGGCGGGCCTGGTCGCCTTCGGCGGTTGGGCATGGCTCGGCGGCGACGCCGGGGCGAAGGCGGCGCCCGCGCCGGCCAGGGTCCCGGTGAACGTGGCGCGGGTGGAGCGGCGCGACGTCGAGCAACAGGTCAGCGGCATCGGTACGGTGACTTCGTTGCACAACGTGGTGATCCGCACCCAGATCGACGGCCAGTTGACCCGCCTGCTGGTGAGCGAAGGGCAGATGGTCGAGGCGGGCGAGTTGCTGGCGACCATCGATGACCGCGCCGTCGTCGCCGCGCTGGAGCAGGCGCAGGCCTCCAGGGCGAGCAACCAGGCCCAGCTGAAATCCGCCGAGCAGGACCTGCAACGCTACCGCAGCCTGTATGCCGAGCGTGCGGTGTCACGCCAACTGCTGGACCAGCAGCAGGCGACGGTCGACCAGTTGCGCGCGACCCTGAAGGCCAACGATGCCACCATCAACGCCGAGCGGGTGCGCCTGTCCTACACCCGGATCACCTCGCCGGTATCCGGCAAGGTCGGTATCCGCAACGTCGATGTCGGCAACCTGGTGCGGGTCGGCGACAGTCTCGGCCTGTTCAGCGTGACCCAGATCGCACCGATCTCCGTAGTCTTCTCCCTGCAACAGGAACAGTTGCCCCAGTTGCAGGCGCTGCTCGGCGGCGAGGCGGCGGTGCGCGCCTACAGCCGCGACGGCGGGAGCGCGCTGGGCGAGGGCCGGTTGCTGACCATCGACAACCAGATCGACAGTTCCACCGGCACCATCCGCGTGCGCGCCTCCTTCGATAACCGCCAGGCCCGGCTCTGGCCCGGGCAGTTCGTCGCGGTGAGCCTGCACACCGGGGTCCGGCGCGACCAGTTGGTGCTGTCGAGCAAGGCGGTGCGCCGCGGCCTGGAGGGCAATTTCGTCTACCGGGTCGCCGCCGACCGGGTCGAGGCGGTGCCAGTGCGGGTGCTCCAGGACATCGACGGCCTCAGTGTGGTGGAAGGCCTGGCCAGCGGTGACCAGGTGGTGGTGGACGGCCACTCGCGGCTGATGCCAGGCGCCCTGGTCGATATCCAGGAGCCGCGCCCGAGCCTGGCCCAGGTCACGGAGCGGCGGCCGTGACGCCGCGCGCCGGGATTTCCGGCTGGTGCGTACGGCACCCGATCGCCACCGCGCTGCTGACCCTGGCCTCGCTGCTGCTGGGGCTGCTGGCGTTCCTCCGGCTCGGCGTGGCGCCGTTGCCGGAGGCGGACTTCCCGACCATCCAGATCAACGCCTTGCTGCCCGGCGGTAGCCCGGAAACCATGGCCTCGTCGGTGGCCACCCCCTTGGAAGTGCAGTTCAGCGCGATTCCCGGGATCACCGAGATGACCTCCAGCAGCGCCCTGGGCACCAGCACCCTGACCCTGCAGTTCAGCCTCGACAAGAGCATCGACGTCGCCGCCCAGGAGGTCCAGGCGGCGATCAACGCCGCGGCCGGGCGGCTGCCGGTGGACATGCCGAACCTGCCGACCTGGCGCAAGGTCAACCCGGCGGACAGCCCGATCATGATCCTGCGGGTCAACTCGGAGATGATGCCGCTGATCGAACTCAGCGATTACGCCGAGACCATCCTCGCCCGCCAGCTCAGCCAGGTGAACGGCGTGGGGCAGATCTTCGTGGTCGGCCAGCAGCGCCCGGCGATCCGCATCCAGGCCCAGCCGGAGAAGCTCGCCGCCTACCAGCTGACCCTGGCCGACCTGCGCCAGTCGTTGCAGTCGGCCAGCGTCAACCTGGCCAAGGGTGCGCTCTACGGCGAGGGGCGGGTGTCGACCCTCGCGGCCAACGACCAGTTGTTCAACGCCAGCGACTATGACGACCTGGTGGTCGCCTACCGCCAGGGCGCGCCGGTGTTCCTCAAGGACGTGGCGCGGATCGTCTCGGCGCCCGAGGACGACTACGTGCAGGCCTGGCCGAACGGCGTGCCCGGGGTGGCGCTGGTGATCCTGCGCCAGCCTGGGGCGAACATCGTCGATACCGCCGACGCGATCCAGGCCGCATTGCCGCGCCTGCGCGAGATGCTCCCGGCGACCATCGAGGTAGACGTGCTCAACGACCGCACCCGGACCATCCGCTCGTCGTTGCACGAGGTCGAACTGACCCTGCTGCTGACCATTGGCCTGGTGGTGCTGGTGATGGGCCTGTTCCTCCGCCAGCTGTCGGCGACCCTGATCGTCGCCACGGTGCTGGCGGTGTCCCTGAGCGCCAGCTTCGCGGCGATGTACGTGCTCGGCTTCACCCTCAACAACCTGACCCTGGTGGCGCTGATCATCGCTGTCGGCTTCATCGTCGACGACGCCATCGTGGTCGTGGAGAACATCCACCGACACCTGGAAGCGGGCGCCTCGAAGGTCGAGGCGGCGCTCAAGGGCGCGGCGGAGATCGGCTTTACCGTGATTTCCATCAGCTTCTCGCTGATCGCCGCGTTCATTCCCCTGCTGTTCATGGGCGGGATCGTCGGCCGGCTGTTCCGCGAATTCGCGGTCAGCGTGACGGTGGCGATCCTGATCTCGGTGGTCGCTTCGCTGACCCTGGCGCCGATGCTGGCTTCGCGCTTCATGCCGGCATTGCGGCATGCCGAAGCGCCGAGAAAGGGCTTCGCCGAATGGCTGACCGGCGGCTACGAACGCGGCCTGCGCTGGGCGCTCGGGCACCAGCGGCTGATGCTGGTCGGCTTCGCCTTTACCGTGCTGGTGGCGGTGGCCGGCTACGTCGGGATTCCCAAGGGTTTCTTCCCCTTGCAGGACACCGCCTTCGTCTTCGGCACGAGCCAGGCTGCCGAGGATATCTCCTACGACGACATGGTCGCCAAGCACCGGCAACTGGCCGAGATCATCGCCAGCGACCCGGCGGTGCAGAGCTACAACCATGCGGTGGGCGTCACCGGCGGTAGCCAGAGCCTGGCCAACGGACGTTTCTGGATCGTCCTCAAGGACCGTGGCGAGCGCGATGTCTCGGTCGGCGAGTTCATCGACCGGCTGCGCCCGCAACTGGCCAAGGTGCCGGGAATCATGCTCTACCTGCGCGCGGCGCAGGACATCAACCTCAGTTCCGGACCCTCGCGGACCCAGTACCAGTACGCCCTGCGCAGCAGCGACAGCACCCAGCTGGCGCTCTGGGCGCAACGCCTCACCGAGCGCCTGAAGCAGGTGCCGGGGCTGATGGATGTGTCCAACGACCTGCAGGTCGGCGCCAGCGTCACCGCGCTGGACATCGACCGGGTGGCCGCGGCGCGTTTCGGCCTCAGCGCCGAGGATGTCAGCCAGACCCTCTACGACGCCTTCGGCCAGCGCCAGGTCGGCGAGTACCAGACCGAGGTCAACCAGTACAAGGTGGTCCTCGAACTCGATGCGCGCCAGCGCGGCCGCGCGGAAAGCCTGGACTGGTTCTACCTGCGCTCGCCGCTGAGCGGCGAGATGGTCCCGCTGTCGGCCATCGCCAAGGTCGCGGCGCCGCGCTCCGGGCCGCTGCAGATCAACCACAACGGCATGTTCCCGGCGGTCAACCTGTCCTTCAACCTGGCTGCCGGGGTGTCCCTCGGCGAGGCGGTGCAGGCGGTGCAGCGCGCCCAGGAGGAGATCGGCATGCCCTCGACCATTATCGGCGTGTTCCAGGGCGCGGCGCAGGCCTTCCAGAGCTCGCTGGCCTCGCAACCGCTGCTGATCCTCGCCGCGCTGATCGCGGTGTACATCATCCTCGGGGTGCTCTACGAGAGTTTCGTACATCCGCTGACGATCCTTTCGACCCTGCCCTCGGCGGGGATCGGCGCGGTGTTCCTGCTCTGGGCCTGGGGCCAGGACTTCTCGATCATGGCGCTGATCGGCATCGTGCTGCTGATCGGCATCGTCAAGAAGAACGGCATCCTCATGGTCGACTTCGCCATCGTCGCCCAGCGCGAGCAGGGCATGAGCGCGGAGCAGGCGATCTACCAGGCCTGCCTGACCCGTTTCCGGCCGATCATGATGACCACCCTGGCCGCGCTGCTGGGCGCGATACCCCTGATGATCGGCTTCGGCACCGGTTCCGAGCTGCGCCAGCCTCTGGGCATCGCGGTGGTCGGCGGGCTGCTGGTGAGCCAGGTGCTGACCCTGTTCAGCACGCCGGTGGTATACCTGGCCCTGGAGCGGCTGTTCCACCGGCGCGGGGCGACGACCTCGGACGGCGGAACCGCTGGGGCGACGGCGACATGAGGCGTAACGGACGCGGCTTTCCTGGACGGCGGCGCGTGGCTAGGATGCAGGCAGGCATGCGTCCCGCCCGGGATGCGAAGGCGAACAGAGGATCGGGCGATAGATGCGGGTACTGATTGTCGAGGACGAGGCGAAGACGGCGGACTACCTGAACCGTGGCCTCAGTGAACAGGGGTTCACCGTGGACCTGGCGGACAACGGCATCGACGGTCGCCACCTGGCGCTCCATGGCGAGTACGACGTGATCGTGCTCGACGTGATGCTGCCGGGCGTCGACGGCTACGGCGTGCTGCGGGCGTTGCGCGAGCGGCGGCAGACCCCGGTGATCATGCTCACCGCGCGCGAGCGCGTGGAAGACCGGGTGCGCGGGCTGCGCGAGGGCGCCGACGACTACCTGATCAAGCCGTTCTCCTTCCTCGAACTGGTCGCCCGCCTGCAAGCCCTGACCCGGCGCGGCGGCAACCATGAAAGCCATTCGCAGATGCGCATCGCCGACCTGTCCATCGACCTGCTCAGCCGCAAGGTCTTCCGCGGCAACACTCGCCTGGAGCTGACTGCCAAGGAGTACGCGCTGCTCTGCGTGCTGGCCCAGCGCAGCGGCGAGATCCTGTCGAAGACGGCGATCGCCGAACTGGTCTGGGACATCAACTTCGATACCGACACCAATGTCGTGGAGGTGGCGATCAAGCGCCTGCGCGCCAAGCTCGACGGTCCGTTCGAGAACAAGCTGCTGCATACCATCCGGGGCATGGGCTACGTCCTGGAGAACCGTGCGCTGACGGAGTCGGGCTGAGGTGGGCATGTCCTTGTCGACCCGCCTGGCGGGAATGTTCGCCGGCGCCGCGGTGGTGATCTTCGCCCTCATCGGCACCATGCTTTATTGCATCCTCGACCGCCAGACCGAGCGCCTGCAGCAGGGCGAGGTGGACGTGCGCTTCAACATGGTCTCGCGGATGCTCGACCACCCCGACCTGGCCGAACGCTGGCCGCACCTGCAGGGCAAGCTGGACAACCTGAGCCAGGAGTACGAGCTGATCCGTTTCTGGATCGACAGCGACGACCCGCGCTATCACTACGGGCGCTTCAGCGAACCGGTGCAGCGGCTGATCGCCGATGGCGCCGGCCGCTACGAATTGGAGTTGCCGGAGCACCGGTACGCGCTGACTGCGCGGGTCGGCGTGTTGCCGGCGCGCGAGGGGCGGCCGCGGCTGACCTACGTCACCGCCATCGACAGCGCGGCGTTCCACGAGGCGCGGACCTCCACCGTGAAATGGCTGCTCGGCCTGTCCGCCCTCGGCGTACTGCTGGCCTCGTTGCTCGGCCACTGGATCGCCCGCCTGGGCCTGTGGCCGGTGCATCGGCTCTCCGAGGAGGCCCGGCGGATCAGCCCGCGGCAGTTGTCTCAGCGCTTGCAGCTCTCGCCGCTGCCGGCCGAGCTGCGCGAGCTGGTGGGAGCGTTCAACGGCGCCCTGGACCGCCTGGAGCAAGCCTACGTGCGCCTGGAGTCGTTCAATGCCGACGTCGCCCACGAGCTGCGCACGCCATTGACCAACCTGATCGGCCAGACCCAAGTGGCGTTGTCCCGCGAACGCAGCGGCGAACATTACGAAGAGGTCCTGCAATCCAACCTGGAGGAGTTGGAGCGGCTGCGGGCGATCGTCAACGACATGTTGTTCCTCGCCCGTGCCGACCAGGGACGCCTGGCCTGCGAGCGCGAGGAAACCTCGCTGGCCGGCGAGATCGCCACCACGGTAGATTTCCTCGAGGTGATCTTCGACGAGGCCGGGGTCGGCATCGAGGTGCGCGGCGAGGCCCGCGCGCTGGTCGAGCGCGCCCTGTTCCAGCGGGCGGTGACCAACCTGCTGTACAACGCCGCCCAGCACACCGCCGCCGGCGGCACGCTGCGGGTCGGCGTCGAGCGGCGTGGCGACGAAGTGCGGGTGGCGGTGAGCAACCCCGGCGTGCCGATCGCCGACGAGCACCGCAGGCACCTGTTCGAGCGCTTCTATCGGGTCGACGCGGCGCGCAGCAACAGCGAGGCCAACCACGGCCTCGGCCTGTCCATCGTCAAGGCGGTGGCGAGCATGCACGGCGGTTCGGTGTTCGTCGACAGCGCGGACGGCTGGAACACCTTCGGCTTCACCGTGCTGAGCCCCGAGCGGCGCGGGCCCGGCGACCGCTTGCCGCTGGGCGAGGGCGATCCGGCGCTGTCCTGAGCGGGCCCTCAGGCGTCGTGCGGCGGGCGGGTCTTCTGGCGGAGGATATAGATGCTGACCAGTACCGCGCTGGTCAGCATGAAGCCCTGGGCCCAGGGGCGTCGGACCAGGTAGCAGGAAAGGGCGATGCTGGCCCACATCAGGCCGATGGCGTAGACCTTGCCCTTGAGCGGGATGCCTTCGCCGTCGAGATAGTCGCGGATCCACGGGCCGAGCCGTGGATGGCCGACCAGCCAGTGGTAGAAGCGCGGCGAGCTGCGCATGAAGCAGGCCGCCGCGAGGAGCAGGAAAGGCGTGGTCGGCAGCACCGGCAGGAAGATGCCGATCACGCCCAGGGCTACGCTTAGGAAACCCACGGCCTGGAGGCTATAGCGCACCCAGGCACGAGCGCTCGGGCGAATTTCCCGCTGCGCCACCGCGGCGCTCCTTAGTGCGTGCGCGGCTTGAGCAGGGCGGGCTTTTCTTCCGGCGCCTGGCAGAGCAGGAACAGGTTGGTCAGCAGGTCGGGAATCTGCGCGACCATGTCGTCCACCAGGTGGCGGTCGCGGGCGATCTCGTCGAACTCGGGCTGCTCGTCGAACAGGCCGGAGCCGACCATGATCGGCAGCAGCAGCTCGCTGACTTCCTCTTCGGCCTGCTCGAACCAGACTTCCTCGCGAAGGAACACGCCTTCCATGAAGCCGATGCACCAGCCGCGCAGGTCGGAGTCGTCCGGCTCGTCGCCGAGGTCGAGGTCGCAGGGCAGCTCGAGGTCTTCGTCGCTGGCCAGCACGCGGGTGATGTGCGCCTTGAGCTGCTCGAGGGAAGTCTCGATCTCCTGGCGCTCCTCATCGCTGCGGTAGTGCGGCGGTTCGGCGAACAGGGCGTCGATCCACTCCCGCTCCGGCACCTGCTCCGGGCAGATGGAGAGGGCGGTCAGGTAGCCGTGGGTCGCCACGTAGTCCAGCGCTTCTTCGTGCAGGTCATCGGCATCGAGGAAGGCTTGCAGACGGGACAGTTTTTCGGCGAAGGACATCAGGGTACTACCTCGGGAGGGATGCGGCTCTGGATTGTAGTCCAGACGGGACCTGCGGGCAAAGCGAGCGTGCCTGCTGCGGCGCCCTGGCGAGCGTTTCGCGGACGCTCTCGGCGAAGTTGGCCCGGACCTTGCTCGATCCCTTGCGCAAGCCACGATGCAATCCCTTCGCAAATGGAGAATTCCCATGGCCGTCGCCCCTGGTGTGTTGTTGCCGCCGACGCCTGATGTAAAGCCCAAGGCCGCTGCGCCGAAGAGCCAGCAGAAAACGCCTGAGCCCAGTAACGACAAGACTTCCAGCTTCTCCGACATGTATGCCAAGGAGACCGCGAAGAAGCCCGCCGAGCGCGCCGACGGTCCCGCGAAGGGTTCGCGGGACAAGCCGCGGGACGCCGGCAAGGAGGCTGCCGAGGCGCAGCCGACGGATGCCGCCGCGCAACCGGCCGTTGCCGAAGACGGCAAGCCTTTGCCGGCCGACGGCCAGGCCAAGGCCGACGGCGAAGATAAAGTCGAAACGCCGGTCGATCCGCTGCAACTGCTCGGCCTCGGCGGCGCCGTGCCGATGCTCGACGAGAATACCCAGGCGACTTTGCTGCCGCCGGCCGTGCCGACGGCCAGCAGTGCTCCGGCCAGCCTGACCGAAGCCAGCAGCGACCCGACCCTGGTCAAGCTCAACGGCGTTCCGGCAGTGAACATGGCCCTGGAGCAGGGTGCCCAGGACGCAGCGCAGGCGGCGAAAGGCGGGCCGGCGAAGAACGCCGATCCGCGCCAGGCGAACCTCGGCGATGCCCTTGCCAGCCTGACCTCGGATTCCTTGCCCAAGGCCGTCGACGGCAAGGCGCTCGAGGCCCAGTTGCAGCAGACCGCCGAGCCGGCCATCGCCAGCGCCGCCTCCGAGAGCCTGCTGGAGAGCAAGGCGGAGCCGCGCGGCGAGCCTTTCGCGGCCAAGCTCAACGGGCTGACCCAGGCCATGGCGCAACAGGCCCTGACCAACCGTCCGGTGAACGGTACGGTGCCCGGCCAGCCGGTGGCGATACAGCAGAACGGCTGGAGCGAGGCGGTGGTGGACCGGGTGATGTGGATGTCCAGCCAGAACCTGAAGTCGGCGGAGATCCAGCTCGACCCGGCCGAACTGGGACGCCTGGACGTGCGCATCCACATGACCGCCGACCAGACCCAGGTGACCTTCGCCAGTCCCAACGCCGGCGTTCGCGACGCCCTGGAAAGCCAGATGCACCGGCTGCGCGACATGTTCAGCCAGCAGGGCATGAACCAGCTCGACGTGAACGTCTCCGACCAGTCGCTGGCGCGGGGCTGGCAGGGCCAGCAGCAGGGCGAGGGCGGATCGGCGCGCGGACGCGGCTTGGCCGGCGACGCCTCGGGCGATGAGGAAACCCTTGCCGGAGTCAGCGAGATCCGCAGCCGGCCGGGTTCGTCGGCGGCGCGCGGTCTGGTCGACTACTACGCCTGAGGCGAACGACTGCATTTCCCCTTTGGGCCTCCTGCGGGAGGCCTTTCTTTTTCCGGAGCGGGCGATTTCGCAAAAGACGGGGATGATTTCCTGTGGCCAGGCTGTAATATCCGCGCCGTCTATCATCTCGGACAGCCCTCCGGGGCTGGCCCCAGGGGGCGGGGCGGCGTTGCAGAAATGGCACAACCCTTGCTCTGCCCCTGTGAAACCCTTCATTTGACGCTATAGCGACGGATTTTTGGCATGGCTAAGAAAGAGGCGACACCCGCCGACGCGGGGGCTCCGAGCGGCGGCAAGAGCAAGCTGAAGCTGATCCTGCTGATCGTGGTCGGCCTGCTGCTGGCGATCGGCCTGTCGGTGGGCGGCACCTGGTTCTTCCTCAGCAAGTCGCTGAAGGCCGAGAAGACCGAGGAAGTCGCCAGCGAGGCGGCGAAGCCGGGCAAGCAGCCGGCGCTCTACGAGATCCTGGCGCCGGCCTTCGTCGTCAACTTCAACCAGAACGGCCGGCAGCGCTACATGCAGGTCGGCGTCGCGTTGATGGGGCGCGACAAGGCGCAGATGGACGCATTGCGCGAGCACATGCCGCTGGTTCGCAATAAACTGGTGATGCTGTTCTCGAGTCAGAGTTTCGACTCGCTGGTGACGCCGGTGGGCAAGGAAATGCTCCGCCAGCAGGCGACCGCCGGATTGCAGGAACTGGCCAAGAAGGAAACCGGCCAGCTGGCTATCGAACAAGTGTTGTTCACCAATTTCGTGCTGCAGTAGGTATCCCATGGCCGTGCAAGATCTGCTTTCCCAGGATGAAATCGACGCGCTGTTGCACGGCGTCGACGATGGCCTGGTGGAAACCGAAGTCGAGGCGACGCCGGGATCGGTCAAGTCCTATGACCTGACCAGCCAGGACCGCATCGTCCGGGGCCGCATGCCGACCCTGGAGATGATCAACGAGCGTTTCGCCCGCTACACCCGCATCAGCATGTTCAACCTGCTGCGCCGTTCGGCCGACGTCGCGGTCGGCGGCGTGCAGGTGATGAAGTTCGGCGAGTACGTGCACTCGCTGTACGTTCCCACCAGCCTCAACCTGGTGAAGATGAAGCCGCTGCGCGGCACCGCGCTGTTCATCCTCGACGCCAAGCTGGTGTTCAAGCTGGTGGACAACTTCTTCGGCGGCGACGGCCGCCACGCCAAGATCGAGGGCCGCGAGTTCACCCCGACCGAACTGCGGGTGGTGCGGATGGTGCTGGAGCAGGCCTTCGTCGATCTGAAGGAAGCCTGGCAGGCGGTGCTGGAGATGAACTTCGAGTACGTCAACTCGGAGGTCAACCCGGCCATGGCCAACATCGTCAGTCCCAGCGAGGTGGTGGTGGTCTCCACCTTCCACATCGAACTGGACGGCGGTGGCGGCGACCTGCACATCACCATGCCCTATTCGATGATCGAGCCGATCCGCGAGATGCTCGACGCCGGTTTCCAGTCCGACCACGACGACCAGGACGAGCGCTGGATCAAGGCCCTGCGCGAGGACGTGCTGGACGTCCAGGTACCGCTCGGCGCCACCGTGGTCCGCCGCCAGCTCAAGCTGCGCGACATCCTGCACATG
The DNA here is from genome assembly GCF_058680555.1 of Pseudomonas sp. YA1. Lineage (NCBI taxonomy): Bacteria > Pseudomonadati > Pseudomonadota > Gammaproteobacteria > Pseudomonadales > Pseudomonadaceae > Pseudomonas > Pseudomonas sp. YA1. The sequence goes on from NZ_JBZWBG010000008.1 coordinate 235,990, forward strand.
CAGCCGGGCGACGTGATCCCGGTGGAGATGCCGGAACACATGGTGATGCGCGCCAACGGCGTGCCCGCCTTCAAGGTCAAGCTGGGCGCCCACAAGGGCAACCTGGCGCTACAGATTCTCGAAGCGGTCGAGCGCTCGCGCTGACCGCTTCCCCCGGAGGAAAGACGAACCATGGCAGACGAAGAAAAAGTGACCACCGAGGAACAGGCACTGGCCGACGAGTGGGCGGCGGCGCTGGCCGAGGCGGGCGACGCCAGCCAGGACGACATCGATGCGCTGATGGCCCAGGGCGGCGCGACTCCCGTGGCGGAGCCGAGTACCCCGCGGGCGCCGATGGAAGAGTTCGGCGCTTCGCCGAAGGCACCGACCATTTCCGGCCTGGAGGGGCCCAACCTGGATGTGATCCTGGACATCCCGGTGACCATCTCCATGGAAGTCGGGCATACCGACATCAGCATCCGCAACCTGCTGCAGCTGAACCAGGGGTCGGTGATCGAACTCGATCGCCTGGCCGGCGAGCCGCTGGACGTACTGGTCAACGGCACCCTGATCGCCCACGGCGAGGTGGTGGTGGTGAACGAGAAGTTCGGCATCCGCCTGACCGACGTGATCAGTCCCAGCGAACGCATCAAGAAGCTGCGCTGACATGCGTCGCTACCTGTTCGCCGGCTTCCTGCCGGCACTCGCCTCGCTGAGCGCGCCGCTGTGCGCCGCCGAGGGGACGACGGGTGCCGCCGCGCCGACGGTGGGCGCCGCTTCCGGCGCCGCCGCGCAACTGGCCCAACTGGTGCTCGGCCTGGGCCTGGTGATCGGCCTGATCTTCCTGCTCGCCTGGCTGGTGCGCCGGGTGCAACAGGCCGGTCCGCGCGGCAACCGCTTGATCCGCACCCTCGCCAGCCAGCCGCTGGGTCCGCGCGACCGGCTGGTGCTGGTGCAGGTCGGCGAGGAGCAGATCCTGCTCGGCCTGACGCCCGGCCGGATCACGCCGTTGCACGTGCTCAAGGAGCCGGTACACCTGCCGGACGGCGAGCCGGCCACGCCGGAATTCGCCCAGCGCCTGCTGGAGCTGCTGAACAAGGACCCCAAGGGCAAGCCATGACTCCGCGCATCTCCCTGGCCGGCGCGCTCGCCGCGCTCTGCCTCCTGTTGCTGGCGCCGTGGCCGGCGCTGGCCGCCGACCCGACATCGATCTCGGCGATCACCGTGACCACCAACGGCCAGGGCCAGCAGGAGTATTCGGTCAGCCTGCAGATCCTGCTGATCATGACCGCGCTGAGCTTCATCCCGGCGTTCGTCATGCTGATGACCAGCTTCACCCGGATCATCATCGTCTTCTCCATCCTGCGCCAGGCGCTGGGCCTGCAATCGACGCCGTCGAACCAGGTGCTGGTGGGGCTGGCGCTGTTCCTGACCATGTTCGTCATGGCCCCGGTGTTCGACAAGATCAACAGCCAGGCCCTGCAGCCCTACCTGAACGAGCAGATTCCCGCCCAGGAAGCCCTGCAAAAGGCCGAGGTACCGCTGAAGGCGTTCATGCTGGCGCAGACTCGCACCTCCGACCTGGAGCTGTTCGTGCGCCTGTCCAAGCGCACCGACATCGGCAGCCCGGAGGCGACGCCGCTGACCATCCTGGTCCCGGCCTTCGTCACGTCCGAGCTGAAGACCGCGTTCCAGATCGGCTTCATGATCTTCATCCCGTTCCTGATCATCGACCTGGTGGTGTCCAGCGTGCTGATGGCGATGGGCATGATGATGCTGTCGCCGCTGATCATTTCCCTGCCGTTCAAGATCATGCTGTTCGTCCTGGTGGATGGCTGGGCGCTGATCATCGGGACGCTGGCGGGCAGTTTCGGCACCGTCTAGCGGTGCCGCCGGCTTGACGCGCCGCTGGCGCGCTGGAGAGAGACATGACCCCTGAGGTGGCACTCGACCTGTTCCGCGAGGCGTTGTGGCTGACGGCGATGATCGTCGGCGTGCTGGTGGTTCCGAGCCTGCTGGTCGGTCTAGTGGTGGCGATGTTCCAGGCCGCCACCCAGATCAACGAACAGACCCTGAGCTTCCTGCCGCGCCTGATGGTGATCCTGCTCACCCTGATCGTGCTGGGCCCCTGGCTGCTGCGGCAGCTGATGGAATACACCCAGACGCTGATCGGCAACATCCCGCTGCTGATCGGCTGATGCTGGAGCTGACCAACGCACAGATCGGCGGCTGGATCGCCAGCTTCGTGCTGCCGCTGTTCCGGGTCGCGGCGCTGCTGATGACCATGCCGGTGATCGGCACCCAGCTGGTGCCGGTGCGGGTGCGCCTCTACCTGGCGCTGGGCGTCTGCGTGGTGCTGGTGCCGAACCTGCCGCCGATGCCGCAGGTGGACGCGCTGAGCATGAAGGCCATGCTGCTGATCGGCGAGCAGATCCTGGTCGGCGCCTTGCTCGGCTTTTCCCTGCAGTTGCTGTTCCACGCCTTCGTGATCGCCGGGCAGATCATCTCGATGCAGATGGGCCTGGGCTTCGCTTCCATGGTCGACCCGGCCAACGGCGTCTCGGTGCCGGTGCTCGGCCAGTTCTTCACCATGCTGGTGACGCTGCTGTTCCTGGCGATGAACGGCCACCTGGTAGTGTTCGAGGTGATCGCCGAGAGCTTCGTCACCCTGCCGGTGGGCGAGGGCCTGAGCGGCAACCATTTCTGGATCATCGCCGGCAAGCTCGGCTGGGTGATGGGCGCAGCGCTGCTGCTGGCGCTGCCGGCGATCACCGCGCTGCTGGTGGTGAACCTCGCCTTCGGCGCCATGACCCGCGCGGCGCCGCAACTGAACATCTTCTCCATCGGCTTTCCATTGACCCTGGTGCTGGGCCTGGTGATCCTCTGGATCGGCACCGCCGACCTGCTCAGCCAGTACCAGGTGCTGGCCGGCGAGGCCCTGCAATTCCTCCGTGAACTGGTGCGGGCGAGGTAGCCATGGCCGAGAGCGAGAGCGGGCAGGACAAGACAGAGGAACCCACGGAGAAACGCCGCCGCGAGGCGCGCGAGAAAGGGCAGTTGCCGCGTTCGCGGGAGCTGAACACCCTGGCCATCCTCATGGCCGGCGCTGGCGGCCTGCTGATCTACGGCGCCGACCTGGCGGGCGCCCTGTTGCGCCTGATGCGCAGCAATTTCGAGCTGTCCCGGGAAACCGCGATGAATACCGAGAGCATGCTGCAATTGCTCGGCGCTTCGGCCTACCTGGCGGCCCAGGGGCTCTGGCCGATCCTGCTGATGCTGCTGGTGGCGGCGATCGTCGGGCCGATCGCCCTCGGCGGCTGGCTGTTCTCGATGGACGCCCTGCAACCCAAGTTCAGCCGGCTCAACCCGCTGTCGGGGCTGAAACGGATGTTTTCCGCCAAGTCGCTGCTCGAACTGAGCAAGGCGCTGATCAAGTTCCTGGTGGTGCTGGCGGTGGCCCTGCTGGTGCTCTCCGCCGACCGCGACGCCCTTCTGGCCCTGGCGCACCAGCCGCTCGAGCAGGCGATTCTGCACAGCGTGCGGGTGGTCGGCTGGAGCGCCTTCTGGATGGCCTGCAGCCTGCTGCTGATCGCCGCGGTGGACGTGCCCTACCAGATCTGGGACAACCGCCAGAAGCTGCTGATGACCAAGCAGGAAGTGCGCGACGAATACAAGGACTCCGAGGGCAAGCCCGAGGTCAAGTCGAAGATCCGCCAGATGCAGCGCGAGATGGCGCAGAGACGGATGATGGCGGCGGTGCCGGAGGCCGACGTGGTGATCACCAACCCGACCCACTTCGCCGTGGCCCTGAAGTACGACCCGGCGGGCGGCGGGGCGCCGCTGCTGCTGGCCAAGGGCAACGATTTCCTGGCCCTGAAGATCCGCGAGGTGGCCCAGGAGCACAAGGTGATGGTCATGGAGTCGCCGGCGCTGGCGCGAGCGGTGTACTACTCCACCGAGCTGGACCAGGAGATTCCCGCCGGGCTCTATCTCGCCGTGGCCCAGGTGCTGGCCTATGTCTACCAGCTCAAGCAGTACCAGGCCGGCAAGGGCAAGCGGCCGAGCCCGTTGAAGGACCTGCCGATCCCGCCGGACCTGCGTCGCGACGAGTGACCGGGCTGGAGCTGCGTGCCGCGCTGTGGCAGCCTTGGCCGATACCCGCTCGGGATGAGAGCTTTGCCGTTCATGGATCGAACCCTGTCTGATCGTATTTTCCCGCCTGTCCTCCTGTTGCTCGCCCTGGCCTGGCTGCTGCCCTGGATGCCTGCGCACGCCGAAGCGCCGGCGGAATGGGTCGCCTTGCCCCTGTCGGAGCGGGTGGTGGATGCCACCCACACGCTGGACGAGGCGACGCGCCAACGCCTGGTGGAGAAGCTCGAGGCGCTGGAGCGGCGACGCGGCGCGCAGATCGCGCTGGTGATGCTGCCGACTACCGGTACCCTCGATATCGAAGCCTTCTCCGACAAGCTGTTCCAGGCCTGGAAGCTCGGCCGCAAGGCGGTCGACGACGGTCTGCTGCTGGTGGTGGCCAAGGATGACCGGCGCATGCGCATCGAGGTCGGCTACGGCCTGGAGGGTGCGGTGCCCGATGTGGTCGCCGGACGGATCATTCGCGAGCGGATGGCCCCGGCATTTCGCGAGGGCGACTACGCCGGCGGGATCGAGGCCGCGGTGGACGAGCTGATCCGCCTGGTCGACGGCGAAACGCTGCCGGCGGCTGCGTCGTCGTCGGGTACGCCGGAGGTCTCGCTGGGGCCATTGCCGGCGGAAGCCTGGGCGCTGCTGGTCGCTTTCATCTACGGAGCGCTGGCCGGAGTGCTGTTGAGTGCCCGGGCGCTGCGCTGGCCCTGGCTGCTCGGCGGGGCGCTGCTCTGCTGGCTGCTGGGCACGCTGGCCGGCGCTTCCGGCGAGTGGATGAGCGTGCTGCTGGTGGCTCCGCTGTGCATGCTGGTCGGCGGCGCGACCTTCGGCGCGCTGTGGACGGTGCGCCCGGCCTTCTACCTGGTGATCGGCGTACTGGTCTATGTAGCCCTGCTCGGGCTGGCGGCGCATTGGTTCAGCGCGGTGTCCTTCATCTACGGCCTGCTGTGGCCGGCCGGGGTGCTGATGCTGGCGGTTCTCTGCTGGTCGAACTACCGCCTGATGCGCTCGCTATGGCGCGAGCGGCGGAAAAGTTTCCACCGCCGACTGTGGGCGTTGCTGGCGGCCTACCTGCTGCTCGGATTGCTGTCCGGTGGTCTGGACGCACCGCTGGTCTGGCTGGCCCTGCTACCGTTCCAGCTCATGCTCGGGCTGCTGGTGTTCGGCCAGGTACGCCTGAGTGGGGGTGGTGGAGGCTCGTCGGGAAGCTCCGGCGGCGGTTCCTCCTCCTCTTCCTCCTCGTCGTCCGGCGGCTTTTCCGGGGGCGGTGGTTCCAGCGGCGGAGGCGGTGCCTCGGGCAGTTGGTAATGGGTTCCCATTCATTTCATTCGGAGACAAGGATGTCTGCAATCACGCGTTATCTCGCCATGCTTCGGCTGTTCGGCATGCTGCTCTGCGCCGCCGCGATTCCCTCCGTTGCCACCGCGACGGTGCCGGTCACCGTCGCGGTGGCAGCGTCCGATGTCGAGGAGGAGGCCGTGGAGGCATCGGCGGTCGGCGCCGAGGCCGAGGCAGCGCGCGATGCGGGCTACGAGTCCGCGGAGGTTCCGGCGCCGGCGCGGCGGGTGACCGACCTTACCGCGACCCTCGACGCCGCCGAGCGTGCCCGCCTGGAAGCTTCGCTGGCCGCGCTGGAGGCCCGGAAGGGTGCCCAGGTAGCGATCCTGATGGTGCCCAGCACCTATCCGGACAGCATCGAGGCCTATGCGACGCGGGTCTTCGAGGCGTGGAAGCTGGGGCGCAAGGGGATCGATGACGGCGTCCTGGTGCTGGTGGCGAAGGACGACCGGCGCATGCGCATCGAAGTCGGCTATGGCCTGGAAGGAACGATCACCGACATCGATGCCGGGCGGATCATCCGCGAATACATGACCCCTGCGTTCCGTCAGCAAGACTACGCCGGCGGCCTGGAAGCGGCGGCGCAGCGCCTGGTACGACTGATCGACGGCGAGGCGTTGCCGCCGCCGCCGCGCGACCCGCTGGAGCCCGGCGCGGTACGGCAGACCCTGGCTATCGCATTCCTGCTCGGCGCTCTCGGCGGGGTGGCGCTGCTGGTACGCCCGCGCGCCTGGTACTGGACCCTGGGTGCGGTAGTGGCGCTCGCTGCGGCGCTGGCGCTGGGGCGACACTGGCCAGCATGGGCGATGGTGGCGCTGGCGGAGATGGTGGCGGTCCTGGGCGTCGGCTTCGGCGCCTTGCTCAAGTATTCGCGCGGTGCCCGCTGGTTCTTCGCCATTCTTGTGCTCTATGCGCTGGGGCTGTTCTGGGCCTACGGCCGTTATGGCCTGCCGGTGCTCCATTACGGATTGGCCGTGCCGCTTTCGCTGGGGCTGACCCTGCTGATGCTGGCCGGTGCCTGGCAGGGGCTGCGCAGAGGACGGCGCTGGGCCTACCTGCCGGGCCTGCTCGGCCTGCTGCTGACCCTGGCCCTGGAGTGCCTGCTGTTGCTGGTGGACGACCCGCTGAACAGCATCGAGGCGTTGATCATCCTGCCCGCCGCTTGCCTGCCGCTGCTCATCGGTTGCAATTTCAGCGCCGGCGGCTCGGGGGGAGGGCGTCGGCGCGGCGGCGATTACGCTAGCTCATCGGGGTCCTCGTCTTCCTCGTCGTCGAGTTCGTCCAGTTCGTCTTCGGACTCGTTCTCCGGCGGCGGAGGCTCGAGTGGCGGCGGTGGCGCCTCCGGCAGTTGGTGATTGGCGAAAACCCTTTTTCAATCAATGAATTGAAAAGTTGGAACGGTTCCTGCAATGACCCGCCCGACGCGCATTCCGGCGTCAAAAGTTTGTTCGGCGCCCACCTACGGGCGCCATACGCAGGGCAGGGGAGTCGAGAGTGGATCGCACGCAACTGATCAGCAATGTGCGCAGCAACCTGGCGGGGCTGGGTCGCGGCAGCCTCGGCGTGCCGATCCTGCTGCTGGCCATGCTGGCGATGATGACCCTGCCGATCCCGCCATTCCTGCTGGACGTGCTGTTCACCTTCAACATCGCCCTGTCCATCGTCGTCCTGCTGGTCTGCGTGTACGCCCTGCGGCCGCTGGACTTCGCCGTGTTCCCGACCATCCTGCTGGTGGCGACCCTGTTGCGCCTGGCGCTGAACGTTGCCTCGACCCGCGTGGTGCTGCTCCACGGCCACGACGGCCATGGCGCCGCAGGCAAGGTGATCCAGGCCTTCGGCGAAGTGGTGATCGGCGGCAACTACGTGGTCGGGGTGGTGGTGTTCGCGATCCTCATGATCATCAACTTCGTGGTGGTGACCAAGGGCGCCGGGCGGATTTCCGAAGTCAGCGCGCGCTTCACCCTGGATGCCATGCCCGGCAAGCAGATGGCCATCGACGCCGACCTCAACGCCGGCCTGATCGAGCAGGAGGAAGCCAAGAAGCGCCGCAGCGAGGTGGCCCAGGAGGCCGACTTCTACGGTTCGATGGACGGTGCCAGCAAGTTCGTCCGCGGTGACGCCATCGCCGGCCTGCTGATTCTCTTCATCAACCTGATCGGCGGCGTCGCCATCGGCATGATCCAGCATTCGATGTCCTTCGGCGACGCCGGCAAGGTCTACGCCCTGCTGACCATCGGTGACGGCCTGGTGGCACAACTGCCGTCGCTGCTGCTGTCGACCGCGGCGGCGATCATGGTGACGCGGGTCTCCAGTTCCGAGGACATGGGCCAGCAGGTCAACCGGCAGATGTTCGCCTCGCCCAAGGCGCTGGCGATTTCCGCGGCGATCCTGATCGCCATGGGCGCCGTGCCGGGCATGCCGCATGTTTCCTTCATCGGCCTCGGCGCCCTGGCCGGCGCTGCTGCCTACTGGATCTGGCACCGGCAGAACAAGGCCAAGCAGGTCGCCGAGCAGGAGGTACAGCGCCAGCAGGAGCTGCTGCCGGCGCAGCGTGCCCAGGAGGTCAAGGAACTGGGCTGGGACGATGTCACCCCGGTGGACATGGTCGGCCTGGAAGTCGGCTACCGGCTGATCCCGCTGGTCGACCGCAACCAGGGCGGGCAACTGCTGGCGCGGATCAAGGGCGTACGCAAGAAGCTGTCCCAGGAGCTGGGCTTCCTGATGCCCTCGGTGCACATCCGCGACAACCTCGACCTGCTGCCCAACGCCTACCGCCTGACCCTGATGGGGGTCAGCGTGGCCGAAGCGGAGATCTATCCCGATCGCGAGCTGGCGATCAACCCCGGCCAGGTATTCGGCAGCCTCAACGGCATCGCCGGCAAGGACCCGGCCTTCGGCCTGGAAGCGGTATGGATCGAGCCCGGCCAGCGCGACCAGGCGCAGTCGCTGGGCTACACCGTGGTGGATGCGAGCACCGTGGTCGCCACTCACCTGAATCAGGTGCTGCACAAGCACGCCCACGAGCTGCTGGGCCATGAAGAAGTGCAGCAGCTCCTGCAATTGCTCGCGCGCAGCTCGCCGAAGCTGGCGGAAGAGCTGGTGCCGGGGCTGATTTCCCTGTCCACCCTGCTCAAGGTCCTGCAGGCGCTGCTCCAGGAGCAGGTGCCGGTGCGCGACATCCGTACCATCGCCGAGGCCATCGCCAACGTCGCTCCGCGGAGTCAAGATCCCGGCGCGATGGTCGCCGCGGTTCGCGTCGCGTTGTCCCGCGCAATCGTGCAAAGCATTGTCGGGCTTGAGCCGGAGCTGCCTGTGATCACGCTCGAGCCGAGGTTGGAACAGATTTTGCTGAACAGCATGCAGAAGGCCGGACAAGGCTCCGAGGACGGCATGTTGCTGGAGCCGGGAATGGCCGAGAAGCTGCAACGCTCGCTGATCGAGAGCGCGCAACGCCAGGAGATGCTCGGTAAGCCGGCGATCCTGCTGGTTGCCGGGCCGATCCGCTCGATGATGTCGCGCTTCGCGCGGATGGCGGTGCCCAGCATGCATGTGCTGGCCTACCAGGAAATCCCGGACAACAAGCAAGTCACCATCGTCGCGACGGTGGGGCAGAACTGAACGAGGGCTGCGCCGGCTCCAGGGCCGGCACACCGGGCAACCTGAGGTTGCCGGCAAGACTACTGAACTGAGGGGTTCGGGCAATGCAAGTCAAACGCTTCTTCGCCGCCGATATGCGTCAGGCCATGAAACTGGTCCGCGACGAACTGGGTCCGGACGCCGCGATTCTCGGCAACCGCCGGGTCGCCGGCGGCATCGAGCTGACCGCGGCGCTGGATTACCAGGCCCCGCCGGCGCCGAGCAAGCCCAACCCGGCGCTGGAAGTGGAGCTGCGCAAGACCCAGGCGCGGATCGCCGAGGCGCGCGCCGAATTGACGGCGCGTCCGGCGGAAAACCAGCGCAAGGACCGTCAATTGTTCGCCGAGGAGAAGCCGGCGCGTCCGTCCCTGGCCGAGTCCATGACGGCGGCGCAGGCCAAGCCCCAGGCGGGCGGCCAGACCCTCGAGGCAATGCGTTTCGAACTGAACGGCCTGCGCGAGCTGATCGAGGTACAACTGGGTTCCATCGCCTGGGGCCAGTTGCAGCACCAGCGTCCGCAGCAGGCCAATCTCTGGCGGCGCCTGCAGCGCATGGGCTTGCCGGCGGAGCTGAGCAAGCCGTTGCTGGAGCGGGTCGCCGCGGTGGGCGATACGCGCCAGGCCTGGCGCATGCTGTTGGCGCACCTGTCGCGTGCCGTGCAGACCCCCGAGCAGGACCCGCTCGACGCGGGCGGCGTACTGGCCCTGGTCGGCCCGGCAGGCGCCGGCAAGACCACCACCCTGGCGAAGATGGCCGCGCGCTACGTCCTCAAGTACGGCGCCCAGAGCCTGGCGCTGGTGAGCATGGACAGCTACCGGATCGGCGCCCAGGAGCAGATCAAGACCCTCGGTCGGATCCTCAACGTACCGGTGACCCTGGTCGATCCCGGCCAGTCGCTGATCCAGGCCCTGGCGCCGCTGGCGCGCAAGCGCATGGTGCTGATCGATACCGCCGGCCTGCCGGCCAGCGACCCGGCATTGCGCATGCAGCTCGAGGCACTGGCGTCGCCGAGCCTGAACGTGAAGAATTACCTGGTGATGGCCACCACCAGCCAGAGCCAGGTGCTCAAGTCGGCCTACCAGACCTATCGGCACTGCGGGCTGGCGGGTTGCATCCTGACTAAGCTGGACGAGGCGGGCAGCCTCGGTGAATCGATGGCGCTGGCTATCGCCCAGCGTCTCCCGGTAGCCTATCTGGCGGATGGGCCGCGGATTCCGGACGACCTGCAGGTGGCGCGCAGTCACCAACTGGTCAGCCGGGCGGTGAGCCTGCAGGCACCGGAAGAGCCCAGCGAGGACGCCATGGCCGAGATGTTCGCCGGGCTCTACCAGCAACCGGCGCGGCGTGCCGGCTGAGGACGTGGGAAGAACCGCGCGTGGCGCGGGTGACGGAAGCGAAGGTGGCTTCCGCCGGGCCGGGAACGATGGCGCATCATTCCCGCCAATACCGGAGAGCGCTGGAAGGGGCGTTCCGGGAAGACGACAACACAAGGTATGAAGCAGATGGGTAGCATGCATCCCGTACAGGTGATCGCAGTAACTGGCGGCAAGGGCGGCGTCGGCAAGACCAATGTGTCGGTGAACCTGGCACTGGCTCTGGCCGATCTCGGCCGTCGCGTCATGCTGCTGGATGCCGACCTCGGCCTGGCCAACGTCGACGTCCTGCTGGGACTCACGCCCAAGCGCACCCTGGCCGACGTGATCGAGGGACGCTGCGAACTGCGCGATGTCCTCCTCCTCGGTCCCGGTGGCGTGCGCATCGTTCCCGCGGCCTCCGGCACGCAGAGCATGGTGCACCTCTCGCCCATGCAGCATGCGGGGCTGATCCAGGCGTTCAGCGATATCAGCGACAACCTCGATGTCCTGGTCGTCGACACTGCCGCCGGAATCGGCGATTCGGTGGTCAGTTTCGTCCGCGCCGCGCAGGAGGTGCTGCTGGTCGTCTGCGACGAGCCGACCTCGATCACCGATGCCTACGCCCTGATCAAGCTGCTCAACCGCGACCACGGCATGACTCGCTTCCGGGTCCTGGCCAACATGGCCCACAGCCCGCAGGAAGGACGCAACCTGTTCGCCAAACTGACCAAGGTCACTGACCGTTTCCTCGACGTCGCACTACAGTATGTAGGTGTCATCCCTTACGACGAGTCGGTACGCAAGGCCGTGCAGAAACAGCGAGCCGTATACGAGGCATTCCCCCGCTCGAAGGCGTCCCTGGCCTTCAAGGCGGTCGCGCAGAAGGTCGACAGCTGGCCGCTGCCGGCCAACCCGCGCGGGCACCTGGAGTTCTTCGTCGAACGACTGGTCCAACACCCCGCGACAGGTTCGGCCGTATGACAGCGGCCTCTGGAGTGCGTATGTATAGCAAGGCGCAAGCGCAGAACTCCCAGGAGCAACTGATCCAGCGTTACGCACCACTGGTCAAGCGCATCGCCTATCACCTGCTCGGCCGCCTGCCGGCCAGCGTGCAGGTGGAGGACCTGATGCAGGCCGGCATGATCGGCCTGCTCGAGGCCGCGAAGAAATACGACGCCGGCAAGGGCGCCAGCTTCGAGACCTATGCCGGCATCCGCATCCGTGGGGCCATGCTCGACGAGGTCCGCAAGGGCGACTGGGCGCCGCGTTCGGTGCACCGCAACACGCGCATGGTGACCGACGCGATCCGCGCGATCGAGGCGAGAACCGGACGCGACGCTAAAGATCACGAAGTTGCTGCCGAACTCCAATTGAGCCTCGAAGATTACTACGGCATCCTCAGCGACACGCAGGGCAGCCGCCTGTACAGCTTCGACGACCTGTTGCAGGACGGCGAACATGGATTGCCGGAAGACACCAGCCTCAGTCACAACGAACCGATCCACGGCCTGCTCGACGAACGTTTTCAGGCGGCCCTGGCGGATGCCATCGCCAAGTTGCCGGAGCGCGAGCGCCTGGTGCTGGCGTTGTATTACGACGAGGAACTCAACCTCAAGGAGATCGGCGAGGTACTGGGCGTCAGCGAATCGCGGGTCAGCCAGTTGCACAGCCAGTGCGCCGCGCGTTTGCGTGCGCGCCTGGCCGATTGGCGGTCGGCCTGAACCGGCCTCGACCGCAGCTTGTAACCGTTAACGCAAAAGAATGTGTGGCGCGTCCCCTGGGGCGCGCTCTGGTCTGTACGGAGGTTTACTTGGACAAGAACATGAAAATTCTCATCGTGGACGACTTTTCCACGATGAGACGCATCATCAAGAACCTCTTGCGGGACTTGGGCTTCACCAATACCGCCGAGGCCGACGACGGCACCACGGCGCTGCCGATGCTGCACAGCGGCAATTTCGACTTTCTCGTCACCGACTGGAACATGCCGGGCATGACCGGCATCGATCTGCTGCGCGCGGTTCGCGCCGACGAGCGCCTCAAGCACCTGCCGGTGCTGATGGTCACCGCCGAGGCCAAGCGCGACCAGATCATCGAAGCGGCCCAGGCCGGGGTCAACGGCTATGTGGTCAAACCCTTCACCGCTCAGGTCCTGAAGGAAAAGATCGAGAAGATTTTCGAGCGGGTCAACGGCTGAAGCCGGCCAAGAGGGTGTCATGGTGCTTGGTAACGATTCCACGGGCGACGAATTCGAATCGACCCTGAAAAAACACGCGCGCGAACTGGTGGACTGTCTCGAACGGGGGCACTTCCAGCAGGCGGTGCAATTGATCCAGGAGCTCAGCCAGGCCAGGGACCGTGGCCTCTACCAGGAAGTGGGCAAGCTGACCCGCGAACTGCACAACGCCATCGTCGATTTCCAGATCGACCCGCATTCCCCCCACGCGCAGGAAATGTCGCAGATCGCCGATGCCACCGATCGTCTTTCCTACGTGGTGGAAATGACCGAGAAGGCCGCCAACCGGACCATGGACCTGGTGGAGCAGAGCGCCCCGCTGGTCAACCAACTGGGCGACGATTCGCGGGAGCTGCACCAGGAGTGGCAACGCTTCATGCGCCGGGAAATCGACGCCGACGGCTTCCGCGAGCTGGCCAAGCGCATCGAACAGTTCCTCGTGCGCAGCGGCGAGAACGCCGGCCAGTTGTCCTCGCAGCTCAATGACATCCTGCTGGCGCAGGATTACCAGGACCTGACCGGCCAGGTGATCAAGCGTGTCACCAAGCTGGTCACCGAGGTCGAGAGCAACCTCGTGAAGCTGGTCTGGATGGCCGGCCAGGTGGACCGTTACGCCGGAATCGAGCACGACCACGTGAGCATGCGCCACCAGGCCGCGCTGGAGCGTTCGGCCAAGGGCGAGGGGCCGCAGGTCGCCGCGGAAAAACGAGAGGATGTGGTGTCCGGGCAGGATGACGTGGACGATCTGCTGTCCAGCCTGGGTTTCTGACCCGCCCGGCTCAAGACTGCGGCATCGCTGCCGTTAAGTAAGCATTGAACGCTGGCATCCGCGGGCTGCCGGCACAGCCTTCGTCATGCCGATGATCCCGGCGGGCGGGCTGAAGTCGGTCCGGAAAGCCGGGCCGGTATTTCCGGCAGGACAGCGGTCCTGCCGATCCTTTCGAGTAACACGTCTCTGGGAGCAGCCGAATGAGCTTCGACGCCGATGAAGAAATCCTCCAGGACTTCCTGGTTGAGGCCGGCGAGATTCTCGAGCAATTGTCCGAGCAACTGGTCGAGCTGGAGAGCCGGCCGGACGACATGGACCTGCTCAATGCCATTTTCCGTGGGTTCCATACGGTCAAGGGCGGTGCCGGCTTCCTCCAGCTGAACGCGCTGGTGGAATGCTGCCACATTGCGGAAAACGTCTTCGATATCCTGCGCAAGGGCGAGCGGCGCGTCAGCTCCGAACTGATGGATGTGGTGCTGCAGGCGCTGGATACGGTCAACGCGATGTTCGACCAAGTGCGCGAGCAGTCCGAACCGACCCCGGCGACGCCCGAACTGCTGGCGGCCCTTGCCCGCCTGGCCGAGCCCGAGGGCGCCGCGCCCGCGGAACCTGTGCAAGCGCCGCCAGCGGCCGTTCCGCCAGCCGAGCCTGCGGCGCCGCCGGAAGCGCCCGCGCAGAGTGCCTCCAGCGATATCACCGACGACGAGTTCGAGCAGTTGCTGGATGCTCTCCAGGGCGACGAAGCGCCGGCCTCCGCCGTTGCAGAAGCGCCCGCGGCTCCCGCTGGCGACGAGATCAGCGACGCCGAGTTCGAGGCGTTGCTCGACCAGTTGCACGGCAAGGGCAAGTTCGTCCCGCCGGCGGTCTCGGCCGAGCCTGCGCAAGTCCCCGCCGAGGCGGTCGAGCCGGCCGCGGCTGCCGCTGGTGACGATATCAGCGACGACGAGTTCGAGGCGCTGCTCGACGAACTGCACGGCAAGGGCAAGTTCGGCGATGTCCCGGAAGCCGCCGGCACACCCGCCGCACCGGCTGCCGCGGCTCCAGCGGCTGCGCCGGCGGAGCCGGGCAAGGCGCCGGCCGCCGCGGGCGGCGATGAGATCAGCGACGACGAGTTCGAGTCGCTGCTCGACGAACTGCACGGCAAGGGCAAGTTCAACGGCGCCTCCGAGGCCGTGGCGGCCGCCGCGGCGGTAGCCAAGAACATCGCGGCGAAGAGTCCCGCGGCGAAACCGGTCGCTCCGGCCAAGGCCGCCGCCGCGCGTCCGGCGGCGCCCGACAGGCCGGCGGCGAGCGAGGCGGAGACCACCGTGCGGGTGGATACGGCGCGTCTCGACGAGATCATGAACATGGTCGGCGAGCTGGTGCTGGTGCGTAACCGCCTGGTGCGCCTGGGCCTGAACAGTGGCGACGAGGCCATGGCCAAGGCCGTGGCCAACCTCGACGTGGTCACCGGCGACCTGCAGATGTCGGTGATGAAGACTCGCATGCAGCCGATCAAGAAGGTCTTCGGCCGCTTCCCGCGCCTGGTTCGCGACCTGGCGCGGAACATGAAGAAAGAGATCAACCTGGAGCTGGTGGGCGAAGAGACCGACCTCGACAAGAACCTGGTCGAGGCCCTCGCCGATCCGCTGGTGCACCTGGTGCGCAACGCCGTCGACCACGGCATCGAGAGTCCGGAGGAGCGCGAGGCCGCCGGCAAGCCGCGGGTCGGCCAGGTGGTGCTGTCAGCGGAGCAGGAGGGTGACCACATCCTCCTGATGATCACCGACGACGGCAAGGGCATGGACGCCGAGGTGCTGCGCAACAAGGCGGTGGAGAAGGGCCTGCTGGAGCGCGATGCGGCGGACCGCCTGACCGACCTGGAGTGCTACAACCTGATCTTCGCCCCGGGTTTCTCGACCAAGACCGAGATTTCCGACGTGTCCGGCCGCGGCGTCGGCATGGACGTGGTGAAGACCAAGATTTCCCAGCTCAACGGCACGGTCAACGTGTTCTCGCAGAAGGGGTCCGGCTCGAAGATCGTCATCAAGGTGCCGCTGACCCTGGCGATCATGCCTACCCTTATGGTGATGCTGGGCAGCCAGGCGTTCGCCTTCCCGCTGGTCAACGTCAACGAAATCTTCCATCTTGACCTGTCGCGCACCAATGTCGTGGATGGCCAGGAAGTGGTGATCGTCCGCGACAAGGCCTTGCCGCTGTTCTACCTCAAGCGCTGGCTGGTGCCGAGCGCGGCCCACGAGGAGCAGGGCGAGGGGCACGTGGTGATCCTGTCGGTCGGCACCCAGCGCATCGGTTTCGTCGTCGACCAGTTGGTGGGACAAGAAGAAGTGGTGATCAAGCCACTCGGCAAGATGTTGCAGGGCACCCCCGGCATGGCGGGCGCCACCATCACCGGGGACGGGCGCATCGCCCTGATCCTCGATGTGCCGAGCATGCTCAAGCGTTACGCACGGCGCATCTGACGCCGCGTATGGGTTTCCGGCGGCGCAGGAGCGTCGCCCTCTGAGGAGTAGCTATGGCAGTCAAAGTCCTGGTGGTGGACGATTCGGGGTTCTTCCGCCGCCGTGTCTCGGAGATTCTCTCCGCCGATGGACAGATCCAGGTGGTCGGCACCGCCACCAATGGCCGCGAGGCCATCGAGCAGGCGCTGGCCCTGAGACCCGATGTGATCACTATGGATTACGAGATGCCGCTGATGGACGGCATCACCGCGGTACGCAACATCATGCAGCGTTGCCCGACCCCGGTCCTGATGTTCTCCTCGCTGACCCACGAGGGCGCGCGGGTGACCCTGGATGCGCTGGACGCCGGAGCGGTCGACTACCTGCCGAAGAATTTCGAGGACATCTCGCGCAACCCGGACAAGGTCCGCCAGTTGCTTTGCGAGAAGGTCCTGACCATCGCCCGTAGCAATCGTCGCTCGATCAGCCTGCCGCCGCTGCCTTCGGCCACCTCGTCCAGCCATGCGCCGGCGTCGTCCTCCAGCCTCGGCGCGAGCGCGCGTGCCAGTGCCGGCGCGTCGCCGGCCCCGGCGTCGACCTCGGCGGCGCCGAAGCGCAAGGCCTACCGGCTGGTCGCGATCGGTACCTCCACCGGTGGACCGGTTGCCTTGCAGCGGGTGCTGACCCAGTTGCCGGCCAACTTCCCGGCGCCGCTGGTGCTGATCCAGCACATGCCGGCGGCCTTCACCAAGGCTTTCGCCGAGCGCCTCGACAAGCTGTGCCGGATCAGCGTCAAGGAAGCAGAGGACGGCGACATCCTGCGTCCCGGCCTGGCGCTGCTGGCGCCGGGCGGCAAGCAGATGATGGTCGACGGCCGCGGCACGGTGCGCATCCTCCCCGGCGACGAACGCCTGAACTACAAGCCCTGCGTCGACGTGACCTTCGGCTCGGCGGCCAAGGCCTACAACGACAAGGTTCTGGCGGTGGTCCTCACCGGCATGGGCGCCGACGGACGCGAGGGCGCGCGCCTGCTCAAGCAGGGCGGCAGCCAGGTGTGGGCGCAGGACGAGGCCAGTTGCGTGATCTACGGGATGCCGATGGCCGTGGTCAAGGCCAACCTGGCGGACGCGGTGTACGGGCTCGACGACATCGGCCGGCACCTGGTCGAGGCGTGCCAGTAAGCGTGCGTGCAGGAATGAGGAGACTGCCTTCGATGGCCACCCACGTGACGACCTGCGCGCGCCTTCGCCGAGCCGAGGGGACGCACTGATGGACGTGCTCAGCCTGGTCGGGATCATCCTGGCGTTCGTCGCCATCGTCGGCGGCAACTTCCTCGAGGGCGGCCACGCGGGGGCCCTGCTCAACGGTCCGGCGGCGCTGATCGTGATCGGCGGCACCCTGGCCGCGGCGCTGTTGCAGACCCCGGTGAACGTGCTCAAGCGCGGCCTGGGCATGCTCGGCTGGGTGTTCTTCCCGCCGCGCGAGGATCTTTCCGGGGGAATCGACCGGATCGTCTCCTGGAGCATGACCGCGCGCAAGGAAGGCCTGCTCGGCCTGGAGAGCATCGCCGACGCGGAGCCCGATCCCTATGCGCGCAAGGGCCTGCAACTGCTGGTGGACGGCGCCGAGCCAGAAGTCATCCGCAGCATCCTCGAGGTCGACCTGTTCACCCAGGAAAGCCGCGACCTGCAGGCCGCCAAGGTGTTCGAGAGCATGGGCGGCTATGCGCCGACCATCGGCATCATCGGCGCGGTAATGGGCCTGATCCATGTGATGGGCAACCTGGCCAACCCGGCGCAGCTCGGCAGCGGCATCGCCGTGGCCTTCGTCGCCACCATCTATGGGGTCGGCTTCGCCAACCTGCTCCTGCTGCCGATCGGCAACAAGCTGAAAACCCTGGTGCTGCGCCAGTCGCGCTACCGCGAGATGCTCCTGGAGGGCCTGCTGTCCATCGCCGAGGGCGAGAACCCGCGTTCCATCGAGTTGAAGCTGCAAGGCTTCATGGACTGACCGGAGCCGAGCATGCAGCGTCGCCGTCGCCACCAGGAGGAACACGAGAACCACGAACGCTGGCTGGTTTCCTATGCCGATTTCATCACCCTGTTGTTCGCCTTCTTCGTGGTGATGTATTCGATTTCCTCGATCAACGAGGGCAAGTACAAGATCCTCTCGGAGACCCTCACCGGCGTGTTCAACCAGCCCGACCGCTCGTTGAAGCCGATTCCCATCGGCGACGAGCGGCCGCGCACCACTGAGCCGGAGCGCACCAGCGTCGAGGAGCAGCCCAGCGACAACGCGGCCAGCGCCGACTCGCTGGAGCGGATCGCCGACAGCGTGCGCGATGCCTTCGGCGACTTGATCGCCTCCGACCAGTTGAGCGTGCGCGGCAACGAGCTGTGGATCGAGATCACCCTCAATTCCAGCCTGCTGTTTCCCAGCGGCGATGCGCTGCCCAACGATGCCGCCTTCGATATCGTCGAGAAGGTCGCCAAGATCCTGGCGCCCTACAAGAACCCGATCCATGTCGAGGGCTTCACCGACGACGTGCCGATCCATAGCCCGCGCTATCCCACCAACTGGGAACTGTCGGCGGCGCGGGCGGCGAGCATCGTCCGCCTGCTCGGCAACGATGGGGTCGAGCCGTCGCGGATGGCTGCGGTGGGCTATGGTGAATTTCAACCGGTGGCAGACAATGCCAGCGCCGAAGGGCGGGCGAAGAACCGCCGGGTGGTGCTGGTGATCTCGCGCAACCTGGAGGTACGGCGCAGCGTCAGCGGGGTCGGCAGCGGCAAGGCGCAGCCGGATTCGGCACTCCGCCACGCAGGCTCGGCAGCTGGCACGCAAGCTGCAGATACTGGCGGTACGCCGGCGCCCGCGCCGGCAACCGTCAATTCCCCGTCGCCTTCGCCATGAGCGCGCGAACCATGGTTTGCGTACGGGCGCCGGGGCCGAACTGGCCATTAGCGCGGCCCCAACCGGGTAGACCCATGCCAGGAAGAGTAGAGCAATGAAAGTCTGGGCAGTCGCCAATCAGAAAGGAGGGGTCGGCAAGACCACCTCGTCCATCGCCCTGGCCGGCCTGCTGGCGGATGCCGGCAAGCGCGTGGTCGTGGTCGACCTGGACCCCCACGGCTCGATGACCAGCTATTTCGGCTATGACCCGGACACCCTCGAGCACAGCGCCTTCGACCTGTTCCTGCACCAGGGCAACGTCCCCGAGGGGCTGCCGGCCTCGCTGCTGCGCAGCACCAGCAACGAACGCATCTCCCTGCTGCCGTCGAGTACCGCGCTGGCCACCCTGGAGCGCCAGTCGCCTGGCAAGAGCGGTCTCGGCCTGGTGGTCTCGAAAAGCCTGGCGCAGCTCTGGCAGGATTTCGACCATGCGATCATCGACAGCCCGCCGCTGCTCGGCGTGCTGATGGTCAATGCCCTGGCCGCCAGCCAGCACCTGGTGATTCCGGTGCAGACCGAGTTCCTCGCGGTGAAAGGGCTGGAGCGGATGGTCAACACCCTGGCGATGATCAACCGGTCGCGCAAACAGGCGTTGCCCTATACCATCGTACCTACGCTGTTCGATCGGCGGACCCAGGCTTCGCTGAGCACGCTGCGGATTCTCAACGAGAACTACCCGGACAACCTGTGGCAGGCGTTCATTCCCATCGATACCCGCCTGCGCGATGCCAGCCGGGCCGGGGTCACGCCGTCGCAACACGACGGCAAGAGTCGCGGGGTGATCGCCTACCGCGCCTTGCTCAAGCATCTGCTGGCGCAGCAGCCGGCCACCCGGGTGGCCTGATGGCGCGCCGGTCGCCGCGCCGACAGGCGCATTCAAGCCGCACCGGAGTGCGGCCGATAACCGTTGTAGACCCCTGTCGCGGAATACCCACATGAGCGCCGCCACCGCCACCCGTTCGCAACTGGCCTTGCAGTCCTACCTGGATGCGTTGCTCCAGGAGGCCACTTTCGAGGACCTGGAACCTCCCGTCGAGACGCCGCCAGCGCCTGCGCCCGCGCCGTTGAAGCCTGTCGCGCTGGCGGTCGCCGAAGTGGCGACACCGGCCCCGGCGCTGGAAACGCTGCCGGTCGACCACGGGTTCGACGAGTTCGAGGCCGCGGTGCTCGAGGAGCAGGTCCGCGATGCGCGCCTGGTTCCGCCGGCGCCGGCGGCCCTGCTCGACGAACCGACGACGTTGCGCGAGCTGCCGGTCGAGCCACGGCCCCACGAGGTCATCGAACTGCGCGTGCCGAGCGCCCCGGCGAGCGCCAGCGAGCCGGCGCTGCTCGACCTGCCGCTGCTCGACGACGGTCGTCCGGCCTGGGCGGCGGAGCCCTTCGAGTGCCTGCTGTTCGACGTCGCCGGGCTGACCCTGGCGGTGCCGCTGGTGTGCCTCGGCTCGATCTATCCGCTGGAGAACCAGGAACTGACCCCGTTGTTCGGCCAGCCCGACTGGTTCCTCGGCATCCTGCCGTCGCAGGCGGGCAACCTGAAGGTGCTGGACACCGCACGCTGGGTGATGCCCGAACGCTACCGCGACGACTATCGCGACGGCCTCAAGTACGTGATCTCGGTCCAGGGCTACGAGTGGGGGCTGGCGGTGCACCAGGTGAGCCGCTCGATCCGCCTCGACCCGGCCGAGGTGAAATGGCGCAGCCAGCGTAGCCAGCGGCCCTGGCTGGCCGGCACGGTCATCGAACACATGTGTGCGCTGCTGGATGTGGCGGCGCTCGCCGAACTGATCGCCAGCGGCGCCGTCAAGCGCCTGCACGGCGACCATTGATAGACAGCTTCCGCCGCTTGCGGCGGTTTTCGAGAGGTTAGGGGAATGAGCAAAGCCACCGCGCAAAGCGCCGAAGATCCGATCCTGCAGTGGGTCACCTTCCGCCTGGACAACGAGAGCTACGGCATCAACGTGATGCAGGTCCAGGAGGTGCTGCGCTACACCGAGATCGCCCCGGTGCCGGGCGCGCCGAGCTACGTGCTGGGCATCATCAACCTGCGCGGCAACGTGGTCACGGTGATCGACACCCGGCAGCGCTTCGGCCTGGACCCTGCGCCGGTCAGCGACAACACGCGGATCGTCATCATCGAGGCGGACAAGCAGGTGGTCGGCATCCTGGTCGACAGCGTCGCCGAGGTGGTCTACCTGAAGCAGTCGGAAATCGAGACCGCGCCGAACGTCGGTAACGAAGAATCGGCCAAGTTCATCCAGGGCGTCTGCAACAAGAACGGCGAGCTGCTGATCCTGGTCGAGCTGGACAAGATGATGACCGAGGAAGAATGGTCGGAGCTGGGCAGCATCTGATGCGTTCGACCGACACGAGGGCCTGCTGAGATGGAGGTCGTCGCGCTGGCACTGGCGGTCGCCGCCTGCCTCGGCCTGGCGGCGGCGTGCCTGTGGCTGCGCCGTGAATTGCGCCGCCTGCAAGCTGCGCTGGCGCAGCAGGCGGAGGAGGGCGCGGCGCGCGAGCGCCGGCTCAAGGAGCTGAGCAAGCGCATCGAGTCCTACCAGCAGGTCAACGTGCGCATGGGCGAGGCCTTGCAGGACCTCGGCAAGCAACTCGCGCCGCTTCCCGACCGGGTCGCGCGCCTGGAGCAGCGCGATCCGACCACGCTGTCGTTCAGCCAGGCCGCACGCCTGGTCGGGCTCGGCGCCAGCGCCGAAGACCTGACCCAGGCCTGCGGGCTGTCGCAGGCCGAGGCCGAGCTGGTGGCGCGCCTGCACGAAGCCAAGGGCAAGTGACGGCCACCGACCCGGCGCTGGCGCTTTTCAGGCGAGCAGGCGGCTCGCCACTTCTGCCAGTGTCACCTCTCCCCTGAACTCCCCGCAGCTCTGCGCCGGCAGGCGATCCTCGATGGCATGGGCGAAGCGCACCGCCGGGTCCTGCTCCAGCTTCTCCAGGTGTCGATGTAGGCGCGGAAAGTCGTGTTGCAGGTCGAAGTAGCCCAGCTCCCGTCCCCAACGAGCGGTACCCGCGAGGTAGGCGTCGGCCACGCTCGGCCCTTCGCCGGCCAGCCACTTGCGGTCGCCGAGCAGCTTGTCGATCCGGCCATAGGCTCGCGCCGCGCGCGCCAGCGCCCTTGCCGTCGTGGTTGCGTCGGCGTCCTCCAGATAGAACAGGGCCCCCCAGGCCGAATGGCATTCGGTATGCAGGAGAGCGAGGGCGAAGTTCAGTTCGTCGAACTCGGCGCTGCCCTGCGGATAGCCGAGCTTCCTGCACAGGTCGCGCGCCGCCAGGTGCTGGAGAATGGCCAGGCTTTCGCTGAGCGCGCGGCCGTCCTCCAGGAGCAGGGTGGGCGTCTGGCGAGCCGGGTTCAGGCGCACGTAGGTGCGCTCGCCGGTCTCCAGCGGCATCTCGATCCGACACAGGCGATAGGGGCGGCCGAGCCACTCGAGGGCCACGATCGAGCCGAAGGAACAGCCGTGGGGTACGCCATAAAACAGTACAGGTTCCATTTTCCATCTCCGTTCAGGTAACGCACGTTGCGCATCGCAACCGGGCTGAACGCAGGGTAGGGGTGATATAGGCTATATTCGGTCCTGATTTTTCCGGTGGATCGAAAAATGTCCAAGCCCACGGTGCGCGTGCTCGCCCTGCTCGAACTGCTGCAGAGCCACGGCCAGCTCAGCGGTAGCGAGCTGGCCAGGCGCCTGGAGGTGGATGGACGGACGCTGCGTCGCTATATCGTCGCCCTCGAGGAGCTGGGCATTCCCATCTCGGCGGAGCGCGGACGCCATGGCGGCTACCGCCTGGTGGCCGGTTTCAAGCTCCCGCCGCTGATGTTCAGCGCGGAGGAAACCCTGGCCGTGTCCCTCGGCCTGCTGGCGGTGCGCAGTCTCGGCCTGGGCGAAAGCGAGCTGGCCCTGGAAAGCGCGCAGGCCAAGCTGAGCAGGGTGATGCCCGATGCGCTGCGGCGGCGCCTCGTGGCGCTCCGCGAGACCGCCAGCCTGGACCTGGCCCGCGCCCGGGCGGGAACCAGTGTGGCGGCGCTGGCGACCCTCGCCGAAGCCGCCCAGGTCCGTGCGCGGGTCGAGTTCCGCTATCGCGACCCGCAGGGCGCCGAAACCCTCCGCCAACTCGATCCCTACGGCCTGGCCTATCGCAACGGCTGCTGGTACGTCAGCGGTTTCTGCCACCTGCGCCAGGCGTTGCGCTCGTTCCGTCTCGATCGCCTGGACGCGCCGCGCATGCTGGCGGAGCGCTTCGAGCGACCGGCGGATTTCGATACCCTCCGCCACCTGCGGGAGAGCTTCGCCCGGATGCCGCGCGCCTACCCGGTGGAAATCCTGATGCGGGCGGCGAGGGAGCAGGTGGTCGCGGTGCTCGGCGAGCCCCTCGGTCTGCTCGCCGAGGTCGATGGCGGTACGCTGTTGCGCGCCAGCACCGACGACTTGGACTGGTTCGCCCGGCGCCTGTGCGGCCTGCCGTTCGACTTCGAGGTCAGGCAGCCGCTGGAGTTGCGCGAGCCGTTGAGGCGCCAGGCCGAGCGTGTCCTGCGTAACCTGGGCCAGGAGGAAGCTTCGGATCACAGGTAGGCATTTAGAGGAAAAGTCCTATTAATTGCGCGGCTGCCGCTTTCTAGAATCGGTCCTGGTCAACCAGCACGTTTCCAGGAGGCCACAAGGATGCCTGCAATACCCCTGCGCGCCATGGTGCTGTGCGCCAACCCCGGCCGTCTGCTCAGGTACGGAGCGCTGTTCAACCGCTGCGGCTACTTCCACCTGAGCCTGTGCCTGGACCGACGGGAGCTGCGGCGCTCCCTGGACCAGGGTTACCCGTACGACTATTTCCTCTACGACGGATTCCGCCTGGACCAGGGCTGCAAGGGTACGCTGGCGATGCTGGGGCGCAGCGGCAGCATCCGGCGCTTCCTGCTGGTGGGCGAACTCGATTGCCGCGAGAAGCGCCTGTTGTTCGAGTGGAGCAGAGGCCATGGCCTGAGCATCGGCGCGGTGTCCGACCGGCCTTTGGGCCAGGTCGCCCTGGCCGCGTTGATCAAGCGTGATCGCGGCTGCCCCGACCTCCTGCGCGGCATCGCCTGAGGCGGCTCCCGGGAAGATGAGGTAAGGTCGTTTTCCAACCTTCCATGGCGAGACAGCGCATGACCGTCCAGGCCGACATCCTCAAGGCGATCGAAGGCATCGAGCATGGCTTCCAGCAAGCCGGCCAGGCACTCTCCGAGCGGATATTCCATTGCCGGCAGGTGCATGGCGCCGAGATCGTCGAGGCGCGCTCGCTGTCGGAATCGGGACGGCATGCCGCCGACGGCGTCTTCAGCGAAGGGCCGTTGGCGGTCGCGGTGGTCACCGCGGACTGCCTGCCGATTCTCATGAGCAGCCGCGACGGTCGGGTGGTGGCCGCCCTGCATGGCGGCTGGCAGGGGCTCGTCGCCGGTATCGTCGGCGCGGCGGTGGCGCGCTTCAATGCGCGCGGCGTCGCCAGCGCGGACATCCGGGTCGCCATCGGTCCCGGGATCAAAGCCTGCTGCTACGAGGTGAGTGCCGGGTTCATCGAGGCGTTGCAGGTCGGCCACGGCCGCCTCTGGGAGGGCGCGGCGCCGCCCTGGAGCCAGCGTCGTCCGCTCCCCGAGCGGCCGCCCCGGTTCGCTCCGCCCGAGCCAAGGCAGGCGGAGCAGGGCGCCTGGCTGGACCTGGTGGCCTTCTGTCGCCAGTTGTTCCAGGCCGCCGGCGTCGGGCCGGCGCAGATCGAAGCCAGCGCCGTCTGCACTTACTGTTCCGGCGATGCGTTCGCCAGTCATCGCCGACGCCAGCGCCTGGGCGAGGAGAAGCGCCAGCAGTACGCCTGGATCGCGCGCAAGCCGTGACCGCGTATCGGTATTGTCCGGAAATCCTGGATAGTCATGACGGTTGTCGGCTGTTTATCCGCCAATAGCCGGCTTCTAGACTTTTCTTGTCGATGCGTGGCTGTCGCCACGCTCATTCCAGGAGAGTCCCAGCATGCCTGACATCACCCAAGCCGCCATCGTCACCGGCGCCTCCCGCGGCATCGGTCGCGCCATTGCCCGGCGGCTGGCCGCCGACGGTTTCGCGGTCGCGGTCAACTATGCCGGCAACCAGGCCATGGCCGACGAGGTCGTGGCCGAAATCGTCGCCGCCGGCGGCGCGGCTATCGCCGTGCAGGGCGACGTGGCCAGCGCGGAGGACATGGACAAGCTGTTCGAAGCCACCAGGGGCGCCTTCGGTCGCATCGACGTGGTGGTCAACAGCGCCGGCACGATGCCCTACCTGAAGATCGCCGATGGCGACCTGGAGGGCTTCGACCGGGTGATCCGCACCAACCTGCGCGGCGCCTTCATCGTGCTCGGCCTGGCTGCCCGGCATGTCGAGCGCGGCGGACGGATCATCGCCCTGTCCACCAGCGTGATCGCCCGGGCGTTGCCCAGCTACGGTCCGTACATCGCGTCCAAGTCCGGGGTCGAGGGGCTGGTGCACGTGCTGGCCAACGAGTTGCGCGGCCAGGACATCAGGGTCAACGCGGTGGCGCCCGGCCCGGTGGCCACCGAGCTGTTCTTCAACGGCAAGAGCGCCGAGCAGATCGACCAGATCGCCAGGCTGGCGCCGCTGGAGCGTCTCGGCGAGCCGGACGAGATCGCCGCGGCGGTGTCCTTCCTCGCCGGGCCGGACGGGGCCTGGGTCAACTCCCAGGTGCTGCGGGTCAACGGCGGTTTTGCCTGAGCCGCTGTACCGGGACGACGTGTCGAAGGTTTCGGCTGCGCTATCTATCGGTTCCTTTCGCCGCTGTCGGCCCGTTGCGAGTCGGCGTCGCGTCTACGCCAATAGTCGTCCTCATCGGTCTGGCGTTCGCTCAGCCGTTTCCCGCTGCGTGCGTCGAACTCCAGGATCCAGAAGGTGGCAGGCTCCTTCTGGTCGTCGCGAAGGTAGCTTCGGTAGGTGAAGCGGTCCCTATCCTGAAGCAGGACCACGCGGTCGATGGTTCCTTCGTGATGGCGTACCTTGGCTTGCCGATTGATGCGGAACTCCGGAGTCAGCCGGTGCCGATCGATGATCGCATCCTTTTCCTCGTCGCCGAGGATGGCCGGGGCGGCCTGGACATGGCTGGCGATAAGCAGCAGGGCGGCGAGGAGGAAGGGGCTTGGCGAGGGCATGGGCGGCCTGGGAAGTGGCAGGTGGACTGTGCTGGGACCGCTCTCGCGGATTCCGGTTCCGGCGCTTCGGTTTCGACGTGTGGCGGGTCCGCTCAGTCGCCGGGACCGCCGAGCAGCAGCATCTCGTCGCCATCCGCGGCGTCCGGCGCGAATCCCTCGGGACACTTGCCTTTCAGGTGCCAGGCGAAGGCGATGATCTCGGCGATGGTGCGATACAGCGCTTCCGGAATGGCGTCGCCGAGTTCCAGGCGGGCGAGCAGGCGGACCAGCTCGGCGTTCTCGTAGATCGGTACCTCGTAGTCGCGGGCGATGGCCAGGATCGCCTCGGCCAGTTCGGCGTCGCCCTTGGCGGAAAGGGTCGGCGCGGCCTGGCCGTCGTAGCTCAGGGCGATGGCCTGGCGCGGGGCGGGTGACTGCTTTCTGTTCATGCGGTTTCGTCTACCCAGCGTTGTTCGATGGTCGCTCGCGGGCCCTGGGGCGGGCGGCCGCGCTGGCAGGTGATCTCGCCAACGGTCAGGCCGGCGTCGCGCAGGCGTTGGCGCAGGTGGCCGAGTTCATGCTCGACCAGCCGCGCGGTCGCGTCGCGCTCGGCCCAAAGCTGGCTGGACAGGCTGCCGCGCAGCAGGGTCGCCTGGGCGTGCAGCGGTCCCAGCGGCTCCAGGTCGAAGGCCAGTTCGACGCGCCAGAGGCTTTCGCGGGCCTCTTCGCCGGTCTTGCGCTGTTCTTCCTGGAACTTCACCTGCAACGGCACCACCGAGTGCTGATGGCGCATGGGCACCTCCATCTGCCAGGTCGCCAGCTGGGTGCCATCCGGCAGGGTGCTGGTCTGCGCCAGGCTCGACAACTGATGGGTCTGCAGGCGGGAGATCGCCGCGGCGGCAAGGCGCAGCAGCGACTCCAGCTCCATGTCCTCGTCGAACAGCTGGAGAACCTTGCTCGGCAGGGGAAAGTTCAGTGCCTGGGTCTTGTTGGCGCTCTGTCCCAGGTTGCCCAGGGCGTTGCGGACAAAGGCCGGCAGCGCCTGGGCCAGGTTCGCCGTGTTGCCGGCGAACATGCCCGGCGCCTGGGCGCCGGTCGGCGGCAGCGGCGACAGCTGGGCGAACAGGCGCAACAGGTTGGCCTTCAGGTCCTGGCCGAGATGATCGGTGGCGCCCTGCATCAGGCGCGCCTCGAGGAACAGGCCGCTCTGCTGCAGGGCCTGGCCGAGCAGCTTGGAATCGCCCATCTTCTGCGCCTCCGGCAGGCCGGCGAAGAGGCGCTCCACGGCCTGGCGCAGGCTGTCCGGCAGGTCGTTGCGGCCGTTCAGCCCCTGCAGGGCGGCGAACAGGCCTTCCAGGGAAGCCTGGCGGGCGCTCTGCCCGGCCAGTTGCTGGCCCAGCGCAAGCTGGTCGAGGCGTCCGCTGAGCGGCAGGAAGTCGATCTGCTGGCTGTTTTTCACCAGCGCCGTGAGCAGGCTGCCGACCGGCAGCGCCTGGGGCGAGTCGAGGCTCAGCTTGCTGCCGGCGAGCGGCGTGTTGAGCAGGTTCAGCAGGACCCGGTAGACCACCTGCTGGGCCTTGTCCGCCGGCAGCGCGGTGCTGGACAGGACCTTGCCCTGGAGCAGGGTGCCGGGCGGCAGTTGCTCCAGGTCGAGGCTGCTCAGCGGGCCAGCGCCGGCCATGCTGTCGAGCAGGGTGGCAACCACGCTGGCGCTGCTGGTGGCGCTGACGTTGAGCAGGTTGCCCGGCACCAGCGGCCGGTTGCTCTGCACTTCCACCAGGCTCTGCCCGCTGTTCGCCAGGGTCAGCTTGAGCAGGACCTGGAAATTGTTCGCCAGGCCTTCCTTGACCGCCAGCACCTCGGCCTTGCCCGACTCGCCTTCGCCCAGCAGGCCGGCCAGGGTCTGCACCAGCTTCAGGGTCATCTCGGCGTCGGCCTGGGCGTTGCCCTGCGATTGCGCCGGCGGCAGCGGGCGCGGGGCGGAAACCGGGGGTAGTGATGGGGAAGCGCCTATCTCGGCTGGCATGGGTAACAACCTGTCTTAAACGACCCTGCTGAGGCTGGGGAAGGGCGTGTATAATGCCGCGCCTGTCAAACAGGCTGGCCGCGTCGTCACCAGTATAGCGGCCGTGTTTATCCCGACTTTAGGGTCTGTTCCGTGAAGGCCTCCGGCGCCGCGACGAGGAGAGACGCTTGGCGATGTTGTTCGATGTCCGATCCTGCTGAAGTCCCCACAGCCAGCCCCTTGCTGGAAACCGTCGGGCTCGCCTGCGAGCGCGACTGGCGCATGCTGTTCGAGCGCCTCGACCTGCGCCTGGCCGCCGGCGAGATGTTGCAGGTGGTGGGTCCCAACGGCAGCGGCAAGACCAGCCTGCTGCGCCTGCTGTCCGGACTGATGCAGCCGACCGCCGGGGAAGT
This sequence comes from Pseudomonas sp. YA1, assembly GCF_058680555.1. Classification (NCBI taxonomy): domain Bacteria; kingdom Pseudomonadati; phylum Pseudomonadota; class Gammaproteobacteria; order Pseudomonadales; family Pseudomonadaceae; genus Pseudomonas; species Pseudomonas sp. YA1. Next base: position 264,407 of record NZ_JBZWBG010000008.1, read on the forward strand.
CCGCCTGAACGGCCGGCCGCTCGCCGAACAGCGCGGCGAACTGGCCCGCAGCCTGCTGTGGATCGGCCACGCCGCGGGAATCAAGGGCCTGCTCAGCGCCGAGGAGAACCTCACCTGGCTCTGCGCGCTGCACCAGCCGGCCAGCCGCGAGGCGATCTGGCAGGCCCTGGCCGACGTCGGCCTGCGTGGCTTCGAGGACGTTCCCTGCCACACCCTTTCCGCCGGCCAGCAACGTCGCGTGGCGCTGGCCCGCCTGTACCTGGACGCACCGCCCTTGTGGATCCTCGATGAACCCTTCACCGCCCTCGACAAACAGGGGGTGGCGCAACTGGAAGCGCACCTGGCCGGGCATTGCCAGCGCGGCGGGATGGTGGTGCTGACCACCCACCACAGCCTGCAGCAGGTGCCCGCCGGCTACCGCGAGCTGGACCTCGGTGCGCTCAAGGCGGCCAGCGGCGCGACGGTCGAGCCGGCGCTGGGCGATCCGGCATGAGCAACGTCTTCAGCCTGCTTCTGGCGCGCGAGGCGCGCCTGCTGTTCCGCCGACCGGCGGAGCTGGCCAACCCGCTGGTGTTCTTCGCCATCGTCATCGCCCTGTTCCCCCTGGCGGTCGGGCCGGAAAGCCAATTGCTACAAACCTTGTCGCCCGGCCTGGTCTGGGTGGCGGCGCTATTGGCCGTGCTGCTCTCGCTGGAAGGGCTGTTCCGCAGCGATTTCGAGGACGGTTCTCTGGAGCAGTGGGTCCTTTCGCCGCACCCCCTGGCTCTTCTGGTGCTGGCCAAGGTGCTGGCACACTGGCTGTTTTCCGGGCTGGCCCTGGTCCTGATGTCGCCGCTGTTCGCGCTGATGCTGGGCCTGCCGGCCCGTTGCATACCGGTGCTGCTGCTTTCCCTGTTGCTCGGTACGCCGGTGCTGAGCCTGCTCGGCGCCGTCGGCGCGGCCTTGACCGTGGGCCTCAAGCGCGGCGGCCTGTTGCTGGCGCTGCTGATCCTGCCGCTGTACATCCCGGTGCTGATTCTCGGTAGCGGGGCGCTGCAGGCTTCGTTGCAGGGACTGCCCAGCAGCGGACATTTATTGTGGCTGGCGAGCCTGACGGCGCTAGCATTGACACTCACGCCATTCGCCATCGCTGCCGGCCTGAAGATCAGCGTAGGCGAGTGAGTCCGCCCGCCGAAGGCATCGGCGGGCGTGCGGTACCGGGCGGCTGCGCCGCCCACGCTTGACCCGGGCTGGCAGCGGAAGGCCTGCCCGGTATTTCCAAAGAGCCCTGTAAACAGAGCCTGATGATGAATTGGACATGGTTTCACAAGCTTGGGTCGCCCAAGTGGTTCTACGAGATCAGCGGCCGCTGGCTGCCCTGGTTCGCCGTGGCGGCGGCGCTGCTGATCGTCACCGGCTGCGTCTGGGGGCTGGCCTTCGCGCCGCCGGACTACCAGCAGGGCAATAGCTTCCGCATCATCTATATCCATGTGCCGGCGGCCTTCCTCGCCCAGTCCTGCTACGTCATGCTGGCCGTGGCCGGTGCCGTCGGGCTGATCTGGAAGATGAAGATCGCCGATGTGGCGGTGCAGTGCGCCGCCCCCATCGGCGCCTGGATGACCTTCGTCGCGCTGCTTACCGGGGCCGTCTGGGGCAAGCCGACCTGGGGCGCCTGGTGGGTCTGGGACGCGCGCCTGACGGCGATGCTGATCCTGCTTTTCCTCTATTTCGGCATCATCGCCCTCGGCCAGGCGATCAGTAACCGCGACAGCGCGGCCAAGGCCTGTGCCGTACTGGCCATCGTCGGCGTGGTGAACATCCCGATCATCAAGTACTCGGTGGAGTGGTGGAACACCCTGCACCAGCCGGCCACCTTCACCATCACCGAGAAACCGGCGATGCCGGTGGAGATGTGGTTGCCGTTGCTGATCATGGTCCTCGGTTTCTATTGCTTCTTCGCGGCCATGCTGCTGGTGCGCATGCGCCTGGAAGTGCTCAAGCGCGAGTCCCGCACCGCCTGGGCGAAAGCCGAGGTGAAGGCCCTGGTGGAGAAGGCACGATGAGCTTCGAATCGTTCGGCGACTTCCTCGCCATGGGCCATCACGGTCCCTACGTCTGGTCGGCCTACGGCATCAGCCTGCTGGTGCTGGCGATCAATGTCGCCGAGCCGCTGCTGGCCCGGCGCCGCTACCTGCAAGAAGAGGCGCGTCGTCTGCGCCGGGAGGCCCAGCAGTGAATCCGGTCCGCAAGAAACGTCTGATCATCGTCCTCGCCATCGTGGTGGGCGTCGGCGCCGCGGTGGGCCTGGCGCTATCGGCCCTGCAACAGAACATCAACCTGTTCTACACCCCGACCCAGATCGCCAACGGCGAAGCGCCGACCGACACCCGCATCCGCGCCGGCGGCCTGGTGGAAAAGGGTTCTCTGCAACGCAGCGAGGATTCGCTGAACGTGCGCTTCGTGGTCACCGACGGCGCCAAGGAAGTGACCATCGCCTACCATGGCATCCTTCCCGACCTGTTCCGCGAGGGGCAGGGCATCGTCGCCCTCGGCAAGCTGGGCGGCGACGGCGTGCTGGTGGCCGATGAAGTGCTGGCCAAGCACGACGAGAACTACATGCCGCCGGAAGTCACCAAGGCGCTCAAGGACAGCGGCCAACTGAAACACTACGAGAACGGCAAGGCCGCCGGCGAGACCTCGTACAACCAGGAGGGCAAGTAGATGATCCCCGAACTCGGCCACCTGGCCCTGATCCTCGCCCTCTGCCTGGCCCTGGTGCAATCGAGCCTGCCGCTGGTCGGCGCCTGGCGCGGCGACCGCCAGTGGATGAGCCTGGCGCGCCCGGCGGCCTGGGGGCAGTTCGCCTTCCTCGCCTTCGCCTTCGGCTGCCTGACCTGGGCCTTCCTGCGCGACGACTTCTCGGTGGCCTACGTGGCCGGCAACTCCAACAGCGCGCTGCCCTGGTACTACAAGTTCAGCGCCGTCTGGGGCGCCCACGAAGGTTCGCTGCTGCTCTGGGCGTTGATCCTCGGCGGCTGGACCTTCGCCGTGTCGATCTTCTCCCGGCAACTGCCGGAGGTCATGCTGGCCCGCGTGCTGGCGGTGATGGGCATGATCAGCACCGGCTTCCTGCTGTTCCTGATCATCACCTCCAACCCGTTCAGCCGCCTGCTGCCGCAGACCCCGATGGACGGCAACGACCTCAACCCGCTGCTGCAGGACGTCGGCCTGATCGTCCACCCGCCGATGCTCTACATGGGTTACGTCGGATTCTCGGTGGCCTTCGCCTTCGCCATCGCCGCACTGCTCGGCGGCCGCCTGGACGCCGCCTGGGCGCGCTGGTCGCGGCCCTGGACCCTGGTGGCCTGGGCCTTCCTCGGTATCGGCATCGTGCTCGGCTCCTGGTGGGCCTACTACGAGCTGGGCTGGGGGGGCTGGTGGTTCTGGGACCCGGTGGAAAACGCCTCCTTCATGCCCTGGCTGGTCGGTACCGCGTTGATTCACTCGCTGGCGGTGACCGAGAAGCGTGGCGTGTTCAAGAGCTGGACCGTGCTGCTGGCGATCGCCGCTTTCTCCCTGAGCCTGCTGGGCACCTTCCTGGTCCGCTCCGGCGTGCTCACCTCGGTGCACGCCTTCGCCTCCGACCCGGAGCGCGGGGTGTTCATCCTCGCCTTCCTGCTGCTGGTGGTCGGTGGCTCGCTGACCCTGTTCGCCCTGCGTGCGCCGGTGGTCAAGAGCCAGGTCGGCTTTGCCCTGTGGTCGCGCGAGACCCTGCTGCTGCTGAACAACCTGGTGCTGGTGGTGGCGGCCTCGATGATCCTCCTCGGGACCCTCTACCCGCTGCTGCTCGATGCCCTCAGCGGCGCCAAGCTGTCGGTCGGCCCGCCGTACTTCAACGCCATGTTCCTGCCGCTGATGGCGGCGCTGATGGCGGCCCTGGCGGTCGGCGTGCTGGTGCGCTGGAAGGACACCCCGAGCCGCTGGCTGCTCGGCATGCTGACCCCGGTGCTGGTGGCCAGCGCGGTCCTGGCGGCGGCCGGTTCGATGTACTTCGGCGATTTCAACTGGGCGGTGCTGGCGGTGTTCCTGCTGTCCGCCTGGGTGGTCCTGGCCGGTTTCCGCGACTTCCTCGACAAGACCCGGCACAAGGGCGTGCTGGCCGGCGCCCGCAGCCTGACCCGCAGCTACTGGGGCATGCAACTGGCGCACCTGGGCATCGCCGTGTGCGCCATCGGCATTGTCCTCAGCAGCCAGTACAGCGCCCAGCGTGACCTGCGCATGTCGCCCGGCGACACCGTCGAACTGGGCGGCTACCACTTCCTCTTCGACGGCGCGAAGCACCACGAAGGGCCGAACTACACCTCGGACAAGGGCAGCATCCACGTCAGCCGCGACGGCAAGGAGATCGCCACCCTGCATCCGGAGAAGCGCCTGTACACCGTGCAGAGTTCGATGATGACCGAGGCCGGGATCGATGCCGGCTTTACCCGCGACCTCTACGTGGCGCTCGGCGAGCCGCTGGAGAACGGTGCCTGGGCGGTGCGCGTGCACGTCAAGCCGTTCGTCCGCTGGATCTGGTTCGGTGGCCTGCTGATGGGCCTCGGCGGCGCCCTGGCGGCGCTCGACCGGCGCTACCGGGTGAAGGTGAAAACACGTGTACGCGAGGCCCTGGGCCTCGCCGGTCAGGGAGCCTGAGTCTTGAAACGAGCGATTCTGCTGCTGCCGCTGGGGATCTTCCTGATCGTCGCGGTGTTCCTCTTCCGCGGCCTCTGGCTGGACCCCAGCGAGCTGCCCTCGGCGCTGATCGGCAAGCCGTTCCCGGCCTTCGACCTGCCCAGCGTGCAGGACCCGGCCCGGCGCCTAACCGAGGCCGACCTCAAGGGCAAGCCGGCGCTGGTCAACGTCTGGGGCACCTGGTGCCCGTCGTGCCGGGTCGAGCACCCGGAACTGACCCGGCTGGCCGAGCAGGGCGTGGTGATCTACGGGATCAACTACAAGGACGACAACGCCGCCGCCATCAAGTGGCTGAACGAGCTGCACAATCCCTACCTGCTGAGCATCAGCGACGCCGACGGCACCCTGGGCCTGGACCTAGGCGTGTACGGTGCGCCGGAAACCTACCTGATCGACAAGCAGGGCATCATCCGCCACAAGATCGTCGGGGTGGTCGACCAGAAAGTCTGGCGCGAGCAACTGGCGCCGCTGTACCAGCAACTGCTGGACGAGCCGGAGGCCCGATGAAGCGTTTCCTCGCCACCGCGCTGCTCGGTCTCGCCCTCTGCGGCGTGGCCCAGGCCGCCATCGACACCTACGAGTTCGCCAGCGACGCCGAGCGCGAGCGCTTCCGCAACCTGACCCAGGAACTGCGCTGCCCGAAGTGCCAGAACCAGGACATCGCCGACTCCAACGCACCGATCGCCGCCGACCTGCGCAAGCAGATCTACGGCCAGTTGCAGCAGGGCAAGAGCGACGGCGAGATCGTCGACTACATGGTTGCCCGCTACGGTGATTTCGTTCGCTACAAGCCGCCGGTCAACGAGCGTACCTGGCTGCTCTGGTTCGGTCCGGGCGCCTTGCTGCTGTTCGGCGTGCTGGTGATCGGCGTGATCGTCCTGCGCCGCCGGCGCACCGCTGCCAAGGTGCAAACCACCCTGTCCGCCGAGGAGCAAGCGCGCCTCGCCAACCTGTTGAAGAACGACAAATGATCGATTTCTGGCTCGCTGCCGGCCTGCTGCTGCTGGCGGCCCTGGCATTCCTGCTGATTCCGCTGCTGCGTGGCCGTCGCGCCCAGGCCGAGGAAGACCGTACCGCCCTGAACGTCGCGCTTTATCAGGAGCGGATCGCCGAGCTGGCCGGCCAGCAGGCCGCCGGCACGCTGACCGCCGAGCAACTGGAGAATGGCCGCGCCGAGGCTGCCCGCGAACTGCTCGCCGACACCGAGGGCAGCGGCGAAGAGCGTAGCTCGCGCCTGGGCCGGGCGGTCCCGCTGGTCGCGGCGCTGCTGGTGCCGTTGGTCGCGCTCGGCCTGTACCTGCATTGGGGCGCCAGCGACAAGGTCGAGCTGGCCCGCGAATTCGCCCAGGCGCCGCACTCCATGGAAGAGATGACTGCGCGCCTGGAGCGCGCGGTACAGGCCCAGCCGGATTCCGCCCAGGGCTGGTACTTCCTCGGTCGCACCTACATGACCCAGGAACGCGGCGCCGATGCGGCGCGGGCCTTCGAACGCGCCGCCGAACTCAGCGGGCGGCAGCCGGAAGTGCTCGGCCAGTGGGCGCAGGCACTGTATTTCTCCGGTGGCAAGAAAATGACCGCGCAGATCAAGGCCCTGGCCGACGAGGCGCTGAAGGGCGACCCGGCCGAAGTGACCACCCTTGGCCTGCTCGGCATCGCCGCTTTCGAAGAGCAGCGCTACGCCGACGCCATCGGCTTCTGGGAGCGCCTGGTGTCGGTGTTGCCGAACGAGGACCCGGCACGCTCGGCGATCCAGGGCGGCATCCAGCGCGCCCGCGAGCGCATGACCGAGGCCGGGCAGACTCCGCCGGCGCCGGCCGCGCCCGCTGCCGCCGGGGTGACCCTGACGGTGAAGGTGGATATCAGCGACGCGGTGAAGGGCCAGGTCAAGGCCGACGACAGCGTGTTCGTCTTCGCCCGCGCCGTCGGCGGCCCGCCGATGCCGTTGGCAGTGAAGCGCCTGACCGTCGCCGACCTGCCGGCCGAGGTCAGCCTGAGCGATGCCGACGCCATGATGCCGCAGCTCAAGCTCAGCGGTTTCCCGCAGGTCGAGCTGGTCGCGCGGGTATCCCGCGCCGGCAACGCCATCTCCGGCGAGTGGATCGGACGCGGCAAACCGTTGTCTACTGCCCAGTCGTCGGCGCAAGCGCTGACCATCGACGGCCCGGACCAGCCCCAGGCGGCCCGGCCATAACGACAATCGGTTGGGGAGGTGCGGCGGTGAAGGCGAAGTATCTGGGTCTGGCGATTCTCCTGGGCGGTCTCGGCGGGTGCGTGGTGCATCCGCCGCAGACCAGCGAACCGCCGGCCTCGCTGCCGCCGCAGAGCCAGCCGCAGCCCGGTCCGTCCAGCGCGCCCGGCGCCACCCCGCCGCGCATCACCCCGCAACCGCAGACTCCGGCGCAGCCCAGCCGCTCGCGTCCGCAGTTCGCCCCGCCGCCAGGCGGCAAGGGCGTCTGGGACGGCAGCCTGGGGGTCTATGTGATCCGCGGCGAGCGCGATCTCTACTACCGCCAGCGTACCTACTACCGCTGGGACGGCGGCTGGTTCTGGTCCACCAGCCCGCAGGGTCCCTGGACCGAGACCGACGCCCGCGGCATCCCGCCCGGTCTCAGCCGGCGCTACGCCAATCCATGACCCCTAGGGGTTCTCCGGGTCGTGCCCGAGCGACTGGATGAACAGCGAGAACAGTTCCGGTTGCGAGGAAATGTCCAGCTTGGCGTACAGGTGGCGCCGATGGACCTTGATCGTCTCCGGCGAGATCGCCAGGCGCTCGGCCATGGCCTTCGACGAGTAGCCGCGAAGGATCAGGCGAGCGATCTCCAGCTCGCGTTCCGATAGCACGCTGGCGCCGAAGTGGCTGAGGGCGTCGCGTATCTGCGTGGCCATCTCTTCCTGCGGTGCGGCCGGCAACAGGCGCTGGCTGCGCTGCTGCCAGTGCTGCTGCATCAGCGCCAGGACCCAGCTCGAGAGCAGCCCTAGCATCCCGCATTCCTCGTCGGCGAATATCCGCTGCATGCCCAACGACAGCGACAGCGCGCCCTGGCCGGGCACCTGTAGGATGAACTGCACCTCGTCCTCCAGAACGTTGTCGTGGAAGTAGCTGAGGTAGTACTCGCTCTGCCGGAAATGGTCCGGGGCGATCTCCTCGAGGCGGTACAGGCCGCTGGCCAGGCCTTCCCGGCAAGCCTGGTAGAAGGGGTCGAGCAGGTACAGCCCGTTCAGGTAGGCGAGCATCGAGGCCGGCCCGGCCTGCGGTTCGGCGTCGTATTCCTCCAGGGCCACCGGCACGCCGTTGGCGGGGTAGAAGATCGCCAGGGCATTGTCGAACGGCAGGTGCTGGCGCAGCAGCAGGATCAATTGCTTCCAGAAGCGGTTGCCGCCGATCTGTTCGATGGCGCGGCCCAGGCTGGCGTGCATGCCGATGTCCCGGAACAGGGTGTGCATCCGTATTCGCTCCACGGTGGGTTTTCGCAGGCTCCGGTTTGCGGCTTTTCCACCCGCCGCGTCAAGGGGCGTAACCCCAAAGGGTGATTGGCCCGCCGGCCCCGCGCTCCTAGAGTCGGCGCATAACCAGCGCCCCGGCAGGGGGCCGCCGCGAGTCTCCGTTACTGCCTCACTTCAATAACAATCAGAGGACAACGACATGAGCTCTTCCCCCGCGCCCGAAAGCGCGCTGAAACCCACCCTGGGCGTGTTCGACGTGGTCGCCATCACCGTTTCCGCGGTCACTCCCGCCAGTTCCGTCTTCGTCATCGCCCCCTTCGCCATCCAGCAGGCCGGCACCGGCGCCTTCTGGGCCTTCGCCCTGGCCGGGGTACTGGCGCTGATGTTCGCCTGCTGCTACGCCGAGCTGGGCAGGGCGCACAGCACCGCCGGCGGCGAGTATGTCTACGCCAAGCGGGTGTTCGGCGGCTTGGCCGGCTACGCCACCTTCCTCACGGTGCTGGCGATGCTGCTGTTCATCCCGCCGGTGCTCGCCACCGGCGCGGCGACCTACCTGAACGCTGCCCTCGGCACCCACTTCGATGCGCAGACCGTGGCCCTGGCGATCGTTGCCTTCAGCTACCTGCTGGGCATCCTCAACATCCGCGTCAACGCCTGGGTCACGGGCACCTGCCTGCTGCTGGAAGTGGCGGCGCTGCTGGTGATCGTCGGCCTCGGTTTCGGCCATGCGCAGCAGCCGGCGAGCGTCCTGCTGCAGCCGCAGGTAGTCGGCGACGGCGGGCTGCTGGCGATCGCACCCTGGGCATTGGTGATCGGAGCGGTCGGTACCGCGCTGTTCTCCTACAACGGTTTCGGCGGCGCGGTGCTGCTCGCCGAGGACATGAAGGACGGCGGCCACAGCGTGCATCGTGCGGTGCTCTGGTCGCTGGCGCTGGTGGTGCTGATCGAGATCGTCCCGCTCGCCGCGCTGCTGATCGGCGCGCCGTCGCTCCCGGCGATGCTCGCCAGCCCCGATCCGATCGGCTACCTGTTGAACAGCCATGGCAACGAGACGCTGTCGCGCCTGGTCAGCGCGGGAATCTTCCTCTCGGTGTTCAACGCCATCGTCGCCATCGTCATCCAGAGCGCCCGGGTGATCTTCAGCAGCGGTCGCGACGCGCTCTGGATGCCGGCGTTGAACCGTGCCTTCACCCGTATCCATCCGCGCTGGGAATCGCCCTGGCTGGCCACGCTGTTCCTCGCCATTCCCTCGGCGGCGCTGAGCTTCAGCTCCAACCTGGCCGAACTGACCTCGTTCACCGTGCTGCTGATTGTCATGGTCTACCTGATCGTCGCCCTCTGCGCGCTGTTCAGCCGGGTGCTGCGGCGCGACCGCGAGCATCCCTACCGGATGCCGCTGTGGCCGCTGCCGGCGCTGCTGGCGGCGAGCGGGGCGGGATACCTGCTGCTCAACCTGTTCCTGGCGGCCTCGGCCAGGGACGTGATGATCATCGTCGGACTGCTGGCGGTGTCGGTGATTCTCTACTGCACCTACGGCAAGCTCAGTCCGGCGTTCCAGAAGCTTTGAAACAGGAGTCCGCATGCGCGCTCGACAACTTGGCATCACCCTTGGCCTGGGCACTCCCGGCCCGTTCAACGCGATCACCGACGTTCCCGGCGTGCGCGTCGGCCACAGCACCCTGAACCAGCGGATCGACGGCAGGCAGGTTCGCACCGGCGTCACCCTGGTCCAGCCGCGCGCCGGTGCGGCGCGCCTGCAACCCTGCTTCGCCGGCTGCCATGTGCTCAACGGCAACGGCGACGCCACGGGCCTGGAGTGGATCCGCGAGGCCGGCCTGCTGACCACCCCGATCGCCATCACCAATACCCACAGCGTCGGCGCGGTGCGCGACGCGCTGATCGCCGAGGAGCGCGCCGAACTCGGCGACAGCGGGCTGTACTGGTGCATGCCGGTGGTGATGGAGACCTTCGACGGCCTGCTCAACGATATCTGGGGCCAGCACGTCGGCGCCCGCCAGGTCGGCGAGGCGCTGGCCTGCGCCGAGTCCGGACCGGTCCGCGAAGGTTCGGTGGGCGGCGGCACCGGGATGATCTGTCACGAGTTCAAGGGCGGCATCGGCAGCGCGTCGCGGCGGCTTCCGGCGGAGCAGGGCGGCTGGACGGTGGGCGCGCTGGTCCAGGCCAACCACGGCCAGCGCCGCGAGCTGCGGGTCGACGGCTATCCGGTCGGCCGCCGGCTGGGCGACATCCCCTCGCCGTTCAGCGAGGAAGGCACCCCGGGCATGGGCTCCATCGTGGTGATCCTGGCCACCGACGCGCCACTGTTGCCGCACCAGTGCCAGCGCCTGGCGCAGCGCGCCTCGATCGGCATCGCTCGCACCGGCGGCGGTACCGAGGACTCCAGTGGCGACGTGTTCCTCGCCTTCGCCACCGGCAACCAGGACCTGCCGCCAGCCGACTATGCGCGTAAGGACCTGCCGCAGAGCACGCCGCTGCGGATGCTCAACAACGACCACATCTCGCCGTTGTTCGCCGCGGCGGCGGAGGCGGTGGAAGAAGCCATCGTCAACGTGCTGCTGGCCGGCGAGGACATGCGCACCGAGGACGGCCGGCTGGTGCCCGCGCTGAAGGGGGAGACGCTCCTGGCGGCGCTGCGCGAGACCGGCTGGCCGGGACGCTGAAAGCGGCTCAGCGCCAGCCGCGGGTGCGCGCCACCGCTTCGCTGAAACGCACCTGCCAGCGCCGGGCGGTGCCGGCGTCGACCCGCGGCTGGAACTCCGTGCGGGTGTTGCGCGGCTCCGCCAGCTCGTAGCCGAGGCCACGCGCGGCAAGGGCGGCGCAACCGAAGGCGGTGAGTTCGTCGAAGCGCTGGGTGACGATGCGCCGTTGCAGGCTGTCGGCGAGGAACTGGGCGAAGTAGGGGCTGCGCGCCAGGCCGCCGTCGATGGACAGGCGGTCGGTGACCTTCAGGTAGCCGTCCATCGCCTGGATCACCTCGGCGCTGCGCAGCACCACGCCTTCGAGCAGGGCCTGGCAGAGGTCCTCGCGGCGGGTGCCGGCGTCCATTCCCAGCCACATCGCGCCAGCGCTGCGGTCCCAGTGCGGGCATGCGAGTCCCGACAGGGCCGGGACGAAGGCCAGGCCGCGCTCGATGGCCGGCGGCCGGTCGAAGCCGGCCAGTTCCGAGAAGTCGCTGAACAGGCCGAGACGCCCGGCCCACTCGACCGCGGCGCTGGCGTCGTAGACCCCGCCGTCCATGGCGTACACCGGTTTGCCATCGATCTGCCAGGCGATGGTGGCGAGCAGGCCTGTCTCCGGCGAGCGGATGATCCGCTCGCCGCTGAGGGTCAGGGCGAAGGCGCCGGTGCCGAAGGTGATCTTCGCATCACCCGGCTGGCGGCAGCCGTGACCGTAGAGCGAGGCCTGCTGGTCGACCACCGAGGCCGTCAGCGGGGTGTTGCCGATCACCCCGAAATGGCCGACGGTATCGCGGATTTCCGGCAGGCACTCGATCGGCACGCCGAACAGGGCGCACAGTTCGGGGTCCCAGCGGCCCTCGGCGAGGTTCATCAATGCGGTGCGCGAGGCGGTGGTGACGTCGGTGGCGAAGGTTCCGCACAAGCGGTCGAGAAACCAGGCGTCGCTGGTTCCCAGGCGCAGGCGGCCAGCCTCGAGAGCCCGGCGAGCGGCAGGGAGATGCTCGACGATCCAGCCCAGCTTGCTGGCCGAGAAATAGGCGTCGAGCGGCAGGCCGCTGCGTTCCACGACCAGCGCCTCGGCGCCGCTGGCGCGTAGACGCTCGATGTGCGGGGTGGTGCGGTTGTCCTGCCAGACGATCAGCGGCGACAACGGCTCGCCGCTGCGGGCGTCCCAGGCCATGCAGCTTTCGCCCTGGTTGGCGAGGCCGATGGCGTCGACCCGGCCGCTGGCCTCCAGGCAGCGTTGCAGGTTGGCCAGCAGTTCCAGCGGATCGTGCTCGACCCAGCCGGACTGCGGATGGTGTTGCTGGTGACGCAGCGCCAACTGAATATCGGCGCTGCCGTCCTGGCTGGCGACCAGCACGCGGGTACTGGTGGTTCCCTGGTCGAGGGCGGCGATTCGCATGGTCGGTTCTCTTCGCGGGTTCAGTGGCCGGAGGTGAGGAAGGCGACTTCCAGGCGCCGGGTGTCCGGCGGTAGGCGCAGGGCGGCCAGCGGCACCAGCAGGCGGCGCTCCGGCAGGCAGGACAGGGCGCGCTCCCACACCGGGCGACCATCGGCCAGTATCCGCAGGCGGCCGCTGGCGGCCTCGCTTACGCGTAGCTGCAGATGCGCCAGGCCGGGTGTCGGGTCGGCCAGCAGCCGCTGCGGCACGCACAGCTTGAGCGGACCGCTGCAATCGATGGCTATGCCAGGCGCGGCGACCGGCAGTTCGGCCCGCAGGTCGGCGGCCAGCAGGCCGGCTATCCTTCGTCCCTCGCGGAACGACCAGCCGGCGGTCTCGATCGGCCGGAGCAGGTTGCCGGCGGCGAAATAGGCGGGGTCGGAGCAGCGGCCGAACTGATCGATGCGCGGGCCGCCGCTGGCCGGGTCCAGTTCCAGGTGGCTGAGGCGGACCAGGCTCGATTCGGGAACGAAGCGTCCGCTGAGGAGGATGCCGTCGCAGGCGATCCGTTCGACCCGCCCGTCGCCCAGGCGTACCCGCGCCGCCTCGACCCGGCCGCGGCCTTCGATCTCCAGCAGCTCGCTGGAGAAGTGCATCGGTACTCCGCACAGCCTGGGAAACAACGATAGCGGCCAACGCGCAGTGGCCCGTGCGTTGCGTTCGAGCATGGCCACCGGGCGGATGCCGGCACGCCGGCAGCTCATCACGGCGGACAGGCTGACCAACTCGGTGCCGACGATCAGCGGCCGTTCGAACGGCTTCAGGCCTTGCAGATAGAGATAGGCTTGCAGCGCGCCGGTATTGATCACGCCCAGTGGCCGGTCGCCGCCCAGCAGGCGCGCCGAGCGCGGCGTCTCGCGTGCGCCGGTGGCCAGCAGCACGCGTGTCGCGCGCAGACTGCGCGGGCCTTCGGGGGTGGCCAGTTGCAGCAGACCGGCGGCGGCGAGAGCGACCACGCTATGGCGCAGGCGGATATCCACCCCGGCCCGTTCAGCCTGTTCGACGTTACGCAGCGCGTAGGCCGGGCCGGTCAACAGGCGGCCGTGCTCGCGCAGGCCGAACGGCGGATGCGCGCAATGCCGGGGTATACCGCCGGCCTCGCCGTCGCGCTCCAGCACGCAGACCCGGGCGACGCCCTGGCGGCGTAGTTCGATGGCGGCCGCCAATCCGGCGGGACCGCTGCCGACGATGGCGACGTCGACCTGTTCAGTGATGCTCATGGCAACTCCCGGTGGCGAGGGGCTGGGCGAGGCGGCCGGCGCTCAGCTCGGCGACCCGCGCGTTGCAGTAGAAACCCTGGCAGCGTCCCATGCAGGCGCGGGTGCGACGCTTCAGGCCGCCGAAGTCGCCGGCTGGCAGCGGGCCTTCCAGGGCGGCGAGGATTTCCCGGCGGGTGACCATCTCGCAGTGGCAGACGATCTCGTCGTAGCCGGGACGCTGCCAGTCGCGCGGCAGGTGTTCGGCGAGGTTCGGTACCTGCGGCCAGAGCGGCTCGCGAACCGCTTCGTGGAAACGCCCACCCTGGTAGAGACGATAGACGTGGCGTGCGATGCCCAGCGCCGCGGTGAGACCGGTGGAACGGATGCCGCCGACACTGATCCAGTTGCGTCCGTCGACCTGGCGGATGCGGTATTCCTTCTTTTCGCTGGCCGGTCGCAATCCTGCGTAGGTGGCGGTGACCGGCATGCCGCGCAGGCCGGGGATCCGCTCGACGGCGGCGTCGATCAGTCGCTGCAGGGTGTCGCTGTCGACCCGTGCCTGTTCGCGGTCGTCCTGTTCCTCGGCGGTGGGGCCGGCGAGCAGGTTGCCGAAGACAGTACGGGTGAATACCACGCCCTTGGTCCGCTCGTTGGGCACCGGTAGCAGGATGTGCCGCAGCAGCGCCGCGGCGGCCTTGTCGAAGACCACGAACTGGCCCTTGCGCGGATGGATGGCGAAGCTCGCCGCGCCGAGCAGGCGCTGTTCCAGTTGGTCACCGAAGAGTCCGGCGCAGTTGATTACCTGGCGCGCGCGCAGATCGCCGCGGCGGGTATGCAACAGCCATTCGCCGCCGTCGAAGGCGCCGTCCAGCACTTCGACGTCGAAACAGGCCTCGGCGCCATGGGCCAGCGCCTGTTGCAGATAGGCGAGCGGCGCGGACCAGGGGTCGACCAGATGCTCACCGGGGACCCGCACCGCGCCGAGCACGTTGCCGGCCAACTGCGGCTCCAGCGCCAGGACCTCGTCGCGACCGACCTGGCGGACGTCATCGACACCGTTGCCGTGGGCCTGCTCGACGATGGCCGGCAGGCGCGCCAGATCCTCGTCGCTCCATGCCGCCACCAGGGCGCCGGTTTCCAGCAGCGGCAGGTTGAGGCGCGCATGGATGTCGCGGTATTCGCGATAGCCCTCCTGCATGCAGGCCAGTTCGATGCTGCCGGGCGGCGCGTCGAAGCCGGTATGAAGGATCGCGCTGTTGCCCTTGCTGGCACCGGAGAGGATGTCGGTGCTTTTTTCCAGCAGGACCACCCGCGCACCTTCCAGGGCGAAGCGGCGGGCCATGGCGCAACCCACCACGCCAGCGCCGATCACTGCAACGTCGAAGATCGCGGTCTTTGTCGCAAGCGGCTCAGTCATCGTTTCTGCCTGTTTCTTTTGGTATCAGTTTGCTTTTTGACCGTAACACTGAATTTTCACACAGAATTTTATGTGAAATTTGTTGTTTTAATGTGGCAACTGAAAGAGAAACAGTCAATCTATTAATCGACGGGCAGCCACCGGCACAGCCCCGGCCTGTCTCCGGGGCTGCCCGCGAGGGGAATCAGGCCTGCGGGGTGCGCAGGGGGGCTTCGTGGACTTCCACCCGCGCCTGTTGCAGGGCTTCCCAGAGTTCCCCGGTAGGCTTGCGGTCGACCACCAGGCGGTTGATCCGGCTCAGCGGGAAGACCTGGAACAGGGCGCGCCGGCCGAGCTTCGAGGAGTCGGCGATAACCGTCAGTTGGCGAGCCTGGGCGATCATGGCGCGGGCGATCTCGGCTTCCTCGATGGAAAAATCCATGGCGCCATCGCCGTTCAGCGCGCCGACGGTAATTACCGCATGCTCGGCGTTGAACCGGGCGATCTGCTCGATGGCCAGGGCGCCGACGTTCTGTTCGGACTCCGGGCGGTACTCGCCGCCGATCATGAATGCGCGGTTGCCGGAGGCGCCGACGCTGCCGGCGATCAACAGCGAGTTGGTGATCACCGTCAGATGGCTCTGGCGCGCCAGTTCGCGGGCGAACAGCAGGGTGGTGGTGCCGGTGTCGATGAAGATGCTGTCACTGGGGCCGAACAGGCCGGCGGCGTAGCGGGCGACTGCGCGTTTTTCCTGGGCGTGCTCGTTCATTCGCGTCTGGAAGGCGTTCTCGTGCTCGCCGCTGGGCGGCAGGGCGGCCCCTCCGTGGAATTTGCTGACCAGGCCTTGTTCGGCCAGCGCGGCGAGGTCGCGGCGAATGGTTTCCTGGGAGGTGGAAAGGGTCCGCGCCAGTTCGTCCACCGAGATCCGCTCGCGCTGGCGCAGCAATTCGAGAATGTGGCGGCGGCGTTCCTCGGGGCGCATCGTGTTCTCCCATGGGCCGCATCCTGGTGCGGCGATTGTTACCGTGAATCGCCCGGTAGCGCCTGGCGGCGCTGGGCGGAAGGGGGCGGGGCGAGGCTTTGCGCAGGCCCGGCGGAAAATCCCACAGGTCCGTAAGGCAGGTACGCTCTTGGATTGGCCGCCTACTTGACCGTATGGGTGACCAATTTAGGTAAAACGAACCTTCAAATCAACACGAAAACCAAATTGTGGCACGCGAAATGCGAGTGTTCGCTTCGGCGGAGCGACCGGCGTGGCCGGCCTCCCGACCAGACAACCAGAAGAACGCATCCCGCTACGGGAGCCTGCCGAGGGGAGAACGACGCAGATGGCCGAGTTCGGAAACTATGTGATTTACCTGATCATGCTGGGTGCGGTACTTGGCGCGCTGGCTTCCATCCTGCGCCCGGAAAGCGGTCTGGGCCGCGAGTTCGTCAACGGCATCCACGCCATCGGTCCGGTGTTCCTCGCCCAGGCCGGCATCATGGTAGCCATTCCCTATCTGTCGAAGGCGATTTCCCATGCCCTCGGCCCGTTCTTCCAGACCCTCGGTTCCGACGTATCCATCGCCGCGCTGTCGATCATCGCGGTGGACATGGGCGGCTACCAGTTGGCCGATGCCCTGACCGCCAACCGCGACATGTGGATTACCGCCATGCTGGTGGGCTACACCTCCGGCGCGACCATCGTCTACCTGATCCCGGTCGGCCTGACCATGCTCGAGCGCAAGGACCACAAGTACCTGGCGCTGGGGGCGATGGCCGGGTTGATCAGCATTCCGTTCGCGGTGCTGGCGGCGTTGCTGCTGATTACCCTCAACCACATCCCGGTGCGCGAACTGGTATCGACCGGTTCGCCGGCCCTGCACTACCTGTCGCTGGACTTCCTCGGCATGCTTCGGCTGCTAGCGCCGCTGTTCGTCTTCTGCTTCCTGCTGGCCGCCGGCCTGAAGTACCGGGCGACGGCGATGGTCACCGGGTTCCTGGTATTCGGCAAGGTGATGGATGCGTTCATCAAGATGGCCCTGGCGCTTTCCATTGTCCAGCACTTCACCGGAGTCTTCACCAAGGTCTTCGGCGGCTGGGGCTTCGACCCGATGTTCGCCGACGAGAAAGAGTTGTTCCGCGCCATCGAGATCGCTGGCTACATCGGCATCATGCTGGCCGGGACCTTCCCCATCTGCTACCTGTTCCAGCGCTACTGCAAGCGCCCGATGGCGGTCCTCGGCCGTTACCTGGGGCTGTCCCAGCCGGGCGCCACCGCCTTTGTCATGGTGCTGGCGAACATCATCGCCACCTACCACCTGTTCAAATACATGAATGCTCGCGACAAGGTGCTTTGCGTGGCCCTGGGCGTCTGCGCCCAGGCCACCATCGGCGATCACCTGGCATTCACCGCCAACTTCCAGCCGACGCTGATCCTGCCGATCCTGCTCGGCAAATTGTTCGGCGGCCTGCTGGCGGTATTCATCGCCATCCGCATCTCGGTGCCTGCCGCCGAGCGCTATGCCCGGCAGGAGCAGGAGCATGACGAGGCGGAAAAAAGCGCCCTGCACGCAGCCTGAAACATCCCCCGACGAGCGCCGCGAGCCATCGCGGCGTCGCTTTCCGCAACGAGGTAACCATGCGCAAGATATTCCTAGCTTGTCCCTACAGCCATGCCGACGCCGAGGTGGTCGAGCAGCGCTTCCGTGCCTGCAACGAGGTCGCGGCGACCATCGTCCGCGCTGGCCACGTGGTATTCAGCCAGGTCTCCATGTCCCACCCGATCAACCTGTGCCTGGCCGATCTCGACCGCGCGGCGATCGGCAGGTTGTGGGCGCCGGTGGACGCCTTCTACATGGATCACCTGGAAGAGCTGATCGTCCTCGACCTGCCGGGCTGGCGAGACAGCGCCGGCATCCGCCGCGAGATGGAGTTCTTCGAGGCCGGCGGACAGCGGGTGAGCCTCTGGTCCGAGGTGGAGCACGAGTTTCGCTGAGGCGGCAGTGGCTGAACTGCAAGCCGAATGAAAAAGCCGGAAGCGCGAGCGCTTCCGGCTTTTTCGTCGAGCGGCGAGGGATCAGTTGGGGCTGTAGATCTGGTCGAATACGCCGCCGTCGATGAAGTGGGTCTTCTGCACGCTGCGCCAGTCGCCGAAGGTCTTCTCCACCGAGAAGAAGTCGACTTTCGGGAAGCGGTCGGCGAACTTGGCGAGGATCTCCGGGTTGCGCGGGCGCAGGTAGTTGTTGGCGGCGATGGTCTGGCCCTCGTCCGACCACAGGTACTTCAGGTAGGCCTCGGCCTGGGCGCGGCTGCCTTTCTTCTCGACCACCTTGTCGACCACCGCCACGGGGGGCTCGGCCTCGGCGGACACGCTCGGGTAGACCACCTCGAAGCCGCCTCGGCCGAATTCGCGGGCGATCATCTCGGCTTCGTTCTCGAAGGTCACCAGTACGTCGCCGATCTGGTTCTGCATGAAGGTAGTGGTGGCGGCGCGGCCGCCGGTGTCGAGCACCGGTACCTGCTTGAACAGCTTGCCGACGAATTCCTTGGCCTTGTTCTCGTCACCGCCGTTCTTCAGCACGTAGCCCCAGGCGGAGAGATAGGTATAGCGGCCGTTGCCGGAGGTCTTGGGGTTCGGCACCACTACCTGGACGCCGTCCTTGAGCAGGTCCGGCCAGTCCTTCAGGGCCTTGGGGTTGCCCTTGCGAACGATGAACACGGTGGCCGAGGTGAACGGCGCGCTGTTGTTCGGCAGGCGGGTCGCCCAGTCCTTCGGCACCAGGCCGCCGTTGTCGGCGAGGGCGTCGATGTCGGTGGCCTGGTTCATGGTGATGACGTCGGCGGGCAGACCGTCGATCACCGAGCGCGCCTGCTTGCTGGAACCGCCATGGGACATCTGGATGGTGATGTTCTCGCCTTTCTCCGCTTTCCAGTATTTCTGGAAGGCCGGGTTGTATTCCTTGTAGAAGTCGCGCATCACGTCGTAGGAGACGTTGAGCAGGGGCTGGGCGGCGTGAGCGGCGCCGCCGAGCGCCAGGCCGGCGGCCAGCAGGGAGGCGCTGAACAGTCGTTTCACAGGGCAGTTCCTTTGGGCATGTTGTAGTGGCTCGACTATAACGTCGGGTTATATGCAGGGTAAATATCAAAAACTGCTTTGCTTATTACCCGCTCGAGCCTATGCCGCGGCCGGCGCTTTGGCCAGCGCTAGTCGAGGCCGCTGACCGCCAGGTCCTTGGGATACTCCACGCTGAACTTCAGGGTGGCGCTGCGTTTCTCGCCGGGTTGCAGGGTCCAGTCCCACTTCAGCTTGCCGTCGTCCTCGCGCTTGATTTCCTGCGCCTTGGGTTCCAGCAAGGTGACCTGGATCTGCTCGTTGCGCGAGACCGGCAACTGGTCCTCGAACTGCACGCGTTCGGCGTTCTTGTGGTTGTTGCGCACGTCGATGCGGAATTCGTAGTTGACCCGCGTGCGGTTGCCGATCAGGCCGCTGCTGTCGGTGTAGCGCTTGACCAGCTTGCGTTCGATGCCGATGCCCTCGTCGGCGCCCAGTGCCAGTTCGAAGCTTTCCCCGGGCATCACCCCGCGCAGATGGCCGCTGGCGACGAAGCTGTTGCCGAGAAAGGTATTCAGGGTGCCGGGGAGCAGCGGGTAGTCGCTGTCGTTGCGGGTCTCCGCCTCCAGGTAGGCGGTTTCGCGCAGGGCCGGGGCCGCCAGGTAGCGCAGCTTGGCCGGCATTTCCAGGCGGGCGATGGTGACCTTCTGCGCGCTGCCGTCGCTGTTCAGGGTCGCCGGCACGGGGATGTGGAAAGAGGCGCTGGCGGCTCCGCTGCTGACCTCCGCGGTGGCGAGCCGCGCCTCGGCCAGCTTCGGCGCCGAGGCCGGCATGGCCATCTTCGCCGAGGTCCTGGCGATGGGCGCGGCTTGCGGCATGGGCGCCGGAGCGTCCTGCATGGCCATCTCGGCACCGTAGTAGGCGTTGGGCGCGTCGATGTCGACGATCCAGGGATTCAGCCGCGGTACGTTGCCGCCCAGGGCCGGACGGGCGGTGGAGAGGGTCAGGTCGATGTCGGTCCAGTCTTCGCCGCTGCTCTGCCGGACCAGGCCCTGGTAGGTCAGTTCGATGGTCTTCGCGCCGTCGCGCAGGCGTGCGTCGTAGGTCGGCTGCCAGGAGGCGTCGCGCAGGGTGTAGTCGAGCTTCACCTCGACCTGTGCCGGTTGCTCCAGGGCGACCCGCAGGACCGCGCGCTTGAAGCGCTTGCCGTCGCCGTTGAGGGTGCCGCGCTGCTCCTGCAACTGCTGCTTGCGCTGTTCCAGTTCGGCGGCGCGGTCGTCCAGCTGGCGCTGCTCGGCGAGCAGGCGTTCGAGGTTGCCTTCGGTCAGTTGCAGCAGGCTCTTCAGCTCGTCGATGCCGGGCATGGGGCGATCCTTGCCGGGCTGGGTGCTGCCGCTCTGGATGTCGGCGAGGAACTTCTTCTGCGCTTCGAGCACGCTGCCGCGGTCATGGATTTCCCGCAGTTGCCGGTCTATCTCGCGCAGTTGCTGGTCGAGCTGCTGCACACGATTGTCGTCCGGACGCTCGACCCGTTGCGCGGCGCTGCTGACGTCGAGCAGGGTGGCGGCGGCGCTGGCGCCGAGGGACGCGCGCAGGCTGGCGTCGTCGAGCTGGAAGGGCAGTTGCTCCAGGGCGATCTCATGCTGGCCCTTGGGCAATTGCAGGCGGGCGGTGCGGGTGACCACGGCACGGTCGGCGTAGACGGTGACCGCGCTGATGCGGCTGTCGACCGCTTGTGGCGCGGCCAGCAACGGAGCGCTGGCGAACAGGCCGGCGAACAGGAGCGGAGAGGCGGCGAGTCGATTCACGAGATCTCTTCCTTGGGCGGATGGAGGGGCGAGGAACCCGTGCGTGCGGTCCCTTCCTGCTGCCTGAGACGCAAGCGCGGTGAAAGACGGGTTAAGCGGCGCGAAGAAATTTTCCCGTGCGGCTCAGGCCGGCTGTTCCAGGCGCTCCAGGGCACCGCGCAGGTTGGCGCGGGCGGCGGCCTCCCAGCGCTGCCGCAGCGGTTCGCAGTGGTACAGCGCCGGTTGCTCCAGCAACTGGCGCAGCAACTTGCCGCGCCCGGCGCGGAACAGCGGTTCCGGCACCCAGGCGTATTCGGCGCGGACGTCCGCCTCGTAGCGTGCGTAGACCGGCGCCGGCGCGGCGAGGATGGCGAGGTCGAGATCCACCACCAGGGCTGCGTCGGCGTCTCCCGGCGGCGCCTGGTGACAGGTGGCCATGATCAGTTCGCGCAGGGCCGGCCGCAGCGCCGCCAGCCCGGCCTGGTCGAGCCAGCGCTCGGTGCTGGCGGCGCTGGCGGCCTCGTTGTCCTGGCGCTGGGTGTCGTAGACCAGGTCGTGGGTCCACAACGCCAGCTCCACCAGGTCCGGCCGCCGCGCCAGTTGGCGCCAGCGGTCGAAGTGCTCCAGGCAGGCGAGGATGTGGCGATCGCTGTGGTAGTGCCGGTCGGCCCCGCCATAGGCCGCCAGCAGCGCGTCGAAGGCATCCGCCGGCGGGTTGCCGCCGAGTCGCTGCCAGAGGGCGTCCCAGCGCTGCCGGTCAAGACTTCTCATGGCTGCCTTCCTCGCGAGGGAACAACGGGTTGCCGCAGCGGCAGCAGAATGCCGCCTGCACTTCGTGGGTCGCCTTGCGGCACACCGGGCAATCCCGCTGCAGCAGGTTGGCCGGGTCCTGGCGCATCGCGGTGGCGAGTTCGGCGGTGAAGATCCCGGTGGGCACCGCGATGATCGAGTAGCCGGTGAGCATCACCAGGCTGGCGATGGCCTGGCCGAGCGGGGTCTTCGGGGTGATGTCGCCGAAGCCGACCGTGGTCAGGGTGACGATCGCCCAGTAGATGCCGCGGGGGATGCTGGTGAAACCGTGCTCCGGGCCTTCGACCACGTACATCAGCGCGCCGAACACGGTGACCAGGGTCATCACGGTGAGGAAGAACACGATGATCTTCTGCTTGCTGCCGCGCAGGGCGGTGAGCAGGAAATTGGCCTGGCTCAGGTACTGGCGCAGCTTGAGCACACGGAAGATCCGCAGCATGCGTATCACCCTGACGATCAGCAGGTACTGGGCGTCGGGGTAGAGCAGGGCGAGGAAGCCGGGGAGGATCGCCAGCAGGTCGACCAGGCCGTAGAAGCTGAAGGCATAGCGCAGCGGCTTGGGCGAGCAGTACAGGCGCAGCAGGTATTCCACCAGGAAGATACCGGTGAAGCCCCATTCGATGTAGGCCAGCAGGTCGCCGTAGTCCTGGTGGATCTCGTCGATGCTGTCGATCATCACTACCAGCAGGCTGGCCAGGATCACCAGCAGCAGCGCGCTGTCGAAGCGCCGGCCGTCGCGGGTGTCGGTCTGGAAGATGACGATGTAGAGGCGTTCGCGCCAGCTGTCGGGTGCGCTCATCGTGGCTCCTGATGATGGATGCGGCACCTTACCAGACTAGCCCGCCGGCGCCAGCGTTCCCCGCTCAGGAGCGCCGCCGGCCGAGGCGCGCGCCGAGGCTGCCGGCCAGGCGCAGGTAAAGGCGCTCGCCGCCAATGCAGAGCAGGCAGGCGAGGATGAACGGTGCGGTCAGCGCCGGCAGGCCGAGCAGGCCGAACAGCGGTTGCAGCGCCACCGCCAGGCCCATGCCGAGCAGTGGCGGCCAGACGCTGCGGTAGCGCAAGGCCAGGGCCAGCCCGGCAAGAGCGGCGTTCAGGCCGTAGAGCCCGGCGAGCGCGCTCGCCCAGTCGTAGCCCAGCAGCCAGGCCAGCGGCAGGCTGGCCGCGGCGCCGGCGAGGGCCCAGGCGGCCGAGGGACGCGAGACCAGCAGCAGGCCGAGCCAGACCAGCAGCCCTGCCAGCGGTTCACCGAGGAAGATGATCTCGCCGATCCCCAGCGTTAGCGCCGCCAGCTCCGCCGTGCCGCTCCAGGCGCAGCTGAAGCAGCCGCCATGGGCCGCCGGGGCCAGGCCTAGCCAGGCGCCGAGGGGCACCAGCCACCAGCCGTTGAGGACGAAGCCCAGGGTATAGGGCGGTAGCCAGCGGCGTCGGCGCAGCCCATGCAGGAACAGGCGCTGCAACGCCACGCTGGCCAGGCAGCCGAGCGCTACCAGCGACACCAGTCCCGGCGACCAGGCGAAGCGGAATGCCAGCAGCATGCCGATCAGCACGGCGTTGTAACCGTACAGCCCGGCCTCGATGTCGCTGTCGGCGCAACGCAACAGGCGCGCCAGCAACGGGCCGAGGGCGCCGCCAAGGAGGGCGCCGGCGAGCAGCGGCGGCGCGCCGACGGCGATCGCCAGCAGACAGGCCAGGCCCAGGCGTGGGTCGCCCTGGAGGAACACCTGGCTGATGCCGCGCAGGAGGATTCGGGATGCATTGAGGAGAGGTTGCAGGGGCATGGCGGTCAGTGCGGCAAGGGCCGCTCGGCAGGCACGGAGATGCCAGGCCTGCGCGAGGGGCGGGGGTGGTCATTGTAGGGCCGGTAGCGGAGGCGACGCACCCCGGACGAGAAGGCCAGGCGAGGGTCATGCATGCAGGGCGTTCCAAGAAGAAAAAAAGACCTCCGGCAGGAGTTGAACCGGAGGCCTTGAATGTCCATGGCCTGCATGGGAGTGCGCGAGGGAGGCCATGGTCCGACAAGAAGGTCTTTCCCGGATGGATGGAGACGCGGCCCCGTATTTCCGGCCCCATCCATCCGAGAGAGACAAGGGTGGCCCGACCCGCATGCCCGGGGGGACGGCGCGGGCCGGACCGAACTCGTTGCTTCAGAGGCCTCCCAGCGGCGGCGCCACGGTCTCGATGCGCAGCATGTTGGTCGAGCCGGGGCGACCGAACGGTACGCCGGCGGTGACCACCACGGTGTCGCCGCGGCGCGCCATGCGCTGGGCCAGGGCGATGTCGAGGGCGGTCGAGCAGATCTCGTCGACGTGCGCCAGTTGCTCGTTGACCACCGAATACACGCCCCAGGCCACGGTCAGTCGCCGCGCGGTGCGCAGGTTCGGGGTCAGGCTGAGGATCGGCGCCTTGGGCCGCTCGCGGGCGGCGCGCAGGGTCGAGTTGCCCGACTCGGTGTAGTTCACCAGCACCGCCACCGGGAGGATCCGGCTGACCCGGCGGATCGCGCAGCTGATCGCATCGGAGACGGTAGCGTCGGGCTGCGGACGGTTGACCTCGAGCTGGACGTGGTAGTCCGGCTCGGCCTCCACCTGGCGGACGATCTTCGCCATCATCTCTACCGCCTCGCGAGGGTATTGTCCGGAAGCGGTTTCCGCCGAGAGCATCACCGCGTCGGCGCCGGCGCCCACCGCGGTGGCTACGTCGGTCACCTCGGCGCGGGTCGGGGCGGGGGAGAAGCGCATCGACTCGAGCATCTGGGTGGCCACCACCACCGGCTTGCCGAGCTGGCGGCAGACCTGGACGATGCGTTTCTGGATGCCCGGCACGCTCTCCGCCGGCACCTCTACGCCGAGGTCGCCGCGCGCCACCATGATCGCGTCGGCGCGCTCGGCGATCGCCTCGATGGCGCTCACCGCGCTGGGCTTCTCGATCTTGGCCATGAGGAAGGCCTTGTCGCCGATCAGCCCACGGGCCTCGTCGATGTCCTCCGGGCGTTGCACGAAGGACAGCGCCACCCAGTCGACCCCCAGTTCCAGGCCGAAGGCCAGGTCGCGGCGGTCCTTGTCGGTCAGCGGGCTGAGTTGCAGCACCGCTTCCGGCACGTTGACGCCCTTGCGATCGGACAGCTCGCCACCCACCGCCACGCGGGTCTCGATGGCGTCGCTGTGGCAGTTGACCACTTCCAGGCGGATCTTGCCGTCGTCCAGCAGCAGGCTCATACCCGGCTCCAGGGCATGGATGATCTCCGGATGCGGCAGGTTGACCCGCCGCTCGTCACCGGGGACGTCGCTGAGGTCGAGGGTGAAGGTCTGCCCGCGCTGCAATTGCACGGCACCGGCGGCGAAGCGGCCGACCCGCAGCTTCGGACCCTGCAGGTCCATGAGCACGCCGATCGGGTAGTTCAGTTCCGCTTCCACCTCGCGCACCCAGGCGAAGCGCTGCGCGTGATCGGCGTAGTCGCCGTGGCTGAAGTTCAGGCGGAACAGGTTGGCGCCGGCCTCCACCAGGGCACGGATATCGTCGCGGCTGCGGGTGGCCGGGCCGAGGGTGGCGAGGATCTTGGCTTTCTTGTCGGCTGTCATGTCAGGACTCGAGGATGAGAATGGCGCGGAAGTCGTTCACGTTGGTGCGGGTCGGTCCGGTCACCAGCAGGTCGCCGAGGGTCTGGAAATAGCCGTAGCCGTTGTTGTCGTCGAGCTCGTCGCGGATCTTCAGCCCGGCCTTTTCGCCGCGGGCATGGGAGCAGGGCGTCATCAGCGCGCCGGCGTTGTCTTCCGAGCCGTCGATGCCGTCGGTGTCGCCGGCCAGGGCCCAGATGTTCGGTTCGCCCTTTAGCTCGGCGGTGAGGCTGAGGAGGAACTCGGCGTTGCGTCCGCCGCGACCGTTGCCGCGCACGGTGACGGTGGTCTCGCCGCCGGAGAGGATCACGCAGGGCGCCGCCAGCGGCTGGCCGTGCTTGCGGATCTGCCGGGCGATGCCGGCGTGGACCTTGGCGACTTCCCGCGCCTCGCCCTCCAGGTCGCCGAGGATCAGCGTCGAGAAGCCGGCCGCGCGGCACTTCACCGCTGCTGCGTCGAGGGCGTTCTGTGGCGTGGCGATCAACTGGAAGTGGCTGCGCGCCAGGTACAGGTCGTCGGGCTTGACGGTTTCCGAACGTGGGTCGGCGAGCCAGTCGAGGACGTTCTGCGGCACGTCGATGGCGTAGCGCCTGAGGATCGCCAGGGCGTCGGCGGAGGTGGTCGGGTCGCCGACGCTGGGGCCGGAGGCGATCACCGTGGCCTCGTCGCCGGGAACGTCGGAAATCGCGTAGGTATAGACGCTGGCCGGCCAGCAGGCCTTGGCCAGGCGACCGCCCTTGATCGCCGAGAGGTGCTTGCGCACGCAGTTCATCTCGCCGATGGCGGCGCCGGACTTGAGCAGCGCCTTGTTCACCGCCTGCTTGTCCGCCAGGCCAATGCCTTCGGCAGGCAGCGAAAGCAGTGCGGAGCCGCCGCCTGAGAGAAGGAAGATCACCCGGTCGCTCTCGTTCAGGCCGCTGATCAGTTCCAGCACGCGACGGGCGACGCGCTCGCCGGCGTCGTCGGGCACCGGATGGGAGGCTTCCACCACCTCGATGCGACTGCATTGCGCGCCGTAGCGGTAAGGCGCCACTACCAGGCCCTGGATCTCGCCCTGCCAGTGCTTCTCCACCACTTCGGCCATGGCTCCGGCGGCCTTGCCGGCACCGATGACGATGGCGCGCCCGCTGCGATCTTCCGGCAGGTGGTCGGCCAGCACCTGGTAGGGATGGCCGGCTGCCACCGCGGTATTGAACAGCTCGGTGAGAAAGGCGCGTGGATCGGTACTCATGACAGGCTCCGAATTTCTTGTTGTCGTGCCGCCGGTCGGGCCGGCGGTCGCAGCGTCGTCGACGCTTCCATTCCGCAGCACCCGCGCCGGCGGGAACTGGGGAATGGAAGCGAGGCGCCCGGACGCAGAGGCCGTGAATCTCCCGGCCGGGCGTTCGCTTCCTTTACCCCGCCTTGTGGGCGGGGAAGGAAGAGGGCGGCGGCGAACACCGGAGTTCGCCGACCGTTCCTCTCCCCGAGCCCTTCGAAAAGGGGTTCGTCGCTCCGCGCGGGGTGACGGCCCGCGCGGACTGCGGATCACTCGTCGCGGATCGAGAAGTTGGCCATGTGCTCCAGGCCCTTGATCAGCGCCGAGTGGTCCCAGTTACTGCCGCCGATGGCCGCGCAGGTGCTGAACACCTGCTGGGCGTTGGCGGTGTTGGGCAGGTTCAGGTTCAGCTCGCGGGCGCCGGCCAGGGCCAGGTTGAGGTCCTTCTGGTGCAGGCTGATGCGGAAGCCCGGGTCGAAGGTGCCCTTGACCATGCGTTCGCCGTGCACCTCGAGGATCCGCGAGGAGGCGAAGCCACCCATCAGCGCCTCGCGCACCTTGGCCGGATCGGCGCCGTTGCGGGCGGCGAACAGCAGGGCCTCGGCGACCGCCTGGATGTTCAGCGCGACGATGATCTGGTTGGCCACCTTGGCGGTCTGGCCGTCGCCGTTGCCGCCGACGCGGGTGATGTTCTTGCCCATCGCCTGGAACAGCGGCAGGGCGCGTTCGAAGGTGTTCGGGCAGCCGCCGACCATGATGCTCAGGGTCGCCGCCTTGGCGCCGACCTCGCCGCCGGAGACCGGGGCGTCCAGGTACTGCGCGCCGGTAGCCTTGATCTTCTCGGCGAAGCCCTTGGTGGCGGTGGGGGAGATCGAACTCATGTCGATCACCACCTTGTTCGGGCCGACGCCCTCGGCGATACCGTCCTTGCGGAACAGCACATCCTCGACCTGCGGGGTGTCCGGCACCATGACGATGATGAACTCGGCTTCCTGGGCCACTTCCTTCGGGTTGGCCAGGGCAATGGCGCCGGCCTCCAGCAGGTCGGCCGGAGCGGCGTCGTGGTGGGTGGAAAGGAACAGGCTGTGGCCGGCCTTCTGCAGGTTCTGCGCCATGGGCTTGCCCATGATTCCGGTGCCGATGAATCCGATCTTGGCCATGAGAGTGTCTCCTGGTTCTGTCTGTCGAGTGGCTCCGCGCAGGGAGGCGGGAGCGTCTTGTTCGTGGGTGCGGATCAGACGACGTTGTGCGTCTTCATCCAGCCGAGGCCGGCTTCGGTGGTGGTGGCCGGCTTGTACTCGCAGCCGATCCAGCCCTGGTAGCCGATGCGGTCCAGGTGCTCGAAGAGGAAGCGGTAGTTGATCTCGCCGGTGCCCGGTTCGTGGCGGCCGGGGTTGTCGGCGAGTTGCACGTGGTTGATCGCCGCCAACTGGTTTTCCAGGGTGCGGGCCAGGTCGCCTTCCATGATCTGCATGTGATAGATGTCGTATTGCAGGAACAGGTTGGCGCTGCCGACCTTGTCGCGGATCTCCAGGGCCTGGCGGGTGTTCTGCAGGTAGAAGCCGGGGATGTCGAGGGTGTTGATCATCTCCATGACCAGGCGGATGCCTGCGGCTTCCAGCTTGTCGGCGGCGTAGCGCAGGTTGTCGACGAAGGTCTTCTCGACGCTGGCACAGTCGTGCCCCTGCGGCCGGATCCCGGCGAGGCAGTTCACCTGGCGGTTGCCCAGCACCCTGGCGTAGGCGATGGCCTTGTCGACCCCCTCGCGGAACTCCTGGACCCGATCCGGGTGGCAGGCGATGCCGCGCTCGCCCTTGGCCCAGTCGCCGGCCGGCAGGTTGAACAGCACCTGCTCCAGGCCGTTGGCTTCCAGGCGGGCCTTGATCGCCTCGGCCTCGACGTCATAGGGGAAGAGGTACTCGACGCCGGCGAAGCCGGCCTTGGCGGCGGCGTCGAAGCGTTCGAGGAAATCCACCTCGGTGAACAGCATGGACAGGTTGGCGCAGAAACGGGGCATGTCTTGCTCCTATCGTTCGGTCAAACGTTCGGGAGGCCTTTCGCCGGGGGCGGGGTGCCGCACGCACCGTCCGCGCCTCCGGGAAAGGCCGGCGATCAGTCGAGCAGCGAGATGGCGGTCGGCGCGTCGGCGCCTTTCTCGGCCAGTTCCTCGAACTCGTTGATGGCGTTGATCTCGGTACCCATGGAGATGTTGGTGACGCGCTCCAGGATCACCTCGACCACCACCGGCACCTGGTGCTGCTGCATCAGTTCGCGGGCCTTGGCCAGGGCGGCGCCGATCTCGTTCGGGTCGAACACCCGGATCGCCTTGCAGCCCAGGCCCTCGACCACCGCGACGTGGTCGACGCCGTAGCCTTCCAGCTCGGGGGCGTTGATGTTGTCGAAGGCCAGCTGCACGCAATAGTCCATGTCGAAGCCGCGCTGCGCCTGGCGGATCAGGCCCAGGTAGGAGTTGTTCACCAGTACGTGGATATAGGGCAGCTTGAACTGCGCGCCGACCGCCAGTTCCTCGATCATGAACTGGAAGTCGTAGTCGCCGGAGAGCGCCACCACCTGGCGGCTCGGGTCGGCCTTGACCACCCCCAGCGCGGCGGGAATGGTCCAGCCCAGCGGGCCGGCCTGGCCGCAGTTGATCCAGTGGCGCGGTTGGTAGACATGGAGGAACTGTGCGCCGGCGATCTGCGACAGGCCGATGGTGCTGACGTAGCAGGCATCCTTGCCGAAGAACTCGTTCATCTCTTCGTAGACGCGCTGCGGTTTCACCGGCACGTTGTCGAAGTGGGTCTTGCGCTGCAGCGTGCGTTTGCGCTGCTGGCAGCTTTCCAGCCAGGCGGCGCGCGACTTCAGCTTGCCGGCGGCCTTCCACTCGCGGGCCACTTCGAGGAATGCGTCGAGGGCGGCGCCGGCGTCGGAGACGATGCCCAGGTCGGGCATGAACACCCGGCCGATCTGGGTCGGTTCGATGTCGACATGGATGAAGCGGCGACCTTCGGTATAGACCTCGACGCTGCCGGTGTGGCGGTTGGCCCAGCGGTTGCCGATGCCGAGCACCAGGTCGGATTCCAGCAGGGTGGCGTTGCCGTAGCGGTGCGAGGTCTGCAGGCCGACCATGCCGGCCATCTGCGGGTGGTCGTCGGGGATTACGCCCCAGCCCATCAGGGTCGGGATCACCGGGATGCCGGTCAGCTCGGCGAATTCGCGGAAGCGCTCGGCGGCGTCGGCGTTGAAGATGCCGCCGCCGGCCACCAGCAGCGGGCGCTCGGCTTCGTCGAGCATGGCCAGGACCTTCTCGGCCTGGACCCGGGTGGCCTTCGGCTTGCTCACCGGGAGGGGCTCGTAGGCGTCGATGTCGAACTCGATCTCGGCCATCTGTACGTCGAACGGCAGGTCGATCAGTACCGGGCCGGGCCGGTCGCTGCGCATCAGCTGGAAGGCCTTCTGGAATACGTAGGGGACCTGGGCCGGTTCCAGCACGGTGGTCGCCCACTTGGCCACCGGCGCGGCGATGCTGGAGATGTCGACCGCCTGGAAGTCTTCCTTGTGCAGGCGGGCGCGCGGTGCCTGGCCGGTAATGCAGAGAATCGGGATGGAGTCGGCGGAGGCGGAGTAGAGGCCGGTGATCATGTCGGTGCCGGCAGGGCCGGAGGTGCCGATGCAGACGCCGATGTTGCCGGCCTTGGTACGGGTGTAGCCCTCGGCCATGTGCGAGGCGCCTTCGACGTGACGGGCCAGGACATGGTCGATGCCGCCGATCTTCTTCAGCGCGGCGTACATGGGGTTGATCGCGGCACCGGGGACGCCGAACGCGGTATCCACGCCTTCGCGGCGCATCACCAGTACGGCGGCTTCGATTGCTCTCATTCTGGCCATCGTTTTGTTCCTCGTTCTTATACTAATTGTGTACAAAAGTTGGAACGATTCTAGGCAGAGGGGCAGCGCAAGGTCAAGATGGGTTGTATACGCTGGAAAAAGCCGCTGAAATCAATTTTTCCATAATGAAAACAATGAATTACCATTTTTGTTAGCAGGCTTATAAAACCAGCGTTTGAAAAAATGTATACAAAATTATGTTCATATTGTTCTGGAATGTTGCTTTCGTAGGGCCGGTCGGCTACTAGATTGGGTACAAATTTTCGAACGCGCCCGCATCGCGGGTGGTTTCCCGATTTCTAGCCTTAACAACTCGAGAGGAACGACCATGACCACCATCAGTCTGGAAACCGCGCTGGGCATTACCCGCCAGGCGCTGGCGGTGGGGCGCGAGCTGTCCACCGCGCCCCTGACCATCGCGGTGCTCGATGCTGGCGGCCACCTGGTGGCGCTGCAGCGCGAGGACGGCGCCAGCATGCTGCGACCGCAGATCGCCATCGGCAAGGCCTGGGGCGCCGTGGCCCTGGGCAAGTCGTCGCGGCTGCTGGCGGCGGATGCACAGCAGCGGCCTTCGTTCATTTCCGCGGTGAACACCCTGGCCCATGGCAATCTGGTTCCGGCGCCGGGCGGGGTGTTGATTCGCAACGACAAGGCAGAGGTGGTCGGCGCGGTCGGTATCAGCGGCGATACCTCGGATATCGACGAGCAATGCGCGATCCAGGGCGTGCTGGCGGTCGGGCTGGTGCCCGACGCCGGTTGAGCTTGCGGCCCGCTCACCAGGACCGGGCCTTCGTTCCCTTCTTCAGGTGGCGTACGCCGCCATCCACCAGGCTCTCCGTGCCATACCTGCAGCGGGGCTCGTTCGAGGCCAGGAATAGCGCGGCACTGGCGATCTCCAGCGGCTCCCCCAGGCGTCCCGGGCAATCTTCTCCCTCAGCGCCTGGGCGGCCTCGAGATCGGTAGCGGCCTTGTCCAGCGCTGGCGTCCGGGTCGGCCCCGGGCTCAGGGCGTTGACCCGGATACCGTGCTCGAGCAACTCCGCCGATAGCGTCCAGGCGAGGTGTATGCGGAGCTGCCGCCGCGGGTCGAATACCGCGTCACGCCGCTCGGTGCGAAGCCGGCGCTGGGGCGGGGCGGCACGCGATTGAGCGCGCCGCGGCGGGTCAGAGCGGCAGCGGCCGAAGCCGGCCGGCGCTCTTGCCGGATTGCCCGTCGGGCGTGCAGCCTTTCAGGACCAGGCGGGTGATGGTTTCCACCGCAGCGTCGTAGTCGGCGTCGCTGAGCTGTTCCTTGCCGGTGACGATGGAAATCTGCCAATCGAAGTCGGCATAGGTCTGGGTCGCCGCCCAGATGGCGAAGAGCAGGTGATGCGGGTCCACCGGGGCGAGCTGGCCACGGTCGATCCAGGTCTGCAGGCAGGTGACGTTGCGCTGGGCCTGGGCGTTCAGTTCGTCGAGGTATTCCTTCGGCAGGTGCGGCGCGCCGTGCATGATCTCGCTGGCGAAGACCTTGGAGGCATGCGGCAGCTCGCGGGATATGCGGATCTTCGAGCGGATGTAGGCGGGCAGGGCGAGCAGCGGGTCGTCTTCCACGCGGAACGGCGCCGACGCTTGCAGCAGCGGCTCGACGATGCTTTCCAGCACGCAGCGATAGAGGTTTTCCTTGGACTGGAAGTAGTAGTAGACGTTGGGCTTGGGCAGGCCGGCGCGGGCGGCGATGTCGCTGGTCTTGGTCGCCGCGAAGCCCTTGTCGGCGAATTCCTCGCTGGCGGCGCGGAGGATCAGGCGCTTGTTGCGCTCGCGGATGCTGGTCATCAGTCCTTGTTCTTCATTGCTGCAACGGCGGCAGGAAGCCGAGGATGGTAGCACCCGCCCGGAGCGCCCCTCAAGCAAGGTGCGAGCGAGGCGGAGGCCCGGGAAATCCTGACCCGCCGGTTCATTTGCCCTATACATTTCCCGGTATTTGGAGTATTCGTTAGGGGTATCGAGTCGCCCGCTCGCACTCACCCACCGAGCGCCGGGCGAGCCCCCCGGAACAGAACGAGTCACTATGTCCGATTCCCGCCTGGTCGATCCCTTCGGCCGTCGCATCACCTACCTGCGCCTGTCGGTGACGGATCGCTGCGACTTCCGCTGCACCTACTGCATGAGCGAAGACATGCAGTTCCTTCCCCGCGACCAGGTCCTCAGCCTGGAAGAACTGTACGCGGTGGCCGACGCCTTCATCGGCCTCGGCGTGCGGCGCATTCGTATCACCGGCGGCGAGCCGCTGGTGCGCAAGGGCATCACCGGCCTGCTGGCACGCCTGGGGCAGCGTGCGGAACTGGAAGACCTGGCGATCACCACCAACGGTTCGCAACTGCGCGAGCGTGCCGCCGAGCTGAAGGCCGCCGGCGTCCGCCGCCTCAACGTCAGCCTCGACTCGCTGCAGCGCGAACGCTTTGCCGCCTTCACCCGCAGCGATCGCCTGGAGCAGGTGCTGGACGGCATCCAGGCGGCGCGCGAAGCCGGTTTCGAGCGGATCAAGCTGAACTGCGTGGTACAGAAGGGCCGCAACGACGACGAGATCCTCGACCTGGTCGAGTACGCCCTGGCCAACCAGTTGGACATCAGTTTCATCGAGGAAATGCCGCTGGGTAGCATCACCAGTCACCGTCGCGAGCTGACCCTCTGCACCAGCGACGAAGTCCGCGCGATCATCGAGCGCCGCTGGCCGCTGACCCCGAGCCTGGCGCGCAGCGGAGGACCGTCGCGGTATTACCAGATCGGCGACGAGCCCAGCCGGATCGGCTTCATTTCACCTCACAGCAATAATTTCTGCGGCGACTGCAACCGCGTGCGCGTCACCGCCGAGGGCAAGCTGGTGCTCTGCCTCGGCCACGAGGGGGCGCTCGACCTGCGCGAACTGCTGCGCAGCCATCCCGGCGACCGCGAGCGCCTGAGCGCGGCACTGGTGGCGGCGCTGAACCTGAAGCCGGAGCGGCATCACTTCGACGCCCAGGAGCAGGTCCAGGTGCTGCGTTTCATGAGCATGACCGGCGGCTGACGGTATCCTCCTGGGGCGATGGCACCAACGGCGCCATCCGCCGCTTCCTCTCCCATGCCACCCGGGCGACCGTGTTCCGGCACGCACCGCTCGCTGCCCCGTCCCTGGAAAAGCGACGCGGCGCAACGCCGAAACGCGGCGAAGAAGTCATGCTGCCTGCCGCGCCAGTAAAGGAAAGCCTCCCATGCACCGGGTCCTGTTCATCTGCAGCCGCAACCGCCTGCGTAGTCCCAGCGCCGAACGGCTGTTCGCCGACTGGCCGGGCGTCGAGACCGATTCCGCCGGGCTGGCGGCGGACGCCGAGACGCCTCTGGAGCGGGAGCAACTGGAGTGGGCGACGCTGGTCGTCGTCATGGAGCGCCGCCACCGGCAGGCGCTGCTGCGCCGGCACGCCGCGGCGATGAAAGGCAAGCGCCTGGTCTGCCTGGATATCCCGGACGACTACGCCTACATGCAGGCGGAATTGCTGCATCTGCTGGAGCGCAAGGCGGGGCCTTTCCTTCGGCGGGACTGAGTGGTGCGGACCGCGAGCGGAAAAAAAAGAAGCCGGACGAAGTCCGGCCCGACGGAAGGGCGGACCGGGAGTGTCGCCGGTCCGCCAGGGAGTCAGGAGTGCTTGGGCGCCGGCGCGTGGCTGCCGCACAAGTGGCTGCGGTCGTTGCGGCTGAGGATGTTGAACAGCAGGTTCAGCACCACCGCCCAGATCGCGGTCATGGCGATGCCGCTATGGGTGATCGGCTCCATCCAGACCGGCAGGCGGGCGAAGAAGTCCGGGCGCACCACCGGCACCATGCCCATGCCGATGCTTACCGCCACCAGCAACTGGTTGCGGCGGTCGGTGATGTTGGCCTCGTGGAGGATCTGGATGCCGCTGGCGGCGACCATGCCGAACATGGCGATGCCGGCGCCGCCGAGTACCGCCGGCGGGATCGAGGCGACCAGGAAGGCGGCCTTGGGCAGCATGCTGAGGAGGATCAGGAAACCGGCGGCGGCCACCGTGACGTAGCGGCTGCGCACCCCGGTCATCTGCACCAGGCCGATGTTCTGGGCGAACGAGGAATGGGTGAAGGTGTTCAGGAAACCGGCGAAGAACGAGGCGCCGGCGTCGCAGAGCAGGCCGCGGCGCAGTTCGGTCGGGGTGATCTCGCGGCCGGTGATCTTGCCCAGGGCGAGGAACATGCCGGTGGACTCGACGAAGATGATCACTACCACCAGGCACATCGACAGGATCGGCGCCAGGTCGAAGGTCGGCGCGCCGAAGTGCAGCGGGGTGACGATGTCGAACCAGGGGCGCTCGGCCAGACCGCCGAGGTCGACCATGCCCATGCCGCCGGCGATCGCGTAGCCCAGGCCCATGCCCATCAGCACCGAGATGTTGACCCAGAAACCGCGCATGAAGCGGTTGATCAGGAGGATGGTGCAGAGCACCAGGCTGGAGAGGAACAGGAAGTGCAGGGAGCCGAAGTCTTCCGCGCCCTTGCCGCCGCCGGCCCAGTTGATCGCTACCGGGAACAGGCACATGCCGATCGAGGTGATCACCGTGCCGGTCACCAGCGGCGGGAAGAAACGCACGATGCGCGACATGAAGGGGGCGATGAGCATGCCGAAGAAGCCGGCGGCGATGGTCGCGCCGAAGATCCCGGTGATGCCCACGCCGGGCATCCCGGCCATCGCCACCATGCTGCCGACGGCGGCGAAGCTGGCGCCCATCATCACCGGCATGCGGATGCCCATCGGGCCGATGCCCAGCGACTGGACCAGGGTGGCGATGCCGGCGACCAGCAGGTCGGCGTTGATCAGGAAGGCGATTTCCTCGCGCGAGAGGCCGGCCGCCTGGCCGACGATCAGAGGCACGGCGACGGCGCCACCGTACATCAGCAGCACATGCTGGAAGCCCACCAGCAGCAGCTGCGTCAGAGGCAGGCGCTGGTCTACGGGCGAGTCGGGGATGCGGCGATCAGTTACCACGGACATGCAACACCTCAGGCGTTTTTATTGTTGTCAGTCGCAGGCGGACACCGGAAAAGGCAGGTTCCGGCGGCCGGGTATTTCTGGCCGAACATCCACCCCAGGCTTCAGGGCGATGCGGTGGGGTGTTTTATATCCCCGTTGTGTGCTCGATTCAATCGATTTTTTGTATACAAAGTAATTTTTTGTAGTTGACCAATCGGTCTACTACAGGCTTTCCAGAGCTGCTTCCACTGTATCCATAGAACTGGCGCCGGCTACCCCCGGGACGCCCGGCGGTGTACGACATTGGTCGGATAGCCGACGTGCTCTAGCCGCTGGGAGTTTTCAGCGACCCCTACCTCAGTGAGCGCAAGCCCGGTGCAGCAAGGCCTTGAACCCTGTCGCCCGGGATCAGCCATGGGTCTTTGCGGAACGCCTGCTTGCATTGGCGACTACAAGCAGCGACGTGCGCGAGAGCAACCGGCTATCTGAGCGCCAGTAGATCCTGGCGGCAATGGAGACGCTCAACGAGCAAAGAGAATGCCGCCAGCGCTTGCTGGAGTGCACAACGGCAGACTGGCCAAGGTGCCAAGGCTCGGGGCAGGTCATGCTGGGCAAGAAGCCGGCGGAGTTTTCCTGAGCGTTCTACAGGAGAGGCACGAAGGAGGTCGCCGAAGTCGTTCGGCATATCGAACGTCCCCCTTTTTCAGCTTTCGGCAGCGCCCAACGGGCCACTGGCAATCAGGCTGGCACCACAAGCTGTTTTCATCCCATGTAGCGCGACCGGGACCCCATTCACATCCAGCAGGGCGCTACCTTCGGTAATGGGGAAGGTTCCCTTGCACAAGGGGCAAACCACTTGGTGGCCTACACCGGCCATCGGCTTGCCGTTGAGGTCGGTCTGGCCGAACGCCTCAATCACCGTGCCTCCATGGCTGGTGGTGTCGCCAAGGCGAATGATGTCCATCGCGGGTTGCTCCTATAGGTCGTCCAGCCAGCTGTCTTTTGGCTTCAGGCTGGAGAGGAATTCCTCGTAGACATAGTGATCACCCAGCGTTTGGCCGCCAGGCGTAGCGGGTTTCGGAGCAGGGGAAGGACCGGCATTTCCGCCACGCGGCGATGAAGACGTCGGGCGCACGCGGATCGAATCGACAATGGCGTCCCACAGTTCCAAAGCCTCTTTGTCCGATTTGAAGGCAGGGGGCGGTGGTTTACCGTTTTCATTGCTGCGTTCCAGTACCGCCAGTCCCGCAGTAAGATTGGGCTCGGTTAGCGATTCCTCCTTGCCTTGAACCTCCCACATGAATGTGTAGGCGCGCTGTCCCTTGTTGCTTCCCGCAACCAAGTACTCCTCTCCCGGAAGGCTCCCCACAGGGTGCTTCCCCTTTCTCAATCTCTCGACTCCAGCAACCGTAGCGAGCATGTTCTGCACGAAGCCGTCGACTCGCTCAAGAAGGCTGTTTAGCTCAGATCCCGTGGAGGAGCGGAATTCAAAGCGCGCACCAGGGTGATTGGGAAAGGTAACACCTACGCCAAACTCTTCATCTTGAAAACTCTCCCCTGCAATATAGGCATGATCAATGCAAAAGCCCGGCTCAGTTGGAGCTTCTTTGGGCTCGCGAGAGCGAAGGCTTCGGGATATATCATTGATAGCTTCCTCCCCTTCCTTCTTTTTATCGTGAGTAACTTCTCCTGAGTATAGAAAAACCTCTCCCTTGGGATGAGCCACAAAATATGAGTCAACCCTATAAGAAAGCAAACTAGCATTCGAATCCCAAGACCACAGGCTAATGGCTCCAGCCTTGTCTTCCGCCCTCCGAACAAACATGCTCTCCTTTGTTTTTTTATGAATGCCATTCCGTAACTCTTGCTCGCGATGGGCAATCCTGGCTGCTAGCTCAGCAGGTGTGCCATCTAGCCGTTGGATGTTGTCGCCCCATAGATAGTATCCGGCGTTAATTACCGCGTCAGGCGGCAGATCAATCAGAAAGCGACCAAAGCAATGAGTGATCCATCCGGTCTTGTCCATGGAAGGGCTCCGAGAAGAAGAAAACGAAGTACAACTGGTCATGCTGGTCAAGACCACCAACCCAAGTACAGCAAACAACCGACGGGGATGCATCATGTCCCTCCTTTGTCATTAGGATGCCAATCCGCCAACTGGGTGATTTTGATCACACCATATAGCGCTGCCCATTGGGCACGAGCATCGTTGTAACTCTCCTGGTGCTCATAGCCCCGTTTGGTATTGGCCTGTCCCTTGCCCTTGCTGCCATGCCGAAAGCTGGCCTTGACACCTGCCAGGGCAGGCGCCTGGCCGGAGTCGGTCGGTACCGTTTCGTCACCTCCGCTGCCGGAAGCGTCCAGTGGATTTCCCGCCTCCAGCGGACCCTGCACTATGGTGGGCAAGCCCCGGCGGAACCAACTGTTGTAAGTGCCGTTCTCATCGTCGTTGAGTGTGGCGCCAGGGGTTTCCAGAGGGGTCGGGTCACCTTTCCAGATCAAATCACGCCAACTATGGCGGCTATCGTCAGCACCGTAATGAACATAGGTTTCGACGTGGTAGCCCGCCGTAGCCAATTCATTATGAAAGTCAGCAATAGCATCAATTTTCTTCTCAAAAATTACCCTGGGATTTTTCTTTTTATTTTCAGTGTTTGATAAGTCTAGATATTGTGCATTTTGTTCAGGCACCAATCCATACCACGTAGAGCTCTTGTATATCTCTTCATAAGGATCCTGGTTCTGCGGATAAGCCCGAGGCTTTCCATCAATATCCTTGAGTACCTGGCCTTGCGCGTCGCACAGAAACAGCCAGGGACGTCCTTCCCGGTATTCGGCGCTAGGGGCCAACTCCAGCGCGCCGGCCGAGTTGGCGACAACGGCTGTCACTTCACCGGCATTTCGTCCCAGCACGACCTGTGCGATACCTTCATAGCCACAACGCATATGATGGTAGATGGTCGAGGAACCCGTCGCAGGTTGCACGCCATGCACCACCCCCAATACGCGCTCATAGCCGTGCAACTGCGTCAAGGCACGCGCCACCAGCCCTCCCATAGAGTGGGTGACCAGAATGACTTTCATACGACTTATTTGCTCGGGATCGAGACCATACTCCTTCTGGTAGAAGGGCCACACCGTGTTCTCGATGTAGTCGCGTACATCCAGCGCCGACTGCCGATTGGACTGTAGCCAGTTATAACCGGCGCACCAGACGTCGAACTGGTATCGGCTGGCCTTGAGCAATTCCTCTTCATCGATCGGCCCCACCTTTCCCTGCTCCTCACCCTGATCTCCAGGAGGAGAGAGGGCTTCGTCATTCCACCATGCCTGGAGTTCCCTACGGCTGACGATGTTATCCAGTCGCCTCTCCATTAATCCCATGACGGGGTTGTACGCACTGCGCATGACCTTGCCCCAGCCGCGCAGGCGGGCAGCCTCTTCATCCAGGCCAGACTGGCCGACATCGATCGTGCCTTGGTCATCGACTTCCACTCTCTCGGCTCTCAGAAGTTTTTGACGGACCTTTGGGCCCCTCCAGGCCCAAGTCCACAACGCACCAAACGAGGCAGCGAAATCTCCCAGAGGCCGCAGACCATTCGGCGGCCTCCAGACCTCACTTTTATCTGCCTTGTTGCGCAGGTTGGTTCCCATGATCCCCGGAATGAAGATCACCGGCAGGGGAGCGGTCTGCCGAACCAGTGCCACCTTTTCGCTCTGATTGTCGGTACGGGTCAACTGCGCCTTGTAGACAGGCCGTCCCAGACTGTCGCGAGAGCGAGGAATGATCACATCCTGATTCGGCTCGAGCGGTTCGCTGCTCATGTGTTGGACTCCGTGTCGCTGTTGTGACTGCCCTTGCCCAGGATGCGTATCTGCACCGGGTCCATGGCCAGGTGTTGTTGCTTGGGTAAACGGCCCTGGCTGTCGGTCATCAGTTTCACCACACCACCATCGCCTCGTATCACTTCAACGGCGATATTGGGTAACGGCTCCAGCGTGGCTTCGTCGCGCAGGACATACCGGTCATCGAACGGTGTCGAATCCCAGGCGTTGAAGCTGGTCGATGCATGAGCGGGACCGACATGACTGTGCTTCGCCGCCTTGACCACGAAGTTGCCGGGCATGCCCAGCTCGATGTTGCCGCCCTTGAGGGTCAGGTAGGCGCCGCCGCACATCAGGGTGATGTGCTCCTTCGC